>JACPGM010000107.1 GCA_016188985.1 Lentisphaerota bacterium | reverse complement strand
TTGGAGCTGGGGCGACAATGGCTCAGGCGCATTGGGCATCGGCGTTTATGACACGAACGGTGTTTGCTGGCCGCAATCTACCAATGCGCCCCAGCAAGTAACCAGTATTTCCAATGTAAGCGCCATTGCCGGCGGCGATTCGTTCACGATGGCCCTGAAAACCGATGGCACGGTCTGGGTCTGGGGCAATAATGGGCATGGCCAGTTTGGGAACGGCACGTCCGGCGCCTCCACCAATGTTCCCCAACAGGCCGGCCTTTCGAACATGGTGGCCATAAGCGCAGACCGCTATTTCGCCATGGCCCTGGCCAGCAACGGCACGGTCTGGGCCTGGGGCAATAATAATTCCGGCAACCTGGGCAACGGCACGCAGATCAGCACCAACTCTCCGGTGCAGGTCTTGAATCTCACCAATATAATTGCAATCGCGGCGGGCGAAAGTTTTGCCTTAGCGCTCCACGCCAATGGCACGGTCTGGGGCTGGGGTAATAATTCGAGACATCAGTTGGGCGCGGGCGATTTTTCCTTCACCAACCAGCCGGTGCAGATCGCGGGGCTAACCAACATCCGCGCCATTTCAGCCGGCCGCGCGCATTGCCTGGCCTTGGATCAGGACGGCGGCCTCTGGGCCTGGGGCGATGGCAGCTATGGCCAGTTGGGCAATGGGGTCGCGTCTTATCGCGCGTATGTCCGGCAGGTGGGCGCACTTTCTAATATCGTGGCCATCGCGGCGGGCGCGGATTTGTCCCTGGCTTTGCAAGCCGACGGCATCGTCTGGGGCTGGGGTAATGGCGCCCAGGGCCAACTGGGTAATGGCCAGGACCAGGTAACTAATCTGCCCACGAGCGCGCTCACCGGGCTGTCCAACGTAATCGAGCTGGCCTCCGACGGCCTATATTATGTTCCACCCTACAGCTACTCGCATACCCTGGCCCGGACCAGTACGGGTCGGGTGTGGAGCTGCGGACGAAATCTCAACGGCCAACTGGGCGTGGGCAACAATCTCAATACCAACCTGCCGACGCTCATCGGCCTCAACAACGTCCAGGCCATTTCCGCCGGCGAATTATTTTCACTGGCGATGACGGCGGGTGGCGCCATCTGGGGTTGGGGCGATAATTCCTATGGCCAGTTGGGTAACGGTTCCTGGGACGCGACCAACCTTCCAACTCAGACGCTGTTTTCCAACGCCGCGGCCATATCGGCTGGCCGCGTGCATAGCCTTGCGCTTGGGAACAACAATACTGTCTGGGGCTGGGGCGCCAATTCCTATGGCCAGTTGGGTAATGGAACGCTGGATGACACCAATTACCCGGTTCAGGCGCTGAATCTTGCTAACGCAGCCGCCGTTTCCGCCGGTGGAAGTTTTTCGCTCGCGCTATTGAATGATGGCCAAGTCCGGGCCTGGGGCGATAACAGCTCTGGCCAGCTTGGCAATCAAACGCTGGCTACAACCAATCTGCCGGTGCCGGTAACTGATATTACGGATGTTACAGCCGTTAGCGCTGGTTGGGTGCATGCGCTGGCGCTAAAGTCTGATGGCTACGTCTGGAGCTGGGGCGGCAACAGTGCCGGTCAACTGGGCAATGGCGGGACATCCAACACCAATTTGCCGGCGCCGGTCCAGGGTCTTTCCAATGTGACGGCTATTGCTGCGGGCGCAGCACACAGCTTGGCGCTCATGAGCAACGGCACGGTCTGGGCCTGGGGCGCTAACGACTACGGCCAGTTGGGCGATGGCTTGTGGTACTATGCCGCGACGCCCACCCAGGCCGTGGAGGTCGGCACGATTGCCATTCAAGTTACGCCCAGCAACGCTTCCTGGAGTCTGACCGCTTACCCGCAAGCCTACAGCGGACCGCTGAGCGGCTTGGGGAATCTTTCCAACACGCTCGTGCCGGTGGGCACTTATGGAGTTACATTCGGGTTCTTGCCGGGATACCGTCGGCCGATGGCGCAGACCAATGTGCTTGCCAGTCTGGCAAACCTGACCTTCACCGGGGTCTATGCCGAAGCCCTGTTGCCCGCCGTCGCCGATTATGACGGCGACCGACTGGCCGACCCGACGGTCTATCGCCCGGTCTCGGCTTCCTGGGTCGTGTATTTATCCGACTCTGACTATTTCCGGCTTGAAATAACCAACCTGCTCGGCGGCCTTAGCTACCTGAGCGCCTCTGCCGACTACGACGGCGACCGCCTGGGTGATCCAACGGTCTATAATACAACCAATTTTGAGTGGCGAGCCATGCTGTCCGGCGCGGACTATTTCTTAGTAACCACAACAAATCCGCCTGGCGGCGCCGGTTTTGTTCCCGCCAGCGCCGACTATGATGGCGACCACTACGCCGGCCCGGCTGTTTACAATACCAACAGTTTTGAGTGGCGGGTGATGCTCTCCAGCGCGAACTATTTCCTGCTGTCCTTGACTAACCTGCCCGGCGGACCTGGTTATCTTCCGGCCAGCGCCGACTTCGACCGCGACGGCCGCGCCGACCCGGCCGCGTGTTCCGCTGCAACAGCCGACTGGCGGGTCATGTTATCTGGTATGTATTACCTCCTGTCCACAATAGTGGACGCGCCCGGCGGGTCGGGTTTTGTCCCCGTCCCGGCTGATTATGACGGTGACGGTCTGGCCGATCCCTGTGTTTTTAATCCTGAAACCGCCGAATGGCGCGTCATGCTGTCCACAGCCGATTATTTCCTGCTTTCGGTCGTCCTGGAATAGAACCTTCGACATCGAACAATGTGCCCGGGTTCAAGAGGCCGGCGGGATCAAAGACGCGCTTGACCGCGCGCATGGCGGCAATGCCCTCAGCGCCATACATCAGGCTTAAGAAGGGTTTCTTTAATTTGCCGATCCCGTGCTCGCCCGAAACCGTGCCACCCCAGGCCAGCGCTTGCTGAGCCAGTTCCAGGTAAAGCGCTTTGCCCTGCGCATATTCATCAAGATTACGCGGCAGAATATTGACGTGCACATGATTGTCGCCGATGTGGCCGAACATGACATATTCCAATCCGGCCGCCGATAGCCTGTCCCGGTAAGCGGCCATCATCTTCAACAAGGCCTCGTCGGGCACGGCCAGGTCAGTGCCCAGTTTGGTCAGGCCGGGAAATTTTTGGGCCCGTTCGCCAATGCGCTGGTTGATTGTTTCCGGCAGGGCGTGGCGGAAAGCTTTCAGGCCTTCCGTCTCCTCCTCGGTCGTGGCGGTCCAGGCCGTATCCGCCGAACTGCCGCAGGCTTCCAGCAGCGCTCCTACCGCCTCAGCCGTTTGCTCCAGCTCCGCGGCCGTGGTGGCCATTTCAATGTAGACGGCCGTATGCGCCGCTTTCGGCAGAGCCGGAATAGCGCTCGCCGCGCCTTGCTTC
>JACPGM010000102.1 GCA_016188985.1 Lentisphaerota bacterium | reverse complement strand
TTTCAGGGCCGGTTCAAAGCGATTCTATTCGAAGGGCGGGCCGCCGCCTGGCCGATCACGCGCTACATCCATCTCAATTGTGTGCATGTGGAATCCCTTGACTTCGGAAAGCGCACCCAGAAGGCGGAAGGGCTTGGGCTGCGAACGCCGGACACGGAAACGACACGCCGGCGGCGCGAGGCGCTCAAGTCCTTCCGGTGGAGTTCCTATCCTTGCTACGCCGGCTGGCGGCCTGTGCCGGAGTGGCTCACGGTGAATGAGGTTCTGGCCGGGGAACGGCGGTCGCAGCTTAAGGCGCAACGTCGGGCATACCGTGCGTACGTGGAATCCTTCGCCGGAGAGCTGGCGGAGGAGAATCCTTTTGCGAAAGCTCTTGCCGGGTTGCTCTACGGAAGCCGCGAGTGGATTGAGCAAATGCGTGAGCGCCTGAAAGGGGACCGTCTGGAGCAGAAGGCGGCCCGAGTGCTGGTTAAGCGGCCAGAGTGGCCGCAGATCAAGAAAGCGGTGGAGAAACTGAAGGGCGAGCAATGGGCTGCCTTCGCGGAGCGGCACGGGGATTGGGGTCGCGATTTGGCGTTATACATGGGGCGGCGGCATGGCGGGATGAGTCTGAGGGCGCTTGCCGAACAGGCTGGCATGAGCAGTTATCATGCGGTCGGCCAGGCCGTCCGTCGCTTTTCGGCCCGCCTCTCGAAAGATCCCTTGTGCCAGCAGTCCGTCGGGGATGTTCTGAAATGTATGTTCGTATAGACCTGACCCCAATGACTTCCCAATGACTCTGACAGAATTAGCGGACTGGGGTCAGCGGGATTGGGGTCAGCCCCGAATGGCCTTATGCGTGGTGTCCGGGAGGGCCAAGACTATCAAAAAGATAACTATCGGAATGATTGGAACCTGGGGACACGGTGGCAGCGTCCTTTCCGCCCTGAAACAGATTCCAGATGAAGTTGAAGTCGTCGGTTTGGCCAAGGTTTTTCCGGAAGACAATCCCCAAGACTTGAAAGAGATC
Organism: Lentisphaerota bacterium; assembly: GCA_016188985.1. Taxonomy (GTDB): domain Bacteria; phylum Verrucomicrobiota; class Kiritimatiellia; order JAAZAB01; family JAAZAB01; genus VSJD01. Next base: position 1,009 of record JACPGM010000102.1, on the reverse strand, counting down.
TTAAAAATCAGCGACAATGCGCCGATATTCGAAACTCCCGCTGGCCTGCTGAAGGAAACTCGCCCCCAGGTTGTTGTGGTCAGCACCCGTCTTGATCAAATTGCCCCGCTGGCCGTTGCGGCCGCCAAATCCGGGTGCCATTTGATTTGCGAAAAACCATTGGCGCTGCGGCATGAAGACCTGAACGCCTTATCTGCGGCCGTGAAAAACGCCAGTGTTCAATGCGCCGCGATTCTGGGCAGTTGCGCCCATCCCGCGCTTCGGGCAGCGCGCCAAGCCATTCAGGCTGGATTAATCGGCGACATTGTTTTATGCAACGCGCGCAAATCCTACAAGTTCGGAACAGATCGGCCGCTTTGGTTCGGCCGGCGCGATTATTATGGCGGCACGATTCCGTGGATCGGCGTGCATGCGCTGGATTTTATTAATTCCGCAACCGCCCTGCGCTTCACCGCGGTGGCGGCCATGCAGGGAAACATGTCCCATCCGGAATACCCGGATTGTGAAGACCATTGCGCGCTCATCCTGCGTTTAAGCAACGGCGGCCATGCCACGATAAGTCTTGATTTTTTACGTCCGAATGGCGCGCCCAGTCATGGCGACGACTGGCTGCGCGTGGCGGGCAGTCACGGCGTTATTGAAGCCAACTTGGTTCGCAATACCTGCTCCTTGATTACCAAAAACCAGCCGTCGGTTGAACTGCCTTTGCCTGAACCGGTGTTTTTTTTTGCCGAGCTTGTGCGGAAGTTGCGGGATAATCCCGAATCGCTGGCGGAAACGACGCTGAGCGCATTTCACCTGACCCGCGTCTGTCTCTGCGCGCGGGATTCCGCAGACCGTCAACAGGTTATACCGATTCCATCAGGTTAATACGAAAGCAACCAAGGAATAGTTAAATACTCGGAGGGGGACCTCGGGTCAGATACAGGACGCCGGGCTTGAGCATTTCGGCCAGGGTCATGCCGGCAAAGCCCGTGGCCTCCATGCGCATGCCGCTCCAGGTCGTCAG
>JACPGM010000101.1 GCA_016188985.1 Lentisphaerota bacterium | reverse complement strand
TGCTGGGCGGCTGGGTATCCTGCGCTACGGCGATTCCAAGCCCGATCAGCATCACCAGCGCACCCGCAACTGTCGTTATCTTCTTCATGTTTTTTCCCTTCCCTCCAACTGTTAGGTCCGTCTTGCGAATGTTTACTAATTTCCATCCCTTTGAACTAATTTAACCATCCCTCCTTTCTCTCATTCTGGTTCGCGGTTTTTTCATTCATCTACCTGACACCCAGCGATTCTCACTGGGCTATGATGTAGCGCCCATTTGGGGCGCATTGTCCGTAGACCAAAGGCCTGCTACATCATAGCCTGGGGCGCCTGCCTGCGCCGAAGCGGCTTCGGCAGGCAGGCAACCCCAGGACAAAAGGTGTGGCCAAAAAACATCCCGCACCATGTAGGGGTCCCAGCGATGCTCGCTTGCTCTATGATGTTCGACCCCGTTGGGGGTCGTGTTTCTCTATCTCTTTGCCGCACCCTGGCCGCATACCGCGCACGTCCGACAAAGGCATTCCGCGATCAGCTCATCGAAACGCCTTTTTTGCTCTTGATTCAGTATGGCGCGAACATGCTGAATATGTTCCAGCGTGGCCAGTTCGCCTTCCTCGTAAGAGCGGCACATTTCGGCGATCATCATCTTTGCTTGAACCATGCCGTTGGTCTCATTGCCGAGCGCCGGTCCCAAACGCGCGCGCACAGCGCAGTGGCGCTGACAGCAATCGGATAGCTTCGTCGCCAGCGCGGCATGCAGCTTAGTAAGCTCGCGGACCTGCTCCGGCTCAAGCCGCAGTTCCTTGGTCAGGAACGATATGTCCTCCAGCCTGCTTGGCAACACTTGAGCGGCCAAGGTTCCGTGCCGCGCGCAAACCGTCCAGCGCGTGAGACTAAAGGCCAGGATGCCGAGGACCAGCGCAGCCAGCAGCGCGAGAAACAAGTTTTTTTTCATCGGATTCCTCCTGAAGTTACGGTAAGGTACGCACCCGCCAAGGTCCGGGAATTAATCAGTGGCGCCACGCTAAGCGCGTGGTAAACCGCGAAGTCTGGGCCTGAGCGCGGTTGAGGCAGGGCCAAAGCCAGCGAGACGCCGAGCACAAGTCCGGCGGCGGCCAGCGTCGGCGTCCAAACCGTTTCAGCTCTCAGCCAGCCACGCGCTTGCCAAGCACTGTGCATGGCTTGCCAAGCGCTGCGTATGGCAACGGCCCAGAGACCGGGAAGTGGTTGCTCTTTAACCGCCGCGGAGCGAATGCGGCGCCAAACCGAGGCTTCAAAGGTTGGGCTTGGCTCGATTCCGCGCCACTCTTGCAGCAAGGCTGTCAGCCGCGGATCGGAGGGATGCTCCGGGTGCGGCCTGCTGTTTGAATTGAAGTTAAACATGTTAATGCTCCCTATTCTGCAAGGTTCTAACAGGTATAACGCATCAAATGCCCAAAACCCTCTGAAAAAATTAGGTAACCTGTCAGTTATTGGGGGGCAACCAGAAGTATACCACTGAAGTGGAGATGTCTCGAGATGTCTCGACTTCGCTCGACATGACACGCAGACACGGTCATTCCGAGCGTTAGCGAGGAATCTCGGCGGTGTCGGCTAAGCCTCGCAGCCGGCACAGCCGTATTCATACTTCCCCCCTATAACTGACCCATTACAAAATTAGTGAAAAAATGCATTGACAATCTTATTATAATGGCATATTCTTGCAAACAAATGGATAGGTGTATCCCGGCTTCTAAACCTATAGGAGGAGTCATGAAAACCTTATTGGCAATGTTGGCGGCATGGGGATTGGCATTAGGCGCAGTTATGGGAAATGGCGACGGCGGGCCAGGGGCAGGAACACAGTTGGATACCGATGCCGACGGCACCTGGGATTACGTCATGCTGGAAGATGGTTCGTGGGATCCACCCCTGACCAGCATGCCCCCACCAGGCACTCTGGTGGATATGGATGGTGACGATGTCGCTGACTCCGAACTCGTGGATCAGAACGGCAACGGCACAATTGACGGTGTTGATATCGGCAGGGATGGCACCGTTGACATGCCCATCGAAGAAGGCGACGGCGGTGGTGGTGGCGACGGTGATGATGATGGTGGCGGCGGCGGTGGGCCAGGTGCAGGGACACAGTTGGACACGGATGCCGACGGTACCTGGGATCATGTTATGCAGGAAAACGGAGATTTCGATCCGCCCCTCATGGAGATACCACCTCCAGGAACACTGGTTGATTATGATGGCGACAATGTCGCTGATGCCGTACTGGTGGATCAGGACGGCGACGGCGTGATTGACGGCCTTGACACCGGCATGGATGGCACCGTGGATATCCCTATAGATGTCGGTGACGGCGGCGATGGTGACGGCGACGACGGCGATGGTGACGGCGGCGACGGCGACGACGGGCCGGGTGCAGGGACACAGTTAGACACGGATGCCGACGGCACCTGGGATTACGTCATGCTGGAAGATGGTTCTTGGGATCCAGACTTAACCAGTATGCCGCCCCCGGGCACCCTGGTAGACATGGATGGCGACGATGTCGCTGATGCCGTGCTGGTGGATGAAAACGGCAACGGCATAATTGACGGCATTGATATCGGAATGGACGGCACCGTTGATACGCCAATCGAGGAAAGTGAAGGTGGTGGCGGTGATGGCGGCGGTGGTGGTGGCGGCGACGGGCCAGGTGCAGGAACACAGTTGGACACGGACGCCGACGGCATCTGGGATCACGTCATGCTGGAAGATGGTTCATTCGATCCACCCCTGACCAGCATGCCCCCACCGGGCACGCTGGTGGACATGGATGGCGACAATGTCGCTGATGGCGTGCTTGTAGATCAAAACGGCAACGGCACAATTGACGGCTATGACGCCGGCAATGATGGGACCGTTGACATTCCGATCGAAGAAGGCGGCGGCGACGATGGCGGCGGTGGTCCCCCGCACTAACGCAATTAGACGCGACCGCCGATAGTGCTTTGGGAGACGCGGCCTGTTGCCTGAATTGCGGGCAACAGGCTGTGTCGTTTGTAACCGGAGCAACTATGCTTTCAAAGCGCTGCGGAATTATTCTCAGGGTGCTGGTATTTTCCGCGCTGGCCGCAATGCCTCGTGCGCGCGCGGCCACGGTTACCTGGGTAACCCCCGGTCCCAGCACCAACGACTGGTCTGGGACTAACAACTGGAGCAGCCAGTCGGTGCCGGCCAATGGCGATGAGGTCATCATTATTTCCAACAACGTGGGCGTCCTCTTGACCAGCGCCACGGCGGAATTGAGTTCGCTCCTCATCAGCAACAAGGTCAATCTGATCTTCTCAAACTGGGACTCTTCGTTGACGGCCACGAATGTCACGATTCTGACGAATGGCCAGATGACCATCCCCGCCGCTTTCTCGAACAATGCAATGTCGAATCGCGTCTGGATTATCTGTTCAAACCTTTCAATC
>JACPGM010000098.1 GCA_016188985.1 Lentisphaerota bacterium | reverse complement strand
CAACCCGGAAATGGAACCACATCGTGTGCGGGCCGCCCCGCGGATCCGCCGCAAACCGCAGGCGATCCGGCGTGACCGCCTCGAACCGAAGTCCGTTCCCGCCGGGAAAATCAGTTCTGACTTGCATGCGCCCTCCAGGCCACCCGGTCCGACCATCGCGGATGGTCTCGAAGCCGATGGCCCATCACTATTACTCACCCCATCATCCCGAGTCAATACTCGGTCGCCTGGATTTGTAATGGGTCAGTTACGTGGGGGATCTATCCCAATGGCCTCAGCAAGCTGAGGCCCTACGTAGGGCGCGACCACGCCTCTGGCGTGGTAAACCTCGTGCCCGCCACGCGGAAGGCGTGGTCGCGCCATTTTACCCCCAGATGGCTGAGGGATTACCTGGATTTTTTTATGGATATCAACTGGAGAAAGATATATGGTTTGGCCCATTGCATGAGGCGCTTGTTTTTACGCGAGGCGCCCACAACAAGGAACGGGCAGATAGCCCTATGTGGGAATATACCGATAAAGTGCTGGATCACTTCCGCAATCCGCGGAATGTGGGAACTATTGCCGACGCCGATGGCGTGGGCGAAGTAGGCTCCATGGCCTGCGGCGACGCGCTGAAGCTGACCTTCAAGCTGGATAAGCAAGGCCGGATCGCCGACGTCAAGTTTCAGACCTTCGGCTGTGCCAGCGCCATTGCTTCCTCCTCGGCGCTTACCGAGCTGATTAAAGGCCTGACCCTGGAGCAAGCCGGAAAAGTAACCAACCAGGACATTGCCGATTACCTGGGCGGTTTGCCCGAGCAAAAGATGCACTGCTCGGTCATGGGCCGCGAAGCGCTGGAGGTGGCCATTGCCAACTACCGCACCGGCAAAACTTCCAAGAAAATCCTGGAGGGCAAAGTCGTTTGCCACTGCTTTGGCGTGACCGAGGACGAGATCGTCCGCGTGGTCCGCGAAAACCGGCTGACCACCGTGCAGCAGGTGACTAACTACTGCAAGGCCGGCGGCGGCTGCGGCAAGTGTCAACCGGAGATCGAGGCCATCATCGCCCGTATCCGGGCTGAACAGCCGCCCGCGCCGCCCGCGCCGTCCGGCACTGCCGGACCCCACCTGACCACGCTGCAGAAGATCCGACTCATTGAAGAAACCGTGGAGAAGGAAATCCGGCCGGCGCTGAAGAAAGACGACGGGGATATCGAGCTGATTGACGTGGTGGACAACCGCGTTATCGTGGCCCTGCGCGGCATGTGCGCTAATTGCCAGGTGGCCCAGTTCACCTTGAAGGACGTGGTTGAGGCCAAGCTGCGGGAATTTGTGGCGCCGGACCTGGTAGTGGAAGAGTCCCCATCATGAGAACCGTGTACTTAGACAACAATGCCACGACGCAACCGGCCCCGGAAGTAATCGAGGCCATGCTGCCGTTTTTCACGGAGCTGTGGGGTAATCCCTCCAGCATGCACCGGTTCGGCGGCCAGGTGCACCACCACGTCGAGACCGCGCGCGCGCAGGTGGCCGCCCTGATCGGCGCCGAGGTCTCCGAAATCGTCTTCACCGGTTGCGGCACCGAAAGCGACAACCTGGCCATCCGCGGCACGGTCGAAGTCGCTCACACGCCGGTCAACGTCATCACCAGCCGCGTGGAGCATCCCGCGGTGCTGGAACCCTGCCGCATGTTAAAGGAGCGCGGTGTCCCGGTGATCGAACTGGAAGTGGATGGCAAGGGCCAGATCAATCTTGACGACTTGCGGCTCGCCTTAAGCCGGGGCCGCGCGGTGGTCAGCCTGATGTGGGCCAATAACGAGACGGGCGTAGTCTTCCCGATTGCGGAAGCCGCCGACTTGGTTAAAGCCGCCGGGGGCATCATGCATACCGACGCCATCCAGGCGGTGGGCAAGCTGCCGATTAACGTTCAGCGCGTGCCGCTGGACTTGCTCTCGCTCTCCGGCCACAAACTCCACGCGCCCAAAGGCATTGGCGCCCTCTATATCCGCCGGGGCACGCGCCTGCGGCCCTTGCTCCTGGGCGGGCACCAGGAAAGCGGCAAGCGGGGCGGGACCGAAAACGTGCCCTATATCGTCGGCCTGGGCCGCGCCTGCGAGCTGGCCGCCAAAACGCTTGCCGACGAGACCACGCGCGTAGCGCAGTTGCGCGACCGCCTGCAGGCGGGCATCTCGAATACGTGTTCGAAGGTGCGCGTGAATGGCGATACCGAGCACCGGTTGCCCAACACGCTCAACATCAGTTTTGAGTATATTGAAGGCGAATCCATTCTCTATCACCTGAGCGATTGCGGCATAGCCGCTTCCTCCGGCTCGGCCTGCACCTCGGGTTCGCTGGAGCCTTCCCACGTGATTCGGGCCATGGGCGTGCCGTTCATTGCGGCGCATGGCTCGATCCGCTTCAGCCTCAGCCGCTATAACACCACCTCTGATATTGACTATGTCCTGGAAAATCTGCCGCCGATCATCAAAAAGCTGCGGGCCATTTCACCCTTTGCCGTGCCTTAAGCCGTCACAGCCAACATAGTGTTCTGTCCAATGCGGGTTATGCGACAACGTGTAAGGGGTGTTTTTGTTTCCTTTCTTCATCATTGGTTATTGAGTGTTGGATATTGGATATTCTTATTACAAAGATACACGCAAAAACGTGTATGTTTACGGGAAAGGGTCTAAGCGCATCAACCATTTCCCATCAACCATTTCCCATTGACCCGCCGCGACGGCTCTGCAATACTGCGCTTTGATGAATACCGTTTTTTTTCTCCTGCCGTTCACCTTCCAGGCGACCTTGCTGGAGGCCTTCCTGCGGGCTAATACCGCCGGTAAAACGCTGGTGGTTCTGCTCTTTATCGGCTCGGTGGTGGCCTGGAGCATCATGGTGAACAAGTTCATCGAATACCGGCGGGCCGCCCGCGAATCCCGGCGCTTCCTGGCGCTCTACCAGGGCGAAGCGCACCCCCTGGCCCTGATTGTGAAGCGCCAGAGTTTTCCAGGGTGTCCGCTCTATATGATGTATCGCGCGGCTTGCCGGGCGCTGCACGGAGTGCTCGAGGAGCGCGGTCTCAACCCGCAAGAGTTTTTCAGCGACCAGCCGGAAGCCGCTCAACTAAAGCTGGATTATGCGGATATCAAAATAATGCGTAACATTATTGACCAGACGGTGGACGAGCAAATCATTCAACTGGAAAGAAACGTCGTGGTCCTGGCCACGGCCGTAACCGCCGCGCCGTTTCTCGGACTGCTCGGCACCGTGTGGGGCGTGATGGATGCCTTCGGCGGGCTGGCCATTCAGGGCACGGCGACGCTCTCGGCGGTCGCGCCGGGCATTTCCGGGTCGTTGATCGCGACGCTGGCCGGTCTGATCGTGGCGTTGCCCTCGCTGATCGGCTATAACATACTGACCAGCCGTATCCGGATTTTAAGCACAATGATGGAGCATTTTGCCGAGGAACTGCTGGCCGACTTTGAACGATTCGGTCTCCGGGCGTAGGCGCCTGCCCGCCATAGCCCTGAGCATAGTCGAAGGGGCGACGGTGGTGACGACCGGGCAAGGTAGCCGTTGTCATATCCGGAGGGCGTGTTGCTCAAATCAGATCCGGCCTCAACGAGGCCGGCTACAGAATGCAAAAGCGACGTTTTTTTGCTGTAGCCGGGGGCGATGCCCCCGGTATTTTGGAATAATCCGGATTTGGACAACACGCCCCGGATGCCCGGCATAGGAGTTCTCTCATGGCCCGACGCACCAGGACAGCGCTCCACGCGGTTGGCGAGATCAACCTGGTCCCCATGCTGGATTTCGCCTTCCTGCTCCTGACCGTGTTCCTGATCACCTATCCCCTGATGGAGCAAGGGGTGCACGTGAATCTGCCCCGGGGCAAGGCCGCGGAACTTAAACCCGAACGCTCCCGCACCGTCAGCGTGCGGCTGGATGGCGCGCTCTTCCTGGATAATCGCGCCATCGCCGAAAGCCAGTTGGCGGCGGAAATGAACCGCCTCGGCAAAACGGACCCGGCCATCACTGTGTTTGTGCGGGCGGATAAGGACTTGAAATACAGCCGCATCATGGATGTCATGCGCATCCTGCACGATGCCGGCATCAGCAAGATGGCGCTGGTCTCCCACGTGGAATAGCCATGAGCAACGCCTACCTGCGCGCCATGCTGCTCAGTCTGGCCGTGCATCTGGCCGGTATCTATGCCCTGATTGCGTTTTCATTAACCTCCTGTCACGCCCGGCGAGCGCCCAGGGACTTGATGTTCCTGGTGAGTTTCCAGCCGGGCCCAACCTTGGGGACTCTGCGTCCAACAGAAGTTCTTCCGCCGCCCAGGCCGGCCGATATGCCCGCGCCTATTCCGGAACCGTCGAAAACACAGTTGTCCCCAGCGTCCAAAAAGCCCAAGGTCGAAGGCAAGACCAATGTTGTCCGCCGGGCCGCAGCCTCTGAGGTCAAGCGCCCCGTAAAAAAAATGTCTAAGGAGCAAATCCGCGCCATGCTGGCAAGCGCGGTGGCGAGTGTCGGCCCCGTGCCGGCCGGGGCGCCGAGCGCGGGCTATGGCGCCGGCGCCGGTTCCGGATCCGGCCAGGCCACGCCTTATGGGTGGTACCTGGAGCAGGTGCGCGCAATTATGTATGAGGCCTGGCAGCAGCCCAGCGCCCTGGCGGGCCAGAAAGGACTGCTTACCCGGGTTGAGGTGCGCGTCCGCCAGGATGGGCAAATCACCAGGAAAGAAATGGTCGCGGGCTCCGGCAACAGCCTCATGGATAATTCGGTCATGACCGCGGTGGAATCGGTCCAGACGCTTCCGGAACTGCCCTTCGGCTTCGGCGGCGCCTACAAGGACATAACCATTGATTTCGAGCTGGAAGAAACCGACCAGTAAGAACTTTGGCGCAGTCTAACCGCTCGGTGGTTCCTGCCGGGCGATCTTCTTCTTTTCCGCCAGGCGGATAATCCAGATACAGCCTTCATAGAGCAGCATCATCGGCGCGGCCATGACCGCCTGGGAAAACACGTCCGGTCCCGGCGTCAACAGCATGGCGACAACCAGCGTGATTACAATGGCATGCCGCCGCTTGCCGCGCAGGAACGCCGCTGATACCACGCCCAGGCGCCCCAGCGCCACGATGACCACCGGGAATTCAAACGCCACCCCGAAGGCCAGCAATAGCTTCACCGCGAACGAGACATA
>JACPGM010000097.1 GCA_016188985.1 Lentisphaerota bacterium | reverse complement strand
GCAGTTGATGACGCGCTACGTGACGGGCCAAATTGCCGCCTATATGGAGATCTACGAATTCACGCAAAAGGGCGTGATCATGGGCGTGCCGGATTATGTGCCTGCGGAGATCGTGGCTGGCCCGGTGACGGTTATGCCGACGGCTTTCGGCAACTTTAATACCGGGCTCTTGAACGTCTCTAAGGTCAGGACCGGTAAGGTGACGCTATGTCGCCTGGCCTATACCGGCGACCGCTACAGCATGCATCTGGCGGTGGGCCTGGCCCGCCAGCCGCGGAAGTGGGAAGAAGCCGGCTGGGCGCCGCCGGCCCCGCAACTGCCCAGCCTGGAAATAACGTTCGACGGACCGATTGACGATTTTGTCCAGAAGGTGTTCGGCCAGCATTACATCATTTCCTACGGCGACAACACCGAGGCCATCAAAGACCTTTGTCGGCTGTTGAGCGTGGAAATAATTTAATGTTTAGGAATTTCAATCTTTTTGTAGCCGCGCCCGTGAGGGCGTGGTTCCGGTCAGCAGCCACGGCGTTACCGCCGCAGCTACATGAAACAGTTGCCGCCTTTGGCGGCCTAATTGAAGGCGGGCTTACGCCCGCAACCCAAGCTGAAAAGCATGACGGACGCCACCCTGGGCGGGCGCACTGCGTAAAGGAAGGCAAAGGGCATGACGGGCAAAGAACGACTCACCGCTTTTCTTCAGAAGCGCCCCATAGATCGCCTCGCCTGGACGACGCTTGCGGATAGCCGCACGCTGTCACAGCTTCCCGGCAACATGAAAGACATGCTCATGCTGGATTTTTGTCGTTACCTTGGAGTGGATAGCTTTCTTTTAAATGGCTGGGGCACTCCGTATCGGTTCTCGTCGCCTCAATTCCGATGGGGCCCCGACGTCCAGGCGTCCGTCCTTCACAACGAACAGGAACCTGAGCTCGCGGTAAGGGAATGGAAAACGCCCAAGGGCAAACTGACCGGCATCACGCGCCAGGGGCATCCGGTGAAATACCCCGTGGATTCGATTTTCGCGGTCCGCTTATACCGCGAAATGTGGGAAGGCGTGACTTTTGCCCAACGGCCTGAGCAGGAGAACCTGGTTGCCATTGAACGCGAACTGGGCGATGATGGGGTTGTTACCAGGTTTTGGGGACCCTCCGCTGTTCCGCGTTTATTGGAAGAGGACATGGGCGCGCAGAACTTCTACCTGCTGTATCATGATCATCCGGAGGAGATGGACGGGCTTATCCGTGGTATGCACGCGCGGGAGCTGCCCGCGTTCGAAATCATCGCCAATGGTCCCTGGACCTCCGCCACGCTCTGCGAGAATACCAGCACGTTCTATATCAGCCCGGAAATTTACGCGAAGTACAACATGCCGCACCAGCGTGATTTTGTCGAGACCATGCACCGGGCCGGGAAACCCGCGATTCTGCACATGTGCGGACATGTCAAGGCTCTGCTGCCCTTGATCAAAGAAACCGGTTGCGATGGGCTCCATGCCTTGACCCCGCCGCCGACGGGCGATACGCCCTGGGAGGCTGCCTTGGATGTGCTCGGCGAGGACTTGAGTATTATCAGCGCCTTGCCGGCGGGATTGTGGCTGACTGGGGATTGTCAGGCCATTGAACCGCTGCTCGACCGGCTCATCACTCCGCGGCTGCGCGCGGCGAATTTTGTCCTGGGAGCGTTCGCGGATGGCATTGCCGTGCCGCTCGAACGGTTTGAGACGATTAAACGCTGGATTCAAAAGCAGGCGTCATAGCAGGAGAAAACGAATCATGACCGATCAATTGCTTGTCGGCGCCGCCGAAGTGAACATTACCCCGCCCGTGGGCACGGCGCTGGCCGGAAGCCTGGCGCCCAGGCCTTCGCGGGGAGTTGAAGATCCTCTGACCATGAAGGCGATCGTGCTGGAAGCGGCGGACGTAACCCTCGCCTACATCCTGATTGATGTATGCATGCTGGAGCGCAAATACGGCGACGCGGCGGTGATGCTGGCCGCGCGCCGCACCGGGATTCCCGCCGGCCATATTGTCTGGGCGGCTAATCACACGCACACCGGCCCGTATATAGTGAAATATTTGGGCGCCAAAATAAACCGCAAATGGCTTGCGACCCTTCCCGGCAAGTTCGCGGAAGTTGTGGCACGGGCGCAGCAGGCGCGGCGCCCGGCGCGGATGACGCGCGAACGGGGCTATTGCTGGAATGTGCTGCATAACCGCCGTTTGAAATTCAAGGGCGGGCGCGAAATCAACACCTGGCTGCTTCATAACGGCGAGGAGGCTCTCCAGTGCCTGGGCGCGGCCGCGCCGATTGACCCGGAAGTGGGCATTCTCTGCTTCGATGACGAACGCGGCGCGCCGATCGCCATCCTTTGGAATTACGCTCTGCACACCAACGCTAATTTCGGACCCTGCTTCAGCGCCGACTATCCGGCTGTGGTGGCTAACCGGCTGCGCCAACAATTCGGTCCCCAGGTGGTGTCAATCTTCATGCCGGGCGCCTGTGGCGATATCAACCCGGCGGTAGCCAATGCCGCGCCGGGCCAGGTCCATCGCCAAATCGGCGAGGCCTTGGCCAAAGTTATCATCCAACGGTTGGCCAACCGCGTGCCGTTCAAGGGCCGCATCCGGCTGGGCGCCATCAAGAAGGAAATCGTGGTACCCTACCGTGATTTCAGCATTCCGCAGGAAAAGCGGATTCGGGATTCGCAGTGGTCTCCTGAGGCGCAGAACTTTTTCCGGAAAGAACTGGAAATCATGAAGCGGGAAAACGTGACGCAGGCTAAAACAATCATCCAGGCCTGGCGCATTGGGGAAGTCGGCTTTGCCAGTCTGCCGGGCGAACTGTTCGCGGAGTGGGGGCTTAAAATCAAGGCGGAAAGCCCTTTTCCCTGGACCTTTCCGGTCGAGTTGGGCGGAGATTATCTGGGCTACCTCGTCACGCCGCAAGCCTGGGCATCCGGCGGGTACGAATCGCTGATCAGCCGCGTGGCCAAGCCCAGCGTGCAAGGCGTAGCCAGGATGGTGGCAACGGCTCAGCGCCTGTTGGTTCGACTGTGGAACTAAACACCTCCGTTACGTGGGCGGAAAATAATGGCCTCAGCAAGCTGAGGCCCTACGGTTGCCGTCGAAGGGCGCTTTCCTTGCGTCGCGCCATTTCGCCATACGTTACGGCAGAAACGCGCCTTTCTTCAATTTGGCCGGCAGGTATTTTTCCAGAACGAAATTAAGTCCGTGCTTGGCGAAGGCCTGCTGTTCGACGCGCACGCCCAGGGAGAGCATCTGGTTGAGCGCCGCCTGCCATTCCTTGTAGTGCCGGATGAAGGGGTCGTTCTTCAAGGCGTCCTTGGCGCGTTTGATGTCAATTTCCTCCAGCGGGTGGGTGGCGTCTTCGAGGCGGTAGTCCTTGATGTCCTGCGGCGTTACCCCAAGGTAGTGCACCTGCGGCACGCAGAAAAACTGGTTGATATGCGCGGCTTGGCCCGAGCCGACCTTCAGGGTCCGGTAGATATTACAGTAGCCGTAAGGGTCGCCGTCGGTAAAAGCCAGGACCGCCAAACCCTGGTCGTCCGCCAGCCGGCGGATGAACCGCCGGCAGGCGCGCGTCGGCACGCCGCTCATGGAAATGAGAATGCAGTTGGCGCTCTCGTAATAGCGGTGGTGCACGAGCCGCTGAAATAACGAGGCTGTTTCAATTGCCAGGATGAACTTGGCTTTCGAGATGAAACGCAGATGCTCGACTTGGCTGGGAATGCTCCAGGCGCCGGTGCCCAGCCTTTCGCAGTCAATGCGAATTTCCTTGCCGCTGCCCGGGTCGCGGTCAATAACCGTCAGAGGGCCGGTTACTTCGCCGCCGCGTTCCTCGGGGATGTAGCCTAACTGTTCGCGGTTGATGCCCAGCATGGCTTCCATGTCGTCCAGGAGCGTGTCACTTTCCGGCTGCTCGTCGAAGCGGCACTCGGCCCAGCTCTTGCTGTTGTAATAGATCTCGCGTTTGCCCGCGATGTCGTTCTTGTCCAGGAGGTCCTTCTTGGTCGTGGCCATGAGCCGCATGGACTGGGCAAAAGTCTTGACCGTATTGTAGGAGAGCGTGCGCGTGGCCATTTTCTTGAGAATCTCAAAATGACCCTTGCGGGCGTCGTATTTCACATTGCTTAAGGCCCGGATCGGAAAGCGCAGCGCCGGCCGCACTCTCCGGCGCATGATGTCGCTGTGCACATCCTGGGCGACGGCCACGATCCGTCCGGCGGCGTATTTGCGCGTGACCGTCTGACCTGTCCGACCTGTCTGACTTGTCCGGCTGTCTTTCAATTTTTCCATGGCAATTTCCTTTTTATTGGTATGGTTCACTGTTCAGCGGTTCACAGTTATGGAGGTTGCTGATTTCCGCTTCAATCTGCTAAATCGTTCCGCCGCGGATCCGCCTCCGGAGGAGAACCCCAAAACCGTGAACCTTGAACCATATTTACGCTGCCTGTTTTCCCGCTTCGGCTCCCGTGCCCTATTGCCGGGCGCGCTTCACTCGTAAATGGCCAGAATATTATCAAGCGGAATGTCGCGCATGTATTCCTGGGAACCTGCCAGAATGTAGCCGCCCTGCGCCCGAGTCAGTTCGCGGTACTGTTGGATTAGCTCCCGCACGTCCGCTACGGTTCCAAAGGGCAGAATCGTCTGGGTATCCGCCCCGCCATGAAACGCCAGCCGCGACCCGAAATCGCGGTAGAGGTCCGGCAGGGCCATGCCGTCCGCCGCGACTTGGATGGGGTCAAGAATATCTACGCCGGCTTCAATGAACCACGGGATCAGCGCGCGCACCGCGCCGCAAGAATGCTGCATGACCTTGCAGCCGAAGGAATGCGCCAGGTCATAAAACCGTTTGAGCGGCTGCTGGAAGAATTGCTGCCACATTTGCGGCGATATGAAGAGACCGCGCTGGGTGCCGAAATCATTGCCGAAGTAAGCGATATCAATCAATCCGCCGGCTGCTTCCAGAAAGAGGCGCGTGGCTTCCACTTCAAAGTCCACGATATGCGCGATGATAGCCTGGACCACGTCAGGTTTGGTCGTCAGCCAGATGTAAAATTTTTCCTGGCCGATCAGCCAGCCGGCTTCGTGGAAGAACGGGCTCCAGGGCGCGCCGACCAGGGCGTATTGGCCGCCGAATTGTTCGCATTGCGCGCGGACGGTGGCGTAGTCCAGTTGGGCCGGATCCGGCCAGGGATGCGCGTGCACGTCAGCAACGGTGGCTTCTTCGGTGAACGGCGAAATAAGACTCGGGCTCTCGGTGCTGTGCTCATCGTCGCGATGATCAGCAAGCGCCACTCTGTCGCCACGGTAACGAGTGCCCCACATGTTGCGCCGATAACCGGCCTCATCCGGCTCCGATGGCGGGTACGTATAGGGCGCGGGGATATGCCGAAGATCAATATGCAAGGCTTGGAGCAGTTGCTCATAAGTGGCGAGGCTCAGCCGGGCCTTGAGGGCCTCGGTAACCTCGGTATGGGCGCTGTAATCAGCCGGCAAGCGGTCGGTAGGTTGGTGATTGATCGCTGCTAAAACCCTTTCGCGGGATGTCATAGCCATCTTCCTGAGTCGGGCGAAACCGTTGCCGTGAGCCTGCCCGAATGCCCGAGCGTCAGCCAGGGAGCGCTGGCCAAGGACGACCCGCCTGCAACGCTGGCGCGTAGCGACTGCCTGCCCGCAATGCTACGCATAGCGTTGTAGGCGGGCGGGCAGATCGGCTTGCGTCCGGGATTGCCTTTCCTGAAATAAATAAGTTCCTTCGTCGGCTGCTCGTTTCCAGATCTGGCTTTAACGGACGGGGCGCACTTTCTTAACTCCGCCGCCTACTTATCCACCGTTAATTCAGGAGCTTACATTAACTGGCCGTGGCGAGAGGGCGGAGTTTCGAAACTCCGCCCAATGGCTGGCAACTGTTCGTTGCCGGCTTTCGCGTAAGCGTCACTGGCTTTTGCGTTATCCCTTTTCCGGGCCGGTGATGCCCCAGAACTTCGGCTGCAGCGCTTCGCGTTCCAAGGTCATGAAGGCCAGCGTTTCAGTGTAGTTGGCCACCGCGCGGTTCATGGTCGCGCGGAAGTCCGCCACGCGCGCCGAATCCTTGCGCAGGCCCTCAGACTGCATGAAACGGTTAACCAGGGCGTCCGCTTCGGTATAATGCACGAGCTGATACATGCGCGTGAAATCGCGCACGGGTTTAAGCGTGGCGCTCAGCCGGTGGCCGGAAGGTTTCTTCTCCTGGTCAAAGACCCGCTCCACGTAGACGCCCGGGTCGGCAAATTTGCTTTCCGGTGTGTCCAGGAAAGCGGTCTGGTTGGCAGGGTCTTCGAGCAGTTTCTGCGCCGTGGCCGTCAACAAGTGCCGGGCGATTCCCTCAGTGTCGGCAATGAACGGGCCCACAAAGGCCCGTATCCGGCCCGGGCGCGAAAAGCAATGGCCCTGGATCACCCCGGCATCGTTGCGATAAATAAAACAGCCGGCGGGACTGTCCGCAAACATTTTGCTGAGAACGTTGCCGCGCTCCAGGAAGGCGGCCGCGTCATAACGGATGACTTCCGGCAGGTCGGCTGCCTGCATGGCCAGCACGTGCTGGCGGTCGTAGGACTTATCGGCAAACTCCGCGAGCTCGAAAACGGAACGCCAGAGCCGATAGGAATTGACGTAGCCCACGGCGCCATAGACGGTGTTGCCCATCGGCGTGGCATCCAGTCCGTTAATGACCTTGCCTTGCTCCAGCGCATAGCGCGTGCACGCTTGCATCATGGCATTGGCAATGCCTTGCCGGCGCGCTTCCGGGTGCACCAGGATCATGCCGATCCAGGTGTTGTTCCGGCCGAGCGGCAATACCGATGAAGTGGCCACGGGGATATCAAAGTCCGGCCCCTTGAGCCGCGCCACGAAAGAGCCGTGCTTGTCCAAGCCGATCATGCGCCGGATGTCCACAAAAGTCTGGTTCCAGCCGGCGCGCATGGTGAGCAGATACATCGTGGCGTGCTCCCGGCCGATTTTCTCCAGATGAAAAACTCCCGTGTTCACCACTTTCTGGTCGGCGCTCAAGTCTACCCGCAGCGCAGGGGGCACGCTGACGCGGTTTTTCTTGCCGCTGCGCGCTACGATCTCCACTTCGCGTTCGGGCGCGAAGGCGTCACCTTTGGGATTATTCAGCCGGAAACAACCGTGGAGGGCATCCACCGCCGGATCCTGACCGAGCACAATGTTGACAGTCCTGGTAGGATCAGCATTTTTTGGCAGGCGCTTCATGATTTTTTCTCCAGCACGCCTGCATCCACCATGTGGATGGCCTCTTCCGGGCACACCTCCACACAAGTTGAGCAGGCCGTGCATTTTGTGCGATCAATGTGGCTCTTCTTGTCCACGATCGTAATGGCATTGCAATGGCCGACGGCTTCGCACAGCGTGCAGCCGGTGCATTTGTCCAGGTCAACCTCGGCGTAACCGCCGTGCAAGGTGAGCTTGTCAGCCGAGGTAATCCGGCCGACCGCCAAGTCGCGGAAATCACGGCAACTCTGGTAGGCATGCCGATCCATGAAGTCGCTCATGCCTTTGAGCCAGCGGGGCAGGAAATCAAATCCCTTAAGCATGGTCTCGGTGCAGACGCCGATCAAGTCGGCCCCGCACATGATCATCTGGATGGCATCGCGCGCGCTGGCGATGCCACCGGTGCCCAGAACGGCCGGTCCTGGGCCGGCTTTGCGGCGGATTTCAAACACGTCGCGCAGGGCCAATGGTTTAATCCAGGGGCCGGAAAAACAGGCCAGGGTAGGCTCGTCCTGCAGCCGATACGGTCCTTGCTTGGGGTTTTCAATGTCGAAGTCGGCAATCGCCAGGCGGTTGGCAACCGAACAGACGCAATCCGCCCCCTTATCGTAACAGGCTTTGGCCACCTCGGCGATCCGCCCGCCTTCCGGAGTAATCTTCACAAACACCGGGATTTTGACGGATTGCTTGACGGCCTCGGTGATCATACTGACGGCCGTCGCGTTCTGACCCATGCTCGCGCCGGTCTGTTCCGTCCGCGCCGATTCCGTCATGGCCACATTGAACGACATGTTCGGGCAGCACATGTTAAGCTCAATCACGTGGGCGCCGGCGGCTTCGGCCTGCTGGGCCATCTCGATCCAGCCGGTCAGACCGGGCTTGTCGCCGATGTAGGTGATGTTGGCTAATAAGATCAGGCGGCGCGTCAGTTTCCGGCCTTCCTGCAGCAGTTGCAGGCACTCCTTAAAGGTTAAGCGTTTCTCGGCGGTGAAGGCGTGGTAGGCTTCTTTTTTGAAATAGCGATAACGCGGCGGCAGGCTGATGTAAGGCTCGGGATCGAACGCCAGCTTCAAACTTGCCGAAGCCCAGCCGCAGGCTTCGGCCATGACCAGTTGCTCTTTCCATTTGACGGTCGGACCGGAAGCAACCATGAACGGGTTGGGAAATGTGACGGAGCCGACTTTAACGGCCAGCCGGGGATCATCCGCTTTCGGGGGCTTAGGTATCTTTCTCATTGTGTCCTTTTTGTTTATGGTTCAGGCCAGAATGGCTGGAAGCCGCAGAAGATATGCGAAGTTCCATCGAATTGCAATTCGAAATGACCGCGCGCGGGCGAAGGCGCCGAGGAACAAATGTGAGGTGGTAACAATAGCAGTGGCAGCGCCACGGAAGACTCCGTTTCCTACGAATAGAGGATCGCCAGGCGCACTTGCTTTAGCAGGAGCTTGTCGGGCGGAATAGCCGCGGGCCGGGCGGAGACTTCCAGCGTATTGATGCCCTTGCGCAGCGATGAGACCGGATGGGCGTACCAGCCCTGAAGGTCGTGCGCGTCGCCGCGGTTAACCCAGGGGACTTCATTGTAGCTCTCATCCTGCATTACGAATGGTTTTCCTTCGCTGAGCGCAACGTCATTGAGGGCCAACGAGACACGCCCGATATCAACATCGGCCGCCCACTGCGCCTGCAGCGTGACCTGGGCGGCTTCGGTCGGGTCGTCGGCCACCTCGAAAGAAATGATGGCCGTGGAACAGCCGCACTCCGTGCTCAGCCGCACGGGCAGCGCGGCGTCATCGCCAAACATGTCCACCCAATAGGTTTTATCCAGCCTTCGCAGTCGGGCCGGGTTGCCGATGTCATGGAGGGTGTCCGCGGGGCAAAGCCGCGCGGGCTGGCCGGGCTGCCCATAGTTGCGGTTGTCGTCATAGAAGTGGTTGAAGAGATACACGCCGTCCGCGCCAGCGTCCCAGTAACGCTGGGCGGTGGCGCGAATGATTTCTTTCTTGCTCTGTCCTGGCAGGGCGTTCTCAATGCAGCCGAAGACGGGAACGCCGTGGGCGTGGCCCAGGCGGGTCCACGCGCCGATCGGGAAAGAAAACGGTTTTGTGCCGAACCCGGCAACGAGCAGATCGAGCGATCCCTCGCGCAGCCATTGGGCCACGTCAAGCCCCAGGTTGAGCGCTTCCGCCGGCGAGTTGGGCACGCGCGTCGCCAGGAGAACGCTCTTTCCCCGCTCGCGGCCCCACTGATCCAGCCACTGGCGCGTCTGGCGGACAAAATCGGTCATGACCGGGGCATTAGCGCGCTGCTGCGTTTTGAAGAACGGCGGGGTGCGTCCCCAGTCGAGCTCGATCCCGTCGAGGTCATACCGCCGGCACGCTTCCTGAACCAGGCGCAGGAAGTAGTCGCGGACCTCCTTCTGACCGAAATCGAAGGCGGCCCACGCGCGGAAATCGGTGGGTTTGGGGTTTTCGTTTTGGGGGAACAGGGCTGCCTTCCCCGCTGCGACCGCCGGCGCCAGGGGGTGCTCTTCGACCTCCCCATGCAACCAGGGGAGAAATTGTTGCTCGAACCATTCGCGGTCTATCCGGCCCTGGAGCAAGTGCAGGTTGCGCAGGCGAAACTGCGACCACGTCCAGCTTCCCCGATGCAACATGGGATGCGGGTCGTTCATGCGGAAGGAATAGAAGAACTCCATGCCGTTCGCGTGCGCATAGTCCACGACGTGCTTGAGCGGGTCCGGACCCAGCGCCTGGGTATTCTCGGCGGGGAACTCCCAATTCGGCGCGCAGACATAGCCGCAGTAGAAAATGCCGTCAACCTGGGTGCCTTCGAGTTTTCCTTTCATGCGCTGGCCGAGAAGGTCGTCCGCGGTTTCCAGGCGACGCGGCATATCCCCGCAGCCGGAATACTCCCCGCGGAGCCACTCGGCCCCCGGTGAATTATAGTTGGCCGGCAACAGCAGGTCCTCACCGTCATTGTTCCAGAGGATTCGCCGCTTCCGCTTGCGTAATGCTTCGCGCGTGAGCATAATGGAACGCTCCTTTCCCGGCCAAATGCAAATGGAAAGCCCTCGGAAAAGCAAGCTGGAAATAGAGTTTGCGTGTTGGTAGGAGTTTCGACAGGATAGTAGGTGCCAAAACCCCCGCGCAGGGAATTCCATTATGAAACCGAATGTGTTGTTGATATGCGTGGACCACTGGCCCGGCCCGCTGATGCAAGCCATGGGCCACGAACGGATTCTAACCCCGACCTTGAATCAGCTCGCCCGCAGTGGGGTGCTGTTCAGCCAGGCATATTCGGCCACGCCGACCTGTATTCCCGCCCGCCGGACCTTGATGACCGGTACGACGGCCCGAACGCATGGGGATCGCGTTTTCAAAGAGCGCCTGGAGATGGATCCGCGCCTTCCCACCCTGCCGCAAGTCTTCCGCGAGGCCGGCTATCAGACTTATGCCGTGGGCAAACTGCACGTCTTTCCGCAGCGCGCGCGCATCGGCTTCGACGAGGTGATTCTCAACGAAGAAGGCCGGCATCATTTGGGCGGCGGCCGGGACGACTTTGAGCGCTTTCTCGATCGGGAAGGGTATGCGGGCCGGGAGTTAACCCATGCCATGGGCAACAACGAATACTGCGCGCGGCCCTGGCATCTGCCGGAATACTGCCATCCCACGAATTGGACCACGCGGGAAATGTGTTACGCCATTCAGCGCCGCGATCCCACCTGTCCGGCTTTCTGGTATTGTTCCTATGCCGCCCCGCATCAGCCGGTGACTCCGCCGCGCGACTATTGGGAGATGTATCGCCAGTCAGGCGTGGACGAGCCTTTTATCGGCGAATGGGCCAAGGACCCGGCCACCTGGCCCTATGCGCTCAAGCGGCACCAGGATAAATTTTCGGAAATGAGTTCTGCCGAGAAGCAGCTTGCCCGCCAGGGCTTTTACGCGCAATGCACGTATATTGATCACCAGATGCGTCTCTTGATTGGAACCTTGCGCGAGGCCGGTTGGTTGGATAACACGATTGTCATGTTCGTGTGCGACCACGGCGATATGCTGGGCAATCATAACCTCTGGTGCAAGCCGCCGATGTTCGAATGGTCGGCCAAGATTCCCATGGTGCTCATGCCCACGGCCGCCTATGAGCGCGTCGGGCATCATCAGCGTGACGACCGGCTGGCGGAACTGCGCGATGTGATGCCGACCTTGCTGGACCTGTGCGGTCTTCCCATTCCCAGGACGGTTGAGGGCCATTCGCTGGTTTCGGATTATCGGCGCGCGCATCTTTACGGCGAGCATTACGAAGACGATCTGGCCATGCGCATGATCCGCTCCGACCAGTACAAGCTCATCTGGTATCCGGTGGGCAATCGTTTCCAGCTCTTCGACCTCGCGCGGGACCCCCGGGAGCTGCGCGACCTGGCCGATGATCCGACGTTGGTCGACGTGCGCAAGCGCCTGACGACCTTGCTGGCCGAACACCTTTATGGCTCCGATCTGAAATGGGTGCGCCAGGGAGAACTTGTGGGCGAGCCGGAAAAGACCTTTGTGCCTTCGCCCAATCGCGGGTTGCTGTCCCAACGCGGCTGGCGCTGACCGGACGTTTTCTGCCATCATGGCCTCAAATAAATGATGGAAGGGGCTTTGCCATGAAACCGGCTCAGTTCTGGCATTTGACCGAATCAGGGAAAATCCAATGCGAGCTTTGCCCGCATCACTGCCTGATTGCCGAAGGGAAAACCGGACGCTGCGGCATCCGGCGGGTGGAGGCTGGCCGCCTGGTGGCGGCGGGCTATGGCCTGCTCTCGGCCATGCATACCGATCCAATCGAGAAAAAGCCGCTCTATCATTTTCATCCCGGTAGCGCCATTTTCTCGATCGGCGGCTGGGGCTGCAATTTCGCCTGCGGCTTCTGCCAGAACTGGCAGATTTCGCAGACCGTCAGCGCGCGGGCGCAGGCGCTTGCGCCGGAGGAAGTAATCCGGGCAGCTCGCGCGGAACAGTCGCTGGGCATCGCCTATACCTACAACGAGCCGCTCATCAATTACGAGTTTGTCCGGGATTGCGCCGGCCTGGCTCGCCGCGAAGGTCTGCTCAATGTGCTGGTCACCAACGGGTATATCGAGGAAAAGCCCGGCGCGGAATTGCTTCCGCTGATTGACGCTCTCAACATTGATATTAAGAGCATGGAAGAAACGTTTTACAAGGAACAATGCCGTGGCACCCTGGCGCCTGTGCTGCGCTTCGCGCGCCAGGCGCATGCGGCGGGTTGCCACGTGGAAATCACCAATCTGCTGATCCCCGGATTGAACGACAGTGTCGAGCAGGTCGGCCAGGTCTCGACCTGGATGGCCGCGAACCTGAACCGGGAAACGCCCTTGCACCTGAGCGCTTACCACCCGGAATATAAAATGGATCTTCCGCCCACGCCGACCGCCGTGCTGCAGAGCGCCTGGAAGCGCTGCCAACAGGACCTGAGCTATGTCTACCTTGGCAATGTGCTGACCGGCGCCGGGCAGGATACGCTCTGCCCGCAGTGCGGCCAGGCGCTGATCGTCCGGCAGGGCTATCACACGCGGATTGCGGGAATTGCCAACCACGCCTGCGACAAATGCGGCCGAGCGGCCGACGTTGTAATGCGCTAGTACCTGATCAACGGTCTGACCATCCGTGAAATCAGTGTAATCAGTGGTTCCCGCCATAGGCGGGTCTGCCTATGGAATGATCCGCCATAGCGGATCCGCCTGAGGAGGAAATTTTCTGGGTTGCGGGCACAGGCCCGCGTTAGCAGGCAGCGGCCCGAGCCACAATGGGCGGTAAAGCGTGGAGCGGCAAATGACTTTTCAACAGGACGCGCGCAAAATTGCCGCCCAAAACTTTGCGTTTGGTCTCCACCGGCAGCCGTGTGTTAACGACCCAGGCTAACTGCGGACGCGGGTCGCGCATCGGGGCATCCGTGCCGAAAAGCACGCGATCGGCGCCAAGATTTTCTACGAGATATTCGATCACGCCGTTCAAGACCGGCGTCAGGGTCAGCTCCGCAAAAACCGCCGGGCATTTTCGGCCAAGTTCGGCGACTTTCTTGGCATAGCTCCAGGAACCCCCGCTGTGCGCGATCAGGAAAGTTATCTGCGGGAAACGCTTGCAAAGTTCCTGGATACCGTTCAGCGCGGCCGCGGTTTCGTCAGTGTGCAACAGAGCGTAAAGTCCGTATTGGTTGCCGAACTCCCAGTAAGGGTTGTAGAGCGCATCGTGATAAGGGATGCTGTTGCGCGGGAAATATGGTTTCAGGCCGCGGAAGCCCATGTCCAGATGATATTTTTCGCAGAGCGCCTTGATCTCCGAGGCGCTCTGGTGGGTCGGATCCGCCGAGGAAAGGCCGATTGTTTCTTGCGGCGCGGCCTGGACCACCTTGGCAATCAGTTCGTTCCCGCTGGCCGCATCCAAGCTGGCCGTGCCGCTCCAGGACATCATGGCGGTCAGCCCGATCCCGCAATGGCGGGTCAATTCCAGCATATGCGTTATATCGCCTTGAAACAATAGGTAGCTCGATCCCACGCTGTGCACGCCCTCATCGAGCACGTGGCAATGGGCATCGAGCACGGCTTCGCGCAGGGGCTGACCGGAGCGCGCTGCCAGCATGATCGGGTCGTCTTTGCCGGGCAGTGGCGCGGAACTCCGCGGTCCATCGCCCAGCAGCCGCTTAAGGTTGCCGCCGGCAAAAAGGGCCGTCTCATTATCCGGCAGGAGCGACCAGTCAACAAAACCCCGGGCTGCCCCGCCGCTGTGCACCGGCAGGCCCGTGCCCAGTAACAGCCGCTCAATGCCATAACGCGCGCGCATCCATTCCACGACGCGATTGGCCTGGAAAAGCGAGAATTCCAGGTGGACGTTTGGGCACGCATCCATGATGCCGACTACGCTGCGGAAGTGCCCCCAGCGGGCGCGCGTTAAAATAACCGGACAATCCTTGAAGATGCGGCTCAGCGCCATGGCCGCGTCATAGGAATAAGCCATCTCGGAATAATCCACGCAGACAACTGTCTGCCGCGGGTTGAGGGCTTCGGCCAGCGGCTGAAGAAAATCACGGTTAGCGGGATAGCCATGCAGATTGGGATATAGATGAATTGCTTTTACCCCGGCGGCATCCATTTCTTTCAACAATTCCGCCGGCGCCGGAAATTCGCCCAGGTGATGCGGTGCGGTCACCCAGCAAGGCCAGAGGCGTTGGCGGTAGGGAGCAATCTCTCGAACGAGGCGGCGGTTGGCGGTCATGCTGTCATAGACCAGCGCCTGTTCATGCCGCACCAGCGCGCCGGCAATCCCGTAGTGGTCCAGGTCTTCCAGCAAGTGCTTGAGCGACCAGCGCTCTTCGAGCGTCTTGTGCGGCCGCGGCCCATACATCGCCAGGCAATCGAAAATGAGCGGGTTATTCATGGGTGGCTAATTTATTCCAAGCACCCCCTTGCTGTCAAGCAACCCCGCGGTGCAACCCCGCGGTGATTCCCAGCGGCCGGCCAACCGCTTTGGGACGTAAACGCTACGTTTGCAGCAGTCAAGCCTTGCCCAAAAAATGTTTGGCAAAGACAAAACGCTTAATTAACATTTCAGCACTGGTGTTTAGGTCTGGCTGAGAGGAGAAACCATGGACGAACTGGATTATTCCGTTGAGCCCCGGATCATTCACCGCGGGTACGACCGCAAGACCTGCTGGGTGCAGACCCGTAGTGCGGTGATTCCCCCCAACACGGCGGTGGTCACAACCCAGAAGCTCCGCATCACGGGGAGCGACATTTTTTACGGCATCAATGATTTGTGGAGCGCTGATTTCGGCCGCACCTGGA
>JACPGM010000099.1 GCA_016188985.1 Lentisphaerota bacterium | reverse complement strand
TCGGACAAGCGCGGATACAGTCGCCGCAATACAGGCACTTCTCGGGATAAAAGATGGGTTTGCCAGTTTCGGTGTGACTTACAATCGCGCCTTCCTTGCAGGCCTTGGCGCAGATGCGGCAACCCGTGCAGGTTTCTTCTTTCCACCAGGGTTTGACTGCGCCTTGGAAGCCCAAGTCCATCTCGTTGGTGCGGGCGCAGTCAATCGGGCAGCCCGAAAACGAAATCTTGAACTTGTGGGCCAATTCGCGGCCGAAGAATTTTTCGTCCACCAGGCGGGTCATTTTCTGGGTGTCCATCAGGCCATTGGGATTATACTCGCAACCCGAACAGGCCGTGGGCACCCGGATGCGCGCGCCGCAGGAGGCGATCTTCTGGTCCACCTGGCTCAGCTCATCGTGAATGGCCTTGAAATTGCGATAGTCCACGTAGGGCAATTCCAGCGACTGCCGGAAAGACAGGTGAATGTAGTCGCCGGCGTATTTGCGGGCCACTTCCAATACCTTCTCCAGCTTCTTCAGCGGCACCCGCCCGCCGGGACAGCGTAAGCGCACAGTGAAGAGGTCTTTCTGGCGTTGCTTGATCAACCCGCCGGATTTGAGTGTGTTGAAATCGAGCGCGCCGGTCTTGCCGTCAACCGCCAGGTCCACCTGAACTTTGCCGGTTTTGTCCGCTATGAATTTGTCAGCCATGACCCGTTCTCCTATCCTTTTCTGATTAACAGTCGAAAACTGCCGTCCGCTTGATGGTCAACCTTCACGATACGGTGGCCTTCTTCCTTGATCGCCCGCGGGACATTCTGGATCGGTTCGCCGTCATCAAGGATAATTTCCAGAGTGGCGCCCGGCTCCAGCTCCTCCAGCGCTAACTTGGTTTTGACAAAGTTGAGCGGGCAGAGAACCCCCTGCAGGTTCAAACTTTTGCTGGCCGATTCCGTCGCCATGGCTGATCTTTCCCTTTGCTGGTTTTGACCTGGCCGCCCGATCAACTTGACGGGCACATGTTTGTTACCGCCACCGCCTGCCGGCGGTCAAGCTTGAAATCTTCAAAAATAACCGGAAGATACGTTTGCATCCTGGCCAGCAGCAGGCAGGCCACTTCCCTGATTTGCGGGTGCGCGCCAGGCGCGCAGCGGACCTGGAAGAAGTGCCGCCATTCCCGCAAGTTATAAGTCACGATTATTTCCGTTTTGACCGAGTGGGGCAATACCAGCCGCGCCTCCTGCGGGGCGGCCCCGGCCGCGCGCAATGCCTGGTAAGCCGCCTCGGCCCCGGCCATCGCCTTGAGCCAGATCCGGTGCTTAGTAGAACCCCGCGCGAAGAATAACGGCTCAATAACCCTGAGCCCGCCACGGGCGTAATCGCAATAGCGGGTTGATTCCTGAGAGTAGGAACCCAGCCGGTGGCGGACGATCTCATGCGATACGCCCCGGTCGCAGACGACCCGTGCCGTGACCTTTTCGTGTTCGATCACCGAGAAATGGCCGCGCCGGATCAGGCGCCTGACAAAATCCGCGGCGGAGTTGGCCGTAATCCGGTGCTCGCTCTGGTAACAGGCGCGGCCGTAGCGCTCCAGCCCACGCAAAATACTCAAGCCGCTGCGGCCGCTGCGTTCTATTTCAGCTTCCGGTTTTATGATCGTGGGCATGGCTGCCGGCCTTGTGGACCTAAGTGCGCTTTTTAATGTGTGTTGCTTAAATCCGGATGATGCCAAAATACCGGAGTCACCGTCCTCCGCTACAACAAGAAAATGCCAGTTTTGCTGTAGCCGCGCCCATGAGGGCGTGGATTCTGCCGCAGGCCACGGCGTCATCGCCGCGGCTACATGAAATAGCACTTAGCTGAGCCGAGAGCGGTTCTGTAACCGGCCGCGGCCTACTCCGCCCGTAACAAAGCCTCTGGCTGACAAGGCCGGACTGTGGCCGAATTCAGTTTGAGCAATATGCCCTCAGCCCTTAACCCATTCCTCCTGCTGAATATCGCCCTGCAATCCAACGGTAATATGCTTTAAGGGTACCTTGCGGCTGGACGCGGCGAGCGCCTCCTGCGCCAGACTCAATAACCCCATGCAGCAGGGAACTTCCATGGTCATAACCGTGAGCGTATTGACCTTGGCGTCTTCCAGCCAGGACTTGATTTTTTCGGTGTATTCCTCCTGACCCTCATCCAGTTTCGGGCAGGCAATCGCCAAGGACTTGCCTTTCAGGTATTCGCTGTGAAACCCGCCCAGAGCATAGGCCACGCAGTCCGCCACCAGGAGCACGTCCGCGCCCTGATAATAGGGGGCCTGCGGCGAGATCAGATGCAACTGAATCGGCCATTGCCGCAGTTGCGATTTTACCTTGGCGGTCGCTTCCTCCTCGCCTTGCTCTTCGCGCCGGTCAATAGTTCGCGATCCCGGACAACCTTCAAACCCTTTCATACGGCACCTCCTTTTTTTTTATTGCGGTCGTTTCTTTTGCGATTGTTGTTGTTACGCCCCCGTTCTCAGGCGGCCTGTTCCAGGCGGATAATTAAAGCCTGGTATTTTTGGGGCGCCTGGGAGAGAGCTTTATTGGCTTCGTTGAATTGTGCAAACAGTTGGCCGACTTGGCTGTCGCTGAGTTGGCGGTCCATCCAGGGATAGAGGATCTCGTCCTCCTTCTTAATATGCTGCTGCAAAAGTTCATAATAGGCGTTCAGGTGCTCGGCGACTTGGTCGCGTTCCTGGCGCTCGACGGCCACCAGAATCGCGCGAACGTGTCCGCGGGCGCTTTCGTGATCCGTGCGCATGACCTTGAGAATATCCGTTTTCTCATCAAAGTACTTGAAGAGAATGTCTTCTTCCTTGGCGTGATGATAACGGTCGGCATAAGAACGGATGAAATCAACGGCCTCAAGAATTCGTTGCCGGCCCGGGGCCGAGGTCAAGTCCATAGTGGCAATCAACTGCGGAATCAGGGCGAGCAGCCGCTTGATCAGCACATGCTCTACTCCTAACATTTGCATTGGCGGGGAGAGTCGCGACTCCTTGGTCTTGGCCGGCCGGCTCGCTTGCCGCGCGGGTAGTTTAATGGGTTGCCCCGGATGAATGATGCCGGCAATCCGGGTCAAAAGATCCTGTTCGGCCTCGGCCGAAAGGTTGTGAATGGCTACAATATCTTTCAGCAGGCAGCTCCCGACGCTGCAAGGCCCGCAACCGATGCCGAAATCGGTCAAGACCTTTTCCACCGGCGGGTACTGCCGGATAATGGCCTTTATTTCACTATTCAGGAATTTTTCCATGCCTGGTTTTCCTTTCAAACGGACTAATGAAACCATATTGGTCTCATTATGTCAACAACTTTTTTAATAATAGTTATGCCTTAGTGCTCAAAGGCATAAATCCGCTAACGTGAGCGTATTTATGTCTTTGAACACTTAGTCCAGCAGCGCGGCAATGGTCAAGGCCTTCAGTTGCGCCGCCAGATATCTTTCAATGGTCATCAAGCGCCCCCGCAGCCGGCAATGCCTGGTATGGGGGCATACCTTGGTCCGGATAAAACAAGCGCCGACCTCCAATGGTCCCTGAAATATCTCCATGATCTCAATCACGGCGATCTGCGCGGCCGGCCGCGCCAGCGCAAAGCCGCCGCCCTTGCCCTTGCGCGAAGTGAGAATGCCATGTTTTTCCAGGGTTTGAAAAAGCTTCCGCAAGAAGGCATGCGAAATTTTCAGTTCCCGGGCTAATTTCGATACGGCCGTTGTTTGGTCCGGTTCCCGGGCCAGCTCGCACAGCGCTGTAATGGCATAATCCGTGTTCTTGGTAATCAGTTTCATGGGCCTTCTGGTTGTTTAAGACC
>JACPGM010000096.1:1620-15682 GCA_016188985.1 Lentisphaerota bacterium | reverse complement strand
CCTGCTCAATGAACCAACCTGGCAACAGGAAATAGTCGCCACTACTAACGCGCCGGCGCCCTTGCCATACACCGGCACGCGCGTCTTCTTCCGCTACGACAGCCGCGCCTTGTATGTGGGACTTAAGCGGCCGCCGATGGGGAAAATAGTGCAATTAGTCAGGTTTGGCGCATTCTCGCGGGAGCAGCGCCCCTGGCTGACCGGCCGGAGCCAGCCGGATCAAGTATCGCGCAGCGATAACTGGTGGCGCTTGATTGTCAGCGATAGTAGTCTTGGCGGGGTATCGTCCCCAAGCGCCGGGAAGAAAACGCCGCCGGTCTTGTATTTCACCGTGGCGGCCGACGGCACGCGCGCGGATGGATTGGGAGACCAAGCTGGGGGCGGGTCAGGTGCGACTACCAACGGGCTGGATTTCTCCTGGAATGCGTCCTGGGAGAGCGCCGGCGTGGCCGATACCAACGGCTGGACGCTGGAAATGGCCATCCCTTTTGCCACGCTGGCACAGGCCGGACTTAAGAAGGAGCAACTGGCCGTCAATTTTCTGATGAATGATCCCGGTCTGGGCACGGAGGCGCTGACCTATCTGGGGATGGGCGGGTATGACAACTGCTCGAACTTTACCCCGTTAGGGTTAGGCGCGCCGGTTCCGGTCGCGCCGCGCGCGTTCAACGTGCGGTTGCATTTTGCCGAGCCGGATGAGAATGTCCAGCCGGGCAAGCGCGTGTTTGATGTGAAACTCCAGGGGCAAACCGTGTTGAAAAATTTCGATATCGTTAAAGAAGCCGGCGCGCCGCGCACGGCGCTGGTCAAGGAGTTTAAGGGCGTCCAGGCCGGCGGCGATCTGGCGCTTGAGTTTGTGCCCGCTGTTCCCGGTATCACCCCGCTGACCGCCCCGGTTATCAGCGCTCTGGAGCTGCGGGAGACCGCCGGGAGCAAACCGTAAGGCCGAAATAAGGCAATTACTCAGCTATCTGAGAAGACATTTTCCGCCGCAGACCCGCCTCTGGCGGGAACTACGAAATGCGCGTCGTACCATAGGCAGATCCGCCTCTGGCGGAAAATACGCTAAATTGAATACAATTTTCATTCCCATTCTCGTCTGGCAAGGCTGCCGAGTGAGATTCGCGCCTTTGGCGTTTTTCGTAGTTTCATTTCTTGACGACCTGAGTAGTCAATAAAAAGTCTTTACTATTGAGTCTCTGGAGAGTAGGTTAATAGCGGTAAATTATGAAGTTCATGTGTGCCAGGTTGGTGTTAGGCCTTGGGCTGGCAATGGCGTTGTCCCAGCGCGCGCCGGCCGCCACGGTTACGTGGCTGCCAGCCGGCGGCACCAATGACTGGTTCGTGGAAACTAACTGGAGCATTGGTACGTGGCCGACCAATGCTGACTATGTCGTGATCACCAATCCCGGCGTTGGTATCCTGCTGACCAACGCAACAGCCCCGTTAGGCTCGCTCTTTATCAGCAATACCGCCACGCTGATCTTTTCGAACTGGGCCACCGCCCTGAACGCCACCAACGTGACCATCGAGAAGAGCGGCATTCTCACGCACGCGGCTAACAGCGATACCAATGGCGCCGATGGCTGGACGCCGGACGCGCGCGTCTGGATTGTGTGTTCCAATCTTACCGTGGCCGCGAGCGGGAGCATCAATGTCAACCTCAAAGGGTATGGCGCGCCGGTCTCGCGCGACAAGGGCTATGGGCCCGGTGGCGGCGGGACCAACGCCTGGTTAGATTCGGGTTATTGGGGCATTGGTCAAGGGGCCGGCTACGGCGGGTTTGGGGCTGGTGGAGGCATGGGTTTCATCGGCCCGTACGGTTCTTTGACTTATGGCTCAGCGGCAACGCCGACAAATCCGGGCAGCGGCGGCGGCACCAGAGGCGGCGGCGGCGGCTATTCGGGCGTCGGCTCATGGGGCGGTGGCGCCATACTGGTTGATGCTGCTGGCCAGGTTGCCATCAACGGGACGCTCACGGCCAATGGCGGGTCTGTTTATACAAATCGGGGAGGTGGCGCTGGCTCAGGCGGCGGCATTTTCATTACCTGCGACACGCTGGTCGGCACCAACGGCATTATTCGGGCTCAGGGTGGAGTGGGCTTTGACACGAGTTATATCGGCAGTGGCGGGGGCGGCCGAATTGCCGTGCTTTACAATAACAGCGCCCAGGCGGCCCTGCCTAAACCTGTTATTCAATTTGACACCAGCCCGGGTTACGACGGCTATTCCAGCAGTGTCCGCTTTGGCGATATCGGCACAGTGTATTTCACGAATGCCGTGTTGCTCTCCAACCTGCTTACGGGAATTAAAGGTCAGATTCGCGGGTTCCCAACGTGGTTGGTTGACCAGTTGACCGTAACCAATAGCTGGATTCGGTTTGCCGAGGAAGGTTTTACCTTGACGGTTACCCAAGACCTGGTGGTGGGAACTAACGCCCGACTGCAGGTTGGCGGTTCCGAATATGTTTTTGTGGGCACAAATACGAGCTATGGTTACCTAAGCTACCCAACTCCATGTAATACTGGCCTGATCTCATCGGCCAATGTCGGCGGCAACTTGCGCCTGACCAATAATGCCCGACTGTATTTGTATAATGCGCCCACGGGCGCAGCGACCGAAACATACGGCAACTTGCTCACGGTAACCGGTCAACTCTGGATAGCTTCCAATTCCTGGGTTTATCCCCAAAGTCATCCAATCAACGGCGGCTCGCCCTCTATGGTACTTGGGTCTTTCCGCACTGACTTGGGCGGAGGGATAAATGCCAACGCCCTTGGATTTGGTTTCGCAAATACTTCTTCACGGGGACCGGGCGGTGGCCGCAATCCTAATAATTCCCCTACAAATTGTGGTGGAGGCGGCTATGGCGGCGCCGGCGGCGGCTGGCCGAGCGGGACTAATGTTGGTGGTGGTGCCACTTACGGCTCATCCAATGCTCCGATAGATCCGGGCAGCTCGGGCGCTTCCTGGGTCAACGGCGCTGCCGGAACGGGCGGAGGCCTGATTCGCCTGCAAGTTAGCGGGTCTGCTCAAATTGACGGCACGCTCTACGCTAACGCCGGCAGCCCTTACGATCAAGCCGGCGGCGCCGGCGGCGGAATCTACCTGCACTGCCGGATGTTGAGCGGCGCCGGCTCATTCCAAGCCAAAGGCAGTGCCGCCGCTGCTGCTGCCACCTATCACGGCGGCGGCGGCGGGCGCATTGCTATCTGGCGGATATATCACACGTTTACCAGCACTAATGTTACGGTCACCGGCGGCGCCGCCGGCGGCGCGCAGGGGCGCAGTGGCGACTCCGGCACAATCGTCTGGGGAACGATTCCGGCTCCGGGAACGATCTTTACCTCAAAATAGTCTTAGATCGAATCCAATCTGACGAAGCTGGTGAAAAACCATTACTACGCAGACCCGCCTCTGGCGGGAACTACGAAATGCGCGTCGTACCATAGGCAGATCCGCCTCTGGCGGAAAATACGCTAAATTGAATACAATTTTCATTCCCATTCTCGTCTGGCAAGGCTGCCGAGTGAGATTCGCGCCTTTAGCGTTTTTCGTAGTTCCATTTCTTGACGAGCAGTTACGAAAAACCATTATTGACCCAGGTTCCGCAGGAGACGCCGGGGCAAGCGCGACCGAGCGTTTTTTTGTAGGCCGTCATAGAATGACGGCAGCATCTGAAACAAAGATCAGAGTTAGGAGATTGACGCGATGAAATTTTTTACGCAAATTATCGGTGTGATGATTGGCGCAGCATTGACCGTTGGCATCGAGCACAGCGCTGCCGCCGAGTCGGCCGCAGGCCTCTCGCCGGGCTTGCCCGCCAACTTGTCCGCCGTAGCTTCAGCGAAGGAGGAAGCCTTGGCGTCGGCGGGAGTGACCTTGCGTTTCTACCAGGGCGTTACGGCTTATATCCATAATCCGGACGGAAAATCGTTTGAGATCAACATAGATATCCGCGACTGGAACTTGATGGAGAACGGCCCGCGCGAAGTCCTGGTGAAGCTCTATGACCCGGATGGCCGGCCGGTTGTCCGCCAAGTGGTCGCCGATGACGGCATTGCCGGTGACGCGTATCTGCCCGAGACCGGCGGCTGGGACCACGAGCTCTGGTATTACACCCTCTGCTACGGCCGCGGCTCGGCGCCGATGATCCGCTGGAGTTCGCTGACCGAGCCGGCGCGCCTGGCCGCGGTGCCCAAACGGTCTTTCACCTTTCCGGTCAGCGCCAATAAAAAAGGCATTTATCGCCTGTTGCTCTGCGGCAGCCGCGATCATGTGGCCACGGTTTCCATTGCGCCGGACTTGAAATTGGCGTTAGCCGGCCATCCGCTCTGGCTGCATGGGCATGGAGAAATGTTCAAGCGCAGTTACGTCTACGTGCCCAAGGGGACCATCGGGTTGGACCTGGGCTTTGCCGAGTTCGATCAGCCGGTAACGCGGGCCTTCAAGTTGACGGCGCCGGATGGAACCGTTTTGTGGGCGGGACAAGCCCAGGGCGGTTTTCAGCGGAGCAAAGTTAAGTTCGAGCCGGCCGGCAAATATGACGAGCAACTCCTGACCATGGAGGTTGCCGACGGGCGCGGCGATTATATGCTGCACCTGCTGCTGAACCGGGACGATGTGCGCCCTTACCGGGGAATCGGCGGCGTGACTGCCCTGTTTGCCTCCGACCCGGCTTTGGCCAAGGCGTTGCAAGGCGGCGCGATCTACCATGACGGCCAGGTCTTCTGGCATGGCTTCCAGGTGCGGCTCCATGATTGGCTTAAATCCCTCAAGCCGGACGATTATATTATTCGGGACTCTTCCGGTAATGAGATTAAGCCCAGCGAGGGCCGCAGCTACGGCTGGAGCGCCAAGGCCAAGGTCTATAAGGGACTGCCGGAAACGCCCGGATTCGTGCCGCTTAACGGCGGCCACGAACCGCCGCCATTGTGCGATTCGTTGATGCATTCTTACGCCGCGCATAAAAATAAAAATGTCCTTAATGTGGCCGTGCGCGATCTGGCGGATGGATTGCGCACCATTACCGTGGGCGATCTGCCGGTCACCTCCAGTTGGAACGGTAATCTCGGTTATGCCTTTGCCACTTACGGTTTCCATTACTGGCGGCCGGCCTGGCGCATCCTGCAACAGTCGGATGCGCCGCCGGAACTGAAGGCGATCATCCGCGAGGCCATCATTTCAGGCGGCGACCGCCTGGCCTTCGGGCGCGGCATCGAACGCGTCAATGGCAACGCCCTTTCGCATATTCCCATGGCCTTGCGCTATGCCGCCGAAGCTGCCCAGGACCCGCTGCTTACCGATCTGGCCACCACCTATTTCGACCGGTTCGTCTCGGGCGGGTGGGGGCGCGGGGTAGGCATCAGCCGCTCGGGTGATTGCCATGAGCACTTCGGCCACGACCTGCTTTACGGCACTTACATCCTGGCCAATTACAGCGCTATCATCGCCGATATGAACGAGCCGAAGTTCAAAGCAGTCCGCGACCGTATTCAAGCCCTTTATGGTTATTTTTATTGCGATGGTGTCGTGGCCGCGCCCTGGGGCTCGCGCACCGCCGGCGGCACGTCAATCGGCAGCGAAAATTATCAGGGTCGCCCCGGGCCGGACTTCACGGTCAGCGTCCACGGCGGCGACGAGTGGTTCGCCGCCCGCCGCAAGAATTATTACCTCCTGACTTTCCACGGCCGCCTGGCGCCGGAATGGTTGAACAATTATTTTGCCACCCGCATCGGCTATGGCGGCGGCATCATTTGCCAACTCACTGTTCCGGGCGCGGGGCCGGTAATCGCCTCTTCGAGTTCGGGCAGTTACGGCGCCGGGATGCAGCGCGGCAACTGGCGGAATTTCCGGATTCATGCGCTGGTCGGCACGCTGGCCGATGGCCAGCCGCTGGTGGCTGCCGATAGCGAGCATCTTGATGCCCGGCTGGAGGGAAATACCGTCAGCAGTTCCGGCGAGGTGCGCGACCGGCCGATCCACGTGAGCCGCCGCTATACCTTCCAGGAAGACCGGATCGTCGCCGAGGTCCAGTTGGCCGATACCGCCTACCGGATGGCGCTCGATGGCCGTGGCCCTGATTCAAAGCTGAACGAAGCCTATGAGATGATTCCATTCGTTTCCGAGAAAAACGCGCCCACCCGTGTCCTGGGCCTGAGCGTGGGCGATGGCCCAGCCATTGAAGTCAGCGCCGAGGCCCAACCGGCCCGCGGCCTGATTCTCGACCGCGCCGGCTTCGGCGTGCAGATTGAGTTTGACAAAGTTCGCCCAGTAAAGCTGGGGCAGAACCAGACGGTGCTCATTCAGTTGATTGATGCGCCTGCGGCGCCCAACGATGTGAGCTTTGCTTACACCCTGATTCCGTATCTGGGCCAGGGCGCGCCCGAAACCATCAAGCCTAAGCCGCAATCTTTGCCGCGCATTGCCGCGGTGGATGCGCCTGCTGGCTTGACCACGGCTCTCGGTGAAGCGCCGGCACATGAGATCAAAATCGCCGGCAAGCCAGCCGCTACCGTCCGCCTGGCCCGCGCGGGGGATCGTCTGGCGGTGGTGGCCGTGATTACGGACGCCAAGGTCAGCCGCGGCGACCCGCTCTGGAAAGGCTCGTGCCTCGAACTGTTCGGCTCGCTTCCCGGCGAGCAGCGTATCGGCCAGGTTTTTCTGGCGCCGGCGACGGACAAGGCGGCCGCCACGGCCGCCGTGGCTGCCGGGAAGGACATTGCGCCGGCGGCCGATATTCTCGTGGAATCGCAACCTGTCCCCGGCGGATACGAGCTGCGCGCGCTGATTCCGCTGGCGCGCTTGGCGCTGGATCCGGGAAAATCCACTTGGCTGCTGGAAGCGCAAATCACGACGCATGACGCCAAGGGCGCCGTCCAGCGCGGGACGCGGTTCGGGAGCGAGCGGGCCTACGAGGCCAATTGGTCTTACGGGGCCTTTGAGGTTGTAGCGCCGTGAATGGTTACCGCACGATTACCAGGCGCTTGGATGATCAGCTCGACCGGCTGATTATTCTCAGCGACTTGCATGCGCACCTTCCGGCGCTTACGGCTTTCACGGAATGTTGCGCGAAATTGAAGGGGCGCAGCCAGGTTTTGTTCAATGGCGATCTTTTCTTTGGCGGGCCCAATCCGGCTGAGGCCGCGCGCTGGCTCATGGCTACCGCTGGCGCTCTGGCGACGCTCGGCAATCATGATGAGGGCATGCTTAAGGGCGCCCAGGGGGAGCATCCGCCTTACACTGAGGAGGGCGCGTTCGTCCGGCTTAACTCTGAGCAGCGGGACTATTTTCGCGCGCTACCGCGCCGCTTGATCCTGCAATGGCGCGGAAAGAAAATCGTGCTGGTCCATGGCCATGCCGACCCGACCACCGGGGAAGAGGTGTCCTGGCAGGCGCTGCCCGATGAACAGATTGCGAGGTTTTTGGATCCCTCGGCCGACCTTTGCGCGACCGGCCACACGCACTACGCGTATGTGCGCCAGGTTGGCCGCACCACGTTTGCCAACAGCGGGTCGCCCAGCCTGCCGATTCTGGCGGTTCTGGATAAAACCGGCCTGCGCCCGCAGAGCGGCAAAAAGGAATTAGGAGCGGATGACGACCCGCGCAGCACTTTTCTGGAAGTGACCGAATCCGCTGGCCGGCTGAACGTGGAAATAGTTCGGTTCGATTACGATCGCGCCGCCGCGGCGCGCGCGCTGGAAGATCTTAATCATCCGCGCGTGAGCGTCATCCGGCGCTGGCTCGCCGACGGCATCCTCGAAGTCTAAGCCCCGGGTTAGCAAAGCATAGACAGCGCGGACGGCCTGCCCGATCGTCGGCCAGGGAGTCGCGCTCTTCCTGCGCACCTGATATTTTGCATGGAGGGCGGACCTCTGTGTCTGCCGCTGTCCAATAAAGGCGTCAAGCGGAAACGCAGAAAAACGTAACCCGTCAGTTATTGAGGGTTCATAACCTACCCACAAGACGGCCTTACGTTTTTCGGGAAAATAATTGCGGGAAAATAATTGTTGACAGGGTGAGGAGAAGCTGGCAGAGTGCTGAAATAAGGAAAGAGTTTATGAGCAACCAGGCAACCAGGCAACCAGGCAACCAGGCAACCAGGCAACCAGGCAACCAAGCAATTTTATCATACTGTCAGTTGCTTATCTGACAAGCTTTTTCTCCCTTCTTTTCACTTCATTTTTTTCCGCAGGCGCCATTGGCTTATCGCCAATGGCTTTTTTCTTTCCTGGTGGTTTCGGCTTCTAAGCGTCCTTATTGCAGGGGGTATCCATGAAACAATTACGCAATGATGGAATTATTAGCAGGTGGGTTTGCCCGACAGCTCTGGGCCGTCTGGCGCTGGCGGGCCTGCTGCTGGCGCTGGTGGTAGTGTCGGTCGTCTGGGCGACACAGGAGCCATCCTTGTTCGACCAGTGGGCGGCGTATTTCGGCTTGAGCGGGAACGACGCCAGGGGAAACGCCGATCCGGATTCCGACGGCGTAGTCAACAGCTTGGAATATTCCCTAAATCTTGACCCGACCTCATGGGACACCGATGCCGACCAGCTCGAAGACGGGGAAGAGACCAATGGCTTGAGCAGAATCAACCTGAAATTAGGCGACCCGCGGTTTTCGATGGCCGACGGCCTGTTTGAATACCCGGTTCCGCCGTGGTGTCTGGGCGCGCGGCAGGTTAGCGGGGAATGGATTACTAATGCGCCGTTGAACGGTCAAAGCACGAACGCATGGCATGTGGATGCAACGGTGGGGACTGGCACGGGGGCCATGGAAGTGGCGATTGACCGGACGCTGGTGACGACCAACGACCTCGTCTACCGCGCGGACTTTTTCGACCATGCTGCTTCGCAGCTCATTCTGCAACTGGCGGACGCAAACGGAACGACGGTGGCTGACGATCTGTTCGGCAACCTGGTGGGCGGCAGCGACGCTCCGCGCAGTGTGGCCGTCACCGTGCCGCTGAGTGCGTATCCCCAGGCTGCCATCATCAGGCTGCAGAGGATAGCCGGCGAAATCACTTTGTATACGATTCGGGTCTACCGGGATTCTGACGAAGATGGCCTGGACGACGAAGGGGAATACGAGTTTGGTGGCGATCCGTTCGGGCACGACCGGGACGGGGATGGCTTGAGCGACTATGACGAGGTGGTGT
The DNA here is from genome assembly GCA_016188985.1 of Lentisphaerota bacterium. Classification (GTDB taxonomy): domain Bacteria; phylum Verrucomicrobiota; class Kiritimatiellia; order JAAZAB01; family JAAZAB01; genus VSJD01. The sequence continues at coordinate 6,528 of JACPGM010000096.1, read as the reverse complement.
TGCACAAAACCAACCCAGCGGCGGCGGATACGGACGGAGACGGCATTAGTGACGCCGAGGAAATCAGGATCGGCATGAATCCACTCGCGGATGACCGCTGGGAAGATTTGGATGGGGACGGGGTGAACAACTGGACGGAATACCTGATGGGCCGGAGCGTGAACGTAGCCGGGGCTATGAGCGACACGAACAGCCAGGTGCGTCTGACGCTGTTCCTGCCGCTGGAGTAGTAGCTGATCTGTCAGGAACAGCTTTTAAAACAAGAAGATGTATAAGCGAGAAGGGATTTACCACAGAGATACGGAGACACAGAGCATCCGTCTCCTTGATCTCTTCCCTCTCCCCAGAGGAGTGTTGCGTGAATTTGGTCCTGATACGCGAAGCGCGATCGGGACCAAATTCACGCAACGATTGGTTGGAAGAGAACACCTGAGGAGAACCTTTTCCACGCCTTTGGCGTGGCAAGCCTCCGTGCTTGCCCTGCGAAGCGCTTTGGCGAAGCATGGGTCTCCGTGGTGAGACTTGTTTTGTTTGGGTTGTGGGCATAGCCCGCGTTGGGGTGGCAAGACTGAATGAAGCATTGGGCGGTTCACACTTTGGAAAGTGTGAACATGGCGCGCTTTCTAACACAAGCAACTTGACGGGCAAGCTATGATTAAAAAACGGCTGTGGATTGCTTGTGTTCTTATGCGGCTGATTTTCTTGCCCGGGGCGGGCATGGCGGAGGAAAGCTCAACACCGCTGACCAATCAGGTGGCCGTGGCCGCGCAATGGCGCGTGGACGTGGTGCCGGGCGCGGGCCGCCACACCCTGGAGATTTATCTCCACAATACCGGAGCGAGCGAAATGGTATTGACGAACCTGCAGTGCGCTATACCGACCTTGGCCGGCAACATTGTTTGGTGGCAATTTTATCCCGACCAACGCCTGAACCCGGGCGGCACGATTGTCTGCCAGGTGCATTACGGATTACCTGCTATCAACAAGCATCAGCTTAGCCTTGATGTGGAAGGTCGGGACTCCATCACCGTGAGCGTGCCCGCTCGGCAGCCGCCGACCCGTCAGATCACGGCCATTTCTTTTGCCGCCGATTACAGTCGGGTCTATGTGCAATATCAGGCCAGGAACGTGAAACCGCGGCGGGTGTTCCTGAACGGCGTTGGGCAGACCAATTACGTGCGGTTAGCCGCGCCTGGCGGCCAGGGACCGGACGTCCTGGTGCTGCGACCGGAGCGGGCCGTTACCGTTGGTTCACCGGTTGCGGTGCGTATGCAATTCAAGGACAGCACTTGGGCGGAAGCGTTGGTGCGGGCCTTCAGCGGGATCATGTGCGATGCGTATCTGGTCAATACCGCGGCGGAACGCCAGGCGCTGGGCCTTGACGCCGATCCCGGCATCGCAAACTTCAAGACCGTCTGGGGCGGCGATCCGGCTTGTTATGACGTCAATCAGAACCGCGTGGGCGCCTCGGCCGCCGAGCTACTTAAGGAACGCATTGCGCTGTATGCCGCGCAGTCAAACAAATTGACCGCCATCCATTACTGCACCGCCTCGGTTGTGGGTGTCTGGGATATCTACGGGCAAACGGCCGATGCTGCCTTTGCCAGCCCTTATTGCTTAAGCCATTGGCGTGACGTGGATCGGTGGCTGGAGAACGAGGAAAGTTTCATGGTCAAGGCGTGGCTGTCGGCCCGGCCGCGTCCCTGGCTCTATATTACCGACACCTTTCGCAAGAAGGCGCGTTTTTGCGAGGCCGAAGAGTTGCAAACCCTCGTGTGGGTGGCGCTGCTGCGCGGCGGCAAGGGGATCAAATACTTCGCCTATCACCAGGTCAAAACCAATCAAGCCGGGTTTGTGTCCTGCCCGCCGTTGATGCAGGCGGTCAAAGATTTGAACGCAGCCATCCGCCAGCGGCAAACCAGGCTCGCGCCGCTGCTGCCGGTCAGTGTGGAGACCTTGGGCGACGCCCGGACCGGCGTGCGGGTTTATACGGCATGGGCGGGTGACTTAGGCGTGCTGCTTCTGCTGCGCAATCTGGATTACACGACTGATGACCAGGCCAACGCCGATGGGGCGCAACCGCGCTTTCAGGTGAAGTTGAAGGAAAATCTACGGGTGCCTTTCGTGTTGCCTGACTGGTTGAGCTTTGGCGGGGTAGAAGATGCCTTGACCGGCGCAGCGTTGAAGACCAGCGCCCCGGACGCGCAGCGGCGGATTGAAATGGAAATCGGCCCACTGGCGGCTATGCGCCTGTTGTGGTTGCCGCACGTGCCGCCCGGCGCGGTCGTGCCGCCGCAGATTCAGCCGTCGCCACCGGCTCCAACTCTGCCCGCTAAGACGGCGCGTCACTGGGTTGTGGGGGCGCTGATCATAATCATTCTGGCCGGCGCGGTCATGGCGTGGCGATGGCGGAAGACTAAAAACAAAATATAGTCAGAAGGAGAAAGATTAAAATGTGCAATCCAAAGAATATTCGGCAGTTTTTCTGGGCGCTGGGTGGTGTGCTTGGCTTAGCTCTCTTGGCAGCCGCCCATCATCCGCAGCCGGAGGGGGATACTCAGCATACGTTTTCCGTGACCGCGCCAGCCGGCGACATCGGGACGTTTTGCTTGACCACAGACGTTGTGTTTACCGTGACGCACACCTGCACGAATGATCTGCCGCTTACTTTTGAAGACAAAATCGTGCCCAGGCCCAAAAAAGCTGACGATTACCATGATTACTATAAGCACACTATAACGTTCACGACGCCCTCCGGGGCTTCGGGGTCCGAGACGCAATACAGTCCTTCGAACTCTTACACGGTGGTGGATGTCGAAGGCGGCGTTGAGGCGCCCGCCAGTTTGACTGTCACTGGTCATGTTGTGGCCACTTCTCTGCCGGATGGCGGCAAGGTGGATTGGCAGGTGGTCGGGGTAACAAATTTCTGCACTAATTATCCGGTTAAGATTACAACCAGCTACGATGATAATAATTTCTATGTCAAGGTGGATCCGGAAACCGGCAACGGCTATATCACCGTGCGGGCGAAACATCCCAATTTAAGCACTTGTTTCGAGGAGTATAAAGTTTCCATAAGCGGCTGCCAGGCCTGCCAGGCGGGGACATGCTCGATGGGTAGCGCTCAGCATGGAGCTTGTTCGGTTAGTACTCTTTTTTCCCTTGGTAGCGGCGCCCGCGGAGATTTTGCCGGACAACTGTGGATTTCTGCCCAGACGCCCAGCTTGGAGTTGGCCACGCCGCGCCAGTTGGCGCTGATTGCCTTCGATCCGGCCGTGGAAGAAATCCGGATTCCTGACCAAGGCATGAACGTCTTGCGCCAGGTGCTGGCCCCGGAAGGGTTGGCCGATATCGTGCCGTTGACCGAGTATAAATATGAGATCAGGTTCTATCCGGCCGCCGCAGTGGGGCCCAAGGACAGCAATGGACTTTACACCGTTACCGCCGCGCCTTTTGTCAGCCATACGGTTGAAAATCCGGCCGCCAGCACCAATGACTTTTCCAGACTGCGCTTTACCGAAACGCGCGGCAGCGCTCAGACGGTCTATGAGTATGCCTTCACCTCCAGCGCCGGCGTGGACGAGTTGAGTTTGAGTTCGGGCAATGGCCTGAAACATGAAACACTCTCCACTCAGACCAATGCCTTGGGCAAGGTGACCGTGCTTACCGTGCGTGATGCCTCCGGGAATCTGGCCTCCAAGGTGCGGACAACCTGGCAGCAGTTTGATTGGGGCGCGGAGATCGTCGAGCAGGTGAACGATCCCGATGGCGCGGCGCTGACCACGACAAGAACTTACTATGACGATACTCCGCATCCGGGGCAGTATGGCAAGCTTAAGCAGGTGAATAATCCCGACGGCTCCTGGAAACGCTACGATTACGACCCCGAAGGACGCACAATCCTGGAAGTTTCTTCCTGGCTGGATGCCCTGACCAATGCCACCCCATCGGCGGCCAGTGCAGTCTATAACAATTATACCCCGGTTGACCCGCTGGATGACGGCACGGTTCTGGCCCACCAGCCGCGTCTGGTGGAAGAAAAAATCCTGGGCACGACCGTGGCCCGCACTTTTTATGCCTGTTATTACTCCACCAACAATCCGGGCGAGCGGATCGAGATCGAGGAGCAGGCACCAACCGCTTCCGCGGCTTATGGCGCTGCCGGCAATTTACGGACCACGCGATTCTATTATCCCGTTGCCAGAGGTCAGCCGGAATCCGGCAAGATCAAGAGCGCGACCTATCCCGATGGCCGCCTGGACAGCTTTGACTATGAGGCCGGTGACTATGCCTCCGGCACGTTTGCAGTCAACCCCACCGGCACGTTCGTTCGGGCAACGACCGTGCATGGAATTACAGGCAGTCCCGAAGGAATTGCTAATAAGACGACAAAATATGTTTCGGTCGCTGACCGGTTTGGCCGCACGGTCCTGGAGGAGCAATATGTTTATACTGGTGGAAGTTTTGCCCTGATTGCCTGGACTCAGTACACCCGCGATGAGTTCGGACGGGAACTGACAAGACTCAATTCCAAGGGTGAGCTTTTTGAAAGTGCCTGGGACTGCTGCGGTAAATCTTCCGACGTAGATGCCACCGGCCAAGCGCGCACTTATTCGTATGACGCATTGCAGCGCCTGGAGCTTGCCACCAAAGTTGGTATCGCCGCCGGCACATATCCGGCGCAGGAAACCATCACCACGACCTACACGCTCGATGCCCTGGGCCGGCAGATCAAGACCGTCTTGAGCGCCGGCTCATTTAGCCAAGTTTCGAGCAACGTCTACGACCTGGCCGGCAGACAGATTCGCTCCGTGGACGCCGCAGGTTTAGTGAGAGAAACCGCCTATGCCAACAATGGTCTGACCACCACCGAAACTCTTCCCGGCGGCTTCACCCGCATCACCGAGC
>JACPGM010000096.1:0-1539 GCA_016188985.1 Lentisphaerota bacterium | reverse complement strand
GTCTGGGTCAAGACCACCACCGATCTCCTCGGCCGTCCCGTGAAAGAGGAAAAACCAGGATATTTAACCACTGAGACCACGGAGAATTTCTATAACAACAAAGGTCAGCTTGTCCGACAGTCCACAGCCGACGGTCTACAGTCTCTTTTCGCTTATGATGAACTGGGCAATCAAATCCGTTCCGGCCTGGATGTCAACGCAAACGGCGTCCTCGACCTCGCCGGCCTGGACCGTATCACCGAGTCTGAAATGTCATATGTTCAAATCAACAATGATTGGTGGCAACAGACGGTCAACCGGTTGTACACAACCGACAACAGCGCCACCCCGCTTACGACCTCCATCACCCGCCAGCGCCTGACCGGCTTTGCCGCCAACACCATTGCCGAAACAATCTCAATTGATTGGCTTGGAAATCAAACGGTATCCACATCCATTCTTGATCGCAACAACAAGAAGGTGACCCAGACGGTTAATGTCCCGAATTCATCCAGCGACGATATTTCAATCTCCGTCAACGGCTTGCTGGTTAGTTCTCAACGCTCCACGGTCTCCGCGCCAACGCTCTACGCGTATGACGCCTTGGGCCGCCCCACCGGCACAACCGATCCGCGCCTGGGCACGGCCACCACGCATTATGACAGCCACGGCTGGCTTGACTTCACCGAAGACGCCGCCGGCCACCGTACGACCTTCGGTTTCGATTCCGCTACCGGCCGCAGGCTCTCGCAGTTCAACGCCATGACTGGCAGCACCTATTGGGCGTACACCTCCTACGGTAAGGAGGAAAAAATCTGGGGTTCGGCTGTTAATCCTGTCTGGTTCGAATACGACGCCTATAATCGCCAGATCAAACAGCACACCTATCGGAGCGGGAGCGGCTTTGAAGGCAGCGCTTGGCCCGCTTCCGCCGGCGAGGGCGATGTGACCACCTGGACTTACCACGAACCCTCCGGCTTGCTTACTGCCAAAACCTACGCCGACGGTAAAGCCGTGACCTACACCTATACTGGAAACTCGAAATTGGAAACTCGAAATTGGGCAAGAAAAGATGGCACAAATGACCTTGTAACGACCTACTCCTACAACTCCGCCGGCGACTTGACCGGGATTGATTATTCCGATCCCGCCGGAAGCGGGACAAGTTCTACTCCGGATGTTTCCTTCACCTCCGACCGCCTGGGCCGCCAGAAAACCGCTTCGTCCTCAGTCAGCGCCCACACCTTTGCCTACTCCGGCCTCTTGCTTGATTCCGAAACAATCGTTTCCTCTGCTGGGACCAATGTGATTGACCGGTCCTACGATTTCGTGGGTCGCCCTGTAGCCGCGGCACTCAGTGCCGTGTCCGCTCCCCCCGATTATCAGGTTGCTTATGGTTATGACGCTTTGGGCCGGCTCAATCAAATTTCCAATTTCCAATTTCAGGCTTCTTACTCCTATCTCCCCAACTCCGATCTGCTTGAAACACTGTCAACTGATAACGGTCTACTGACTATTCGAAGTTATGAGCCTAACCGCAATCTCCTGACCGAAATCGAA
>JACPGM010000095.1 GCA_016188985.1 Lentisphaerota bacterium | reverse complement strand
TTGGCGTTCATTCCGAAGCACTATATCATGCTTCGGTTTATATGCAATAAAAAAAACGAGACCCCTGGATGCTCGAAAAATCCGCCGCTGCCGCCGTCCTCTTGCCCGCTCCCGCTTCAAGCCGCTAAACTATATCAAGAAAACAATATGTTGCCAAAAGGCACACAATATAGTACATTCACGTCACATGAATAAACCGTTTGTATGGGATGATTCAAAGAATGCATGGCTCTTAGCGGAAAGAGGCATTTCATTTGATGAAATCGTTTATTACATGATGAATGGCTATTTGATGGATGTGATTCCAAACGAAAACCGGGACAAATATCCTGGACAACGAATTTTTGTGGTCAATTGTGCAGGATACATCCACCTGGTTCCCTTCGACGAATCAGAGAAGGAGATTCAACTGAAGACGATCATTCCGAGTCGAAAGGCCACAAAGAAATATTTGAAAGGAGAACGCGATGAAGCTTGAAAAAGAAGAAAAAGATTTGCTTGAAGCCTTTGAGCGGGGACGAATGAAATCTGTTCCCAACGTAAAGAGCGAAATATCCCGTTATCGGGAATATGCCAAGGCTCATTTTCAGAAAAATAAAAGAGTGAACATCCGGATATCGGAAAGTGATTTGGTGTTGCTCCAGAAGAAGGCCGTTTTAGATGGTCTTCCCTACCAAACGCTTATGTCAAGCGTTCTGCACAAATTCGTTTCCGGACGACTCGCGGAAAAATCCGCATAAATAAAAAATGTCCAACAAAGCAATGCAGGCTACGGCGCTTCGCGCCGAGCCTGATTGCCAACGTTCGCGGCGCGGCATCTCGCGCCAGCGCCGGTCAACTCGCCGTTCGGAACCAGAAATTCATTGCGGAAATGACGGAAAAATAGTATGAATGGGGCATGAATAGAGCATTCACAAAAACCGGCCGCCTGTCGGACAAGAGGCAAGACGACTTCGTTTCTGGTTCGCCCAGCAGCCGCCTCGCTCTTGTCTGGCCACTGACCCAAGAAGTAACATCTTTGAGCAAGCAGCACGATGCTGAACGAAGACTACAAAGAGATGTTGCAGTGCTTAGTCGACGAGGACGTTAAGTTCCTCCTAATGGGCGCCTATGCTTTGGCAGCCCACGGCTATCCACGCGCCACAATGGACATTGACGTGTGGGTAATGCCATCACCAGAAAATGCGGCAGCCGTGCTACGCGCCTTGCACCGATTTGGCGCACCTCTGCACGAACTGACCATCGCCGACCTCCAGAAGGACGACACCATCTTTCAGATTGGAGTCGCCCCCAGGCGAATAGACATTATTACCGGGGCATCCGGACTCCATTTTGAAGATGCGTTCAAACGCTCTGCTGAGATCAATATCGAAGGCATTCAGGTCCGCATCCCATCCATTGATGATCTCATCCGAAACAAGAAAGCGTCAGGACGAACCAAGGACTTGGCAGACGCGGAGATTCTGGAATCCCTGAATATCTCCGAACAAGACAAATCCAGCGTACGCGGTAAACCGCGCCGCTGATTTGCCATGTTGAGTGATATGAAGAAGCAACGAATAGTCGCGGTCGCACTTGTTTCGCTGCTTCTTGTTGGCACGTTTATTATCGGTTGGCAAACTAAGGCCATCAACGCGTTGGCAGCCAACGCCAGCTACCAAGCGATCTGTCATATTGCTGCGTTAACCAAACTAACGCAGGAACGGACTCCTGCCACACCCCTGCTTGAGCATCTGCTCTACGGTGATATGGTTAACGTTGCCCGGATCAAGAATAGCCCTGAATGGCGTCAGTGCGTTTTCATAAATCCCCGTGTCCGCAAGCAAATGGATGAAGCGGTGAACAGATACATCCACTGGCGGGAAATGGTTGGAACGAACTTATCGCTTCCTCATATGATACCCATGGACATTGAAGGGGATCCGCAGCAAATCGAAGCCGCGAACCGAATCTATGAAGACGGAAACCGGTTGATTGAGCAAATGATCAAGGACACACAACAAGCCAATTGAGGTGACTGCTCGCCCGTGACGGGCTCACAGCACCTCATTGGTAACGTTGGCCTGTAGAAAGGATTTATCGTGAACGAGGTGGTGGTTGCATTCGGCCTGACCGTGTTTGCAGGGATGGCAACCGGGATCGGCAGTATCATGGCGTTCACGGCAAAGAGAACGAACTACCGATTTCTATCGGTAGCAACGGGGTTTTCGGCGGGCGTGATGCTCTATGTTTCATTCGTGGAGATATTCTCCAAGGGCGTCGCGGCGCTCGTAGAACGTTACGGGAATTACGAGGGACATTGGGTCAATGCGGCCGCCTTCTTTGGCGGGATGCTGCTGATCGGACTCATCGACAACCTGATACCGTCCGCCGCGAACCCCCACGAGACCCACGCGGAAACTGAGACTTTGCCGCTCCACGATCCATCCGCACCGATCCCGCGCTTCGAGTCCGTGGCGGCATTGCCTGTGAAGCGTGAAGGCATTCACGATCACGGCCATGATCATCATAAGCTCATGCGGATGGGGTTGTTCACGGCGCTGGCAATAGGAATTCACAACTTCCCCGAAGGATTGGCCACCTTTCTGGCTGCCCTGGAGGACCCAAGCCTGGGCGTGGCCATCGCCGTGGCGATTGCGCTTCACAACATACCCGAAGGGATCAGCGTATCCGTCCCGATCTTCTACGCCACAGGGAGGCGGCGGAAAGCGTTTTTCTTCTCTGTGCTCAGCGGACTGGCCGAGCCGGTCGGGGCCGGCATTGGATACCTTGTAATCCGGTTGTTCCTGGGAGGCAACACCGGGGTGATTCCGTCGGAGGTGATGGGCATCCTTTTCGGGGGTGTGGCGGGCATCATGGTGTACATCAGCCTGGATGAACTGCTTCCTACAAGCAGGGCCTACGGAAAAGGTCATGACAGTCTGTTCGGACTGGTGGCAGGCATGCTGGTGATGGCTTTGAGCCTGTTGTTGATGAAGCAATAAACACACGGCGAACCGTTGGGTTAACGAGGCAAAGATCGTTGGATAATCATTTACCTTCTGCGGTTCAGTTGCAGTATCTACGCCCTCGCCAATTGGAGGAGGCGCTGCGCTTGTTCCCGGTTGTCTATGTGCCTTTTGGCCTGATCGAATGGCACGGCAGGCACCTGCCACTGGGCAACGACGCGATGAAAGCGCACGCCATCCTGGTCAAGTGCGCGGAACAATTCGGCGGGGTCGTGTATCCGCCGGTCTATTTTCCATACTCTCGCCACGTCAAAGGGAGCAAAGCTCTGCACCCAGACGAGGACGACTGGAAAATCGCCATGCTTACAGCCCTATTCAATCGGATCAAGGCAATGGGGACACGGGTCATCATAGGCGTGTCAGGCCATAATGTTATGCAACAGATCGCATGGATCAACCGGGCATTGGAACCGGTTGTTGCCGACGGCACGATCACCGGCATCGGCCTGTGGGAAATGACCCTGAGTCGGTGCGAAGAATCGGATTCCGACCATGCGGCCAAGTGGGAAACGTCAAATATGCTGTTTTTTTATCCGGAACTCGTGGACATAGCGGAATTGGGTAAAGGCCCGCTTGCTCCGAACATGCAGCCGCCAGACGGTATCGGCGGGTTAGATCCCCGCAAGCATGCTTCGGCCGAGGTAGGGCGCCGCAATGTTGAGCTTGCGGCAGAAGCCATCGGCAGGAAAGCGAAAGAATTGTTGGCAACATTGCCGGAGGAGAAGCGCACGTTGAATCTGCCTGGAATCTGTCCGCCCTATTGGTGGAGCATATGACCCCGAACCAGTAGGCGCCGGCCACGCTCCGCGCGCCTGACCTACGTTCGGCCACTAGAGACATGAAATACATAACGCATATTGCCCTCTTTCTTCTAATCACCGGATGTGGGAGAAACCCGCTACTGTCCGATATTCAGAGAATAGCCGCTGAGCAACTGAACAAGGCGCCAGCGGAGATGACGCTGACAAGCACATTCTCTGCCCTGGGCGCGGACGATCTCGATGTAGTCGAGATCACGATGACAGTCGAAGACAAGATGGGTATCACAATCCAAGATAGTGACCTTGCCAAAGCCGCCGGGACATCCCCTGATCAGAACTTGGCTGAGCATCTCACTCTGCATGAGTTTGCGGGCGTAGCGGCCTCCTCTCCGAAAGGACAGCGAAGGCGCCATAATGCACCGCAGGAATCGGATGACGGCACGCTTCGTGAAGCACAAGTCGGTCCCTACGCGGAACTGAGCAAACGCCCCAATCCGAAAGGCTACGTGCTGGTGTTTGTACCCAGCTTCGAGGTCCTGGCGCAAAGCATGGAACAGAAACTTGGCCGCACAATGGCTGATTCTGAAAGAGATGCCCTGAAGGCCAAAGCTGCCGTCATTGCGCTGCCACCTGCAATGGCTGACGACATGAAGAGGAAACAGGCCGAGAGAATGAATCAGCAATAGGACGACCGAACCAAGCGTCGGAGGCTATCGGCGGACGGCGCGCCTCAGCCTCAACGCTGGCGTTCGGCGGAAGAAGTATGAGCCGCCAGAAATATGATGATGGGACCGAAATCCATGTCGGCGAACGTGTCTTCTATCACGGTCAAGCGGGAAGAATCGTGATCGTCGCCGCGCACGGGGAATACGCTCCTGACTACCCGAAGGAGGAATGGAGCGCTATCACCACCGGGCTGATGATCCACTTCGACAACGGAGCCATACTACATCTCGAATTGCCGGACAACCATTTCTCAAAGAACTGGAAAGAAAGCTGGGATGGGACGCAGAACAACGGCGTAGTACCTGATCGCTGACCCGTGGTGATTCCCCTCAAGGTTCACGCCGGGCGTTCGGACAAGAGAATATTGATCCCGCGAAAAAATGAGATTGACGGGCTATTCTATGTGGCGTACGTTATATCGTACAAAAGGAGAATGACGGGATGACAACCCTAACTGCCACTGAAGCACGCAAAAAGCTCTACACATTGCTTGATGAAGTCACGGCCTCTCATGATGCGACAAGGAGCTTGATTGGTGAACTGGACGCTCGTCTTCACCACGCAGGCCAAAAAGGATGCAAAAAAACTGGCATCCTCCAGCTTGAAACCCCAAGCGCAAAGGATTCTTGATATTCTGTCAATAAACCCCTATCAGAATCCTCCGCCCTACGAAAAACTCCTCGGTGATCTTTCGGGCGCCTGCTCAAGGCGCATCAATATCCAGCACCGCCTTGTGTATCAAGTCTTGGACCGCATCAAGACAGTCAAAATTATCCGGATGTGGACCCATTATGAATGATCGGGTGCCCGACTGCGACGGGAACGAAATTCCTGACGATAGACGACCGAAAGGAAGCGTACAGATGATTCGGCCAACAATCGGGTTCAGGCTTTCGCCCAGCAGTCGCCGGGCTTAGCCTGACCCGCCCGCAGGCGAGAAGGAATGAGCGTGAAAGAGGCGACCGCCCGATGGGAGGAAATGCTGCCGCATGAATTCATTGCGGCGCGGGACCGGTTCCCGTTGTGCTGGATGGCCTACGGTCTGGCCGAGCCTCACGGAGCGTACAACGCATTGGGATTGGACTGGCTCAAGGCCTACGCGCTGGTGGAGGCGGCCGCCAAAAAACATGGCGGCATTGTTGCTCCGCCCTTCGCGTGGCACATTCAGGAGATTCCGGAGTTCCACGACGACGGCAAGGAGATTGTCGAGTCCCAGGTCCGGAACCTCGGTTGCGCCGCGGGGCGCCTGCTTGCCGAACACCGCCCGAAAGACGGGTGGCTTGCGCCCAATCTGAACGTCACCGGGAGGATAGCAGACGACTTCGTCCGCATCGCCGGTTCATCCTGGCGCGTGACCTTTGAGGAATACAGGAGCGGGAAGAAGAAATATGGCGCGCTCCCCGACTGGAACGAACTGGAAAGACGAGAATCATGACCGCCGAACCAGCCGTTGCCCGCGACGGTTGATAGCCGCGCGAGAACGGCGGGCGTTGGGCGTGAAAGGAGTACACCGTCATGGCGAATGTAAGCGACCGGTTCTGGTTGTGGGGCCACGATGCTGGCAGTCATAATGAGGGCTGGAACATTCCGGGGAAATCGCGGATTACGCCGGTGGAGGCGGCGTTTTACCTGGCCATCCCGAATATCGTTATGGTCCGCTACAACAAAGCGGACCTGCCGCCAAGCGTCCAGTATGGCGTGCCGTTCCGTCCATTGCGGCAGGTTGTGTGGTCAATTGTCGGCGCCAGCGGGATCACCGCGCGCGCGGATCGAGAGCAGGCCATTGAACTGGCTCAGAGCCTGTCTAACATGACCGGTGTCATGATGGACGATTTCTTCAGGAGCGAGGGAAAGGAAGATGGTATCGGCGTCTTGTCTCTTGATGAACTGCGCCATGTTCGCGACCTCTTGAGCGCTGCGCATCGTAAACTCGATCTGTGGGTGGTGCTCTACGACCACCAGACACGCCTCCCGGTGAGGCGTCATCTTGAGCTCTGCGACAAGGTGACGTTTTGGACATGGAAAGCGGAGGACTTGCCGCGGCTGGAACAGAATTTTGCTTTGGCGGAAGCGGTCGCGCCTTCTTGTGGCAAACTCCTCGGCTGTTACATGTGGGACTACGGCGCAAAACGACCAATGCCCGTGAACCTGATGCAGAAACAATGCGAGCAGGGTTTGCAGTGGCTTCAGGAAGGTCGGATTGAAGGGATGATCTTCCTGGCCTCGTGTATATGCGACCTTGGCCTTGAGACCGTCGAGTGGACCAGGCAGTGGGTGGCGCAGGTAGGCGGCCGGCCACTGTAGAGACGCGCGCGGGGCCTGCGCCGAACCACAACGTCGAGTGGACGCGGACAAGCCGCGCCACTCGCGCCGGACGTTAAGCGCCCGGAGATAGGCGTATGAAAGACTCTTTACGAACCGGCATGACGTTCGGCCTGACGTCAGCCGTGATCACAACCCTCGGCCTGATGGTGGGCCTGCATTCCGGCACGCATTCCCGCGTAGTGGTTCTCGGCGGCATCCTCACTATCGCAATTGCGGACGCCTTTTCCGATGCGCTCGGCATTCACGTCTCCGAGGAGGCGGAAAGCGTCCACACGGCCAAGCAGATTTGGGCGGCCACCGTAGCGACCTTCATCGCCAAGTTCGTCTTTGCCCTCACGTTTGCCGCGCCGGTTATCCTTCTGCCTCTTTCGGCAGCCATATGGGTCAGTCTGGTCTGGGGCATGGCGATTCTTGCGGCGCTAAGTTATGCGATGGCGAAGTCTCAAGGAAAAGCTCCTTGGAAAATCGCCGGTGAGCACATTCTGATCGCCCTCGTTGTCATCGGGATCGCCCACTTGGTAGGAGACTGGGTAAGTACCCTTGGAGAATAGTCGGCCACCAACAAGCCGGATGCACGCGACGTTGCATAGCCGCGCGCGATCCGCGGCGTTGGCCGGAAAGCAACCATTGACAGCATGTACATCCTTCTGTACGGTGTTGTGCAGATTGGAGGTGTAGGAATGAAAACAGTCACTCTGACGGAATTTCGCAGTCATGCCTCCGGTATGCTGACCCAGGTTGAACATGGCGAGACAATCCTCGTCCTGCGACATGGACGGCCCATTGCCGAGGTCTCGCCCGTTGCGAGTCAGGAGAACTCGCAGCCGTCATGGAAGCAACCCGCCCTCCGTCTCTCGACCAAAGGCGCTGGTCTGGCTTCTGCCATTTTGGAGGAACGGAAACGTGAAGGCCTATCTTGATTCCTCCTCGTTCGCAAAACGTCTTATTGATGAGGCCGGCAGTGACAAGGCGGAGGCAACCTGTACCGCCGCCACGGCACTGGGCCTGAGTGTCCTTTGCGTACCAGAGATCATATCAGCCCTTAACCGCCGCCGACGCGAGCGCATGCTCACACCAGATGAATATGCTTCCGCAAAACGCCGCCTGCTCGAGGATGTCCGCGACGCGGACATGATTAACCTGACGGCATCGGTCATTGGCTCATCCATTAACATCCTTGAGGCAAGCCCGGTACGCGCGTTGGACGCACTGCATATCGCCTGCGCGCTCGAATGGGGCGCTGACTTGTTTGTCTCGTCCGACAAGCGGCAACTTGCGGCCGCAAAGCGCGCTGGGCTTGAAACCAAAAAAGTGTAGAGGGCCGACCACAGTTACAAGTCTAACTCTACCCGCTGGCAAGAAGATGATGAATAGGAATAGAATCATTGGCTCAGTGGTCCTCCTGGTGCTTGGCGTCTTTACAATCTCCCTTGCCCTTTTCTTGGCCACACGAGGGGGCGGTTGGCTCTCCCTCATCTTCTCGTGCCCATTTTGGAGCTCTGCAATTCTCTTGCTTCTCGCGGCCTTCCGTCTCTATCGTGCCGCCCTGTTTGGATTCGTCGGCGCGGTCATTGTGGGTAGCGTTGCGTTCATTGCCGGTTTCTTTGGGCCTATCATCTTCAGACCAGAAGCGAACCTGGGGCCGCTTCTCGGAATTTTCTTCACGGGGCCTATCGGAACTCTCGCCGGTACGATTCTCGGTCTATTGACCGCGATCGTGATGAAATGTATTCGCCAACCATCACCTGCACCATACGGCTCACCCGCGGCGGGTTCGCCGACCGGTGAGGCGTAACGTTTGCCGATATATCAACATGGAGAGCACACAAATGACAACCTTATCCGCACTGCTGGTGGTTTTCAGCTTTGTTATTGCCGTCGGCGCCGGACCCGTTCGGCCGGAAGCTCAACCCCAGGAACCGCCAAAGCCCGTCATGGGCATCGGCGGACCGTACACGCACAAGATACTGAGCGCGTCCAGCGCCGACGGCCTGAATTGGACGCGGGACAAAGGGGCGCGCCTGGAACACGCTTCCGTCCCATGCGCCGTGGCCGATGGCGACCGTATTCTGCTTTACTACGTGGACGCGGACCGCGGGCCGGGCCGGCCAGAGTCAATCGGCTGCGCCGTCTCTTCCGATGGCTTGCAGTTCGAGAAGCAGCCTTTTGCCATCGAAGGATTGCCGACCCACAAGGCGGTTGATCCCAGCGTGCTGCGCGGCCCCGACGGCAAGTTTCGGCTCTACTACTTCGCGTCGGGCGGCCCGGGCGATCCGGCGTCCGCGGAAGGACAGCACGAGATTCGGCTGGCGACCTCCGACGATGGCATTCGCTTCCGCGACGCCGGGCCGGCGTTTCGCCATGCGCGGCTGGTGGACCCGGATGTGTTCCATTTCAAGGGCCTGTGGTTTATGTATGTGTTTGGTGGAGGCGACACCGTGATCGCCACATCCGCCGACGGCCGGGAGTTCACTTACAAGCAACCGTTAGCGCTCCGTGGCTGGGGGACCGTAGCGCCGGTGCTGCTCGCCGACGGCCGGCTACGGCTCTACGCCTTCGACCAGAGTAAGCGTGGCGGCAACGCGGTCGCGAGTTTTCTCTCCACCGACGGCATCAACTGGACGCGCGAGGCCGGCGTGCGGCTCCAGGCGGCAGACGACGAGCAGATCACCGATCCGTTTGTCATCCGCTGGAAAGGCCTCTATAAGATGTATTTCAAGATGGAAGCGCGCCGCGAAGATGCCCGGAGCCGGCCGGGTCGAAATCGGTCCCGCCCGTGAGACCATGATGCGCTGATGCACCACATCGCGGCCCGCGGGCTTTGCGTAGGAGAATGAGCATGAGCATGAAAACGATAGCCACTGACGTATCGGCCGCCGCAGTCAGTCCTGCGGCCAGCGCTGCCGCCGCCCCTACGGGCTCTCCCCGGCGTGTTGTGCGGGAGGATATTGAATGGTGTGATGTGTGGATTTCCAAAGCGGACCAGAACTCCATACCACACGTGCTGCTCGTAGGCGACTCCATCACCAAGTCGTACCACGGCGCGGTCGCAAAGCAATTGGAGGCGACCGCTTCTTGTGCAAGGTTGACCACCTCGGCCTGTGTTTGTGATCCGGTCTTCCAGCTACAATTGGAGGCCGTTCTCACCGGGTGGCAATTCGCCGTGATTCATTTCAACAACGGTCTGCATGGCATGGGTTATCTGGAGAGCGAGTATCGCCTCGGCTATGAACAGGCATTGAAAGTGATCCGCAAACTGCAACCGGGCGCCAAACTGATTCTGGTGTTGTCAACGCCGCTCCAGCCGACCAGCGCGCCGAACAACCTGAACCCGCGTGTTGACGCGCGGAACAAAATAGTGAAGGAGTTGGCCGAACAGTTCGGCGCGCCAATCAACGACCTGCATTCTATCTCGAAGAACCACCCGGAGCACTATGCCGACGCGTGCCACTTCGGGTCCGCGGCGAAAGGCCTCCAAGCCGGCCAAGTGGTCAATCAGATCACAGCGCTGATAAACGGCAAACCCGGCGTTGGCGGCGACGGGCAACCCGCGCGCTGATGCAAAATCAAGGTCGGGCTTGAATGGAGGGATAAAAATGTTAGACGCCGATGAAATGAAAATGATCGAAAAAGGATGGCTGGGGTTAAACGTCGTCTGGATGGCGATGCTTGGCTCACTGGTCATTTATTTGGGTCTCGGGCTTTATTTAAAAGATCATGCCCTTTTTTCAGTCGGCAAAGAGTTTCCGCTAAATATCTTAAGAAAAGCCCTCTATGCGGCGTCTATAATCGCCGTTGTTCTCGCCAAATATATCAGGAAATATATGCTGGAGGGACGACGAGACGGAAGCATTAAAAAGACAGATCAACCATTAACCGCTTCCAACCAATACCCTGCTGTTGTAACGTATGCCAAAGCGGTAATTCTTTCGCTCATCATGTCGGAAAGCGCAGGATTATTTGGCTTGATCTTGTTCGCCTTGAGCAATGTTTTAACCGACCTATACACTCTCTTAGCCATTTCCGCCGCCGCGCTCCTGTATTATCGCCCCCATAAGGAAGAATTGCTCAACTTGGCAAACGCTTTCAAAAAACAGGCAGCCGGGGTCTAACAATTAGCTCAAGGCTCACGGCGCACCTTCGTCTCAACAGCGCCGTTCGGCCAAGTGGAAACAAGGAGGCTCTTGTATTTTTCTTGTGCCTCCCCGGCATACGCCGGGGCAGGCTTTGTGGCAAATAGTTTTACAGGTGGTCGGAAACTCCTGTGTTCCTCTTGTGCCTCTTTGTGGCAAATAGTTTTACAAGCAGCCGGAATCTCAGATCATAAAGCCCAGATTGCGGATCTTCTGCTCAAGTTGGGAATGTCCCGGGGGCAGCACCACGCGCGTGAAGCGGAACTCGCGGCGGATTGCGTAATTCGTGCGTAGTTGCTCAAATTGGCGGCTGCGCGTTTTAGAATCCGCTATGGCGCCCGCGCGCAGGCGCCGGTCGTCGGCCTCAATATCATAGACCTGCCGCACGATCTGCCACAACGCGGCTTCTTCGCTTTGGCCCGCAGGGTCTACGCGGATTTCCGGAACAACGGGCGGCGGCAATAAGCCCTCCGGGGTCCAGGTTGGCGCAATGCCCAGGAAACGGCAGGCCGCCTGATACACCATGACGGTGCCCATGACTTTTCCATCGAACGAATGGCCGGCAATATGCGGCGTGGCAATGTCAGCTTTGGCCAGGACGTCGGTCCGAAACTCAGGTTCGCCCTCCCAGGTATCCAGCACGGAATAAGCAACTTTCCCAGTGGAGCGCGCAGCCAGGAACGCATCGGAATCCATCGCCGCGCCGCGCGCGGTGTTGAGAAATACCATGCCGGGTTTAAGCCGCTCAAAGAAGCTTTTTCCCGCCAGATGCCAGGTTGGGTAGCTTCCGGTTCTGGTCAAGGGCACGTGCAGGCTGACGATATCGGCCTCTGATAGCACTTGAGGCAGTGGCAGGAAGACGGGATTTTTTTCCGCCGCTTGCCGCGGCGGATCGTTCTGCAAGACGCGCAGCGCAAGCGCCTGGGCCTTTTGGAGAACCTTGCTGCCTACATTGCCGACGCCAACAATGCCAATTGTTTTGCCGGCCAAGGTCCAACCATGGCGCTGGCTCAGGCACAGCAAGGCGGCAGTTACGTATTCGGCGACGCTGTTAGCGTTGGAGCCGGGCGCCGCGCACCAGGCAATGCCGGCTCGCTCGAGATAAGCCAGGTCCAGGTGGTCGGTCCCGATTGTCGTCGTGCCGACGAACCGGACGCGGCTGCCTGAGAGCAGACTCTCATCCACGCGCAAAGTCGAGCGGATGATTAGCAGCTCCGCATCGTGGAGGCGCTCCGGAGTGATTGCGCTGGGCGGCAGGATTGTCAGGTTGCCCAGCGGCCCGAAGGCTTCCAAAGCATAGGGAATATTGGTGGCGCAAATGATTTTCATGGCCGGGAAAAAGAGCTTATCGCCCAAGAGCCTGGCAATCAAGAATCCAATTTAAACCCCCGTAAGGCATCTCAGTTATCTTGGGGTAAAATGGCGCGACTACGTAGGGCCATTTGGATCCTGGTAGGGTGCTCTCGTCCAGCCTTCGCAGCCAGGAGGCTTTGCTACGGCGGAGTAGGCCCGAGAGCGCCGTTAATATACATGTCGGTTCTGCGACCCGCTAAACACATACCGAATCCTGCGCGGAACGACGGCGAGCGAAAATCGGGATTGCAGGTTGGCCGCGGAAGGCTTAAAAGTGGGCTGTAATAACCGAACTGTCTTTTTATGCGCGTCAATTTTTTCATTGCTATCTTGGCAGCCATAAGCGGCGCTCTGGCCGCGAGGGCGAACGACACTTCGGGCTCTGACCGGGAATTTCCGGCGCAGTGCGCCGCGCTGGCGCTCGCCGCCGAACGCCTGCCCGAGCTCGGCCAGGGGCAGGGCACGATGACCGTAACCGGCCGCGACGGCTGGCTTTTTCTGGCTGCGGAGTTGCGTCATCTTGGCCTGGGCGAGTTCTGGGGAGAAGCGGCCGCAAAGGTCAGCCGCGCCGCGAAACCGGAATGGGCGGACCCCTTGCCGGCCATTTTGGATTTTCACGAGCAGTTGGCCTCCAGGGGAATCGAGTTGCTGATGGTGCCGGTGCCGCCCAAAGCGGTTATTTATCCGGAGTTCCTGCCTGGTGAGGCGGCGCAGAACCCGGCTGGAACTTCATCTCGCCATGATGTTATCCTGCAGGCCTTTTACCGGGAGCTCCAACAGAAAAATATCCAGGTTCTTGATTTGACCGCCGTTTTCCTGAACAACCGGGCAAAGGGTGATGCGGCGCTTTATTGCCGACAGGATTCTCACTGGTCCGGTGCCGGCTGTGTCCTGGCGGCTGCCGAAATCGGCCGGAAACTTGCCGGTGCATTCAAAGACCGGTCAAAGCTTTCGCTTACCAGCGCGTGGGAAACCGTCGAAATTTCCGGTGATTTATGGAGCGCGCTGGGCGAGCCGAAGCCGCCGCGGGAGCGCCTGCGTGTCCGGCGGGTCAGCCAGGCGGGTACGCGCGAGGCGGTTGCGCCCGACCAGAAAAGCCCGGTTATTTTACTGGGCGACAGCCACAGCCTGGTTTTTCACGGCGGGGAAGATATGCTGGCCCGCGGGGCCGGGTTATTTGATCAGCTTGTCCTGGAATTAGGATTTCCGCTGGACCTGGTGGCCGTGCGCGGCTCGGGCGCCACGCCCGCGCGCATCAATCTATTGCGCCGGGCGCAAAAGGATCCGGATTACTGGGTCGGCAAGAAATGGGTCATCTGGTGTTTTGCAGCCCGCGAATTCACCGAAAGCGACGGCTGGCGTAAAGTGCCGCTCAAGCCCTGATTTCGTTCTTTGCGCGGGGCGGCCGTTGCGATAAGTTTGACGCATGCCGGAGAGTCATGCCCGTTTAGCGGTCTGGAAGCTGAGCTTGCTCACGCTGGCCATTACGCTGGTGGTCTGGGCTTTCTTTTCCTGGCCGCTGCCGCGCTATATCGGCCGGGGCGTTCCCACCGCGGCCCACTTGGAACCGGTTGATATCCAACCGATGATCCCCGGCGACCATCTGCAATTCATGTATTATTGCTGGCTGGCCGGGGACATGGTCGCGGGCCAAACGCCTTTCTTTTATAATCTCTACGAATTCAATACCGGCAATGACCGCGAGCGTTTTGAGCCGTATGCCTATTATTTTCCGTTTTCGCTGATCTATGCTTTAGCCGCCGGAGTGTTCGGCCGGGCTTTCGGCTGGAACCTGACTGGCTTCATTTCCCTCTGGCTTACCTATCTACTGACCTGGCTGCTGGTCCGGCGTTGGACTAATTCAGAGTTGATTATGGCGATAGCCGCTCTTCTGGGAATCATCATCCCATTCCGCTGGATCAACCTGTTTGGCGGCAGTCCGGCCGGATTCGCCATGGCGTGGGTGAGCGCCATTCTGCTGGGAGTGGACTTGGCCGTCCGGGAAAATCGGATCGGTGGCGGAGTTCTGGCCGGGGCGGCTTTGCTGATGGCATCCTGGGGCGATCTGCATGTGTTTTTCTTCAGCACCTTGGCGCTTCCGGTCTGGGGCGCCGTGGTCTTCACGGCTAAAACGGATTTTCAATGGCGCCGGAGCGCAAGTTACTTCCACCTGGTCAAGGCGCTCCTGCCAATCGGCCTATTCATTGCGGCCGCGCTGTTCTTTCCGTTGTTGATGAAATGGTTGTATAGCGCGCTGATGGGCGCCGCGCCCGTGGCGCATGCCACTGGTCCGCGTTCAATCCGGGAGATTATGATCTATTCGCCGGACTGGCGCGGCTTTTTGGGGCTCAATAAGCAGGGCATTGCCAGCCACGTTTATCTCGGCGGCGGTGTTCTGCTCTTTCTAACCGCCGGCTATCTGGCGTTGATCCGCCACTTCTGCGGCGCCTGGCGCACACATGGCCGCAACGTGATTGTCCTGACCCTCATCGGTCTCTCACTGCTCGTCGTCATGGTTCTGGCGCTGGGCCCGCGCGGGCCGCTTCACGGGCTGTTTTTCGAGTCGGCCCGCGCGCTAATTCCGCCTTATGCCATGATTCGCCAGCCGGCCAAGATTTTCTGCCTGATGCCGTCGCTCCTGGCGGTGGCCGCGGCCCTCGGACTTACGGGGTTGGTTCAAGGCATAGGAATTGCAATCCGGGTAGCCGCGCCCGTGAGGGCGTGGATTGCTCCGGCGGCCACGGGCTCACGCCCGCGGCTACATGAAACAGTCGCCGCTTTTGGCGGCCTAATTCAACTCCAGGCAGGCCGGGTGTGGACAATCCTGGTGCCGGTAGTTTTTGCCGGCTTGCTCCTCTGGGACTATGAGCGCCGGGTCAATCCCACGATTTCGCTGCTGGAGAAAAATCAGGCCGCCTACGCGGCCGTAGCCGCCGATGCCGCGGCCAGCCAGGCAACGCCGCGCGCGCTGGTGCTGCCGCTCTGGCCGGGTGATTCGCACTATGCTTCAACCTACCAGTATTTTGCCTCGCTCTACCGGGTGCGTATGGTCAATGGCTATAACCCGTTCATCAAGGAAGGCTATTTGGAAAATGTGTTCCGGCGATTTGAAAGCCTGAACCAGGGCGCTCTTGCCGAAGATCAGTTAGCCGGACTGCGGGATATGAAAGTCCGCTATATTCTCCTGCATGAAAACCTGTTCCCTGAAAAAGTCAGTCCCTTTCCGGTAACTGCCACGCTTGGTGCGTTGCTGCGCCATCCGTCTCTGGAATTGCTCAAGCAGGATGGCAGCGTCTGGGCATTCAAGATTCTGAATACGCCGCGGGCTCAGGTGCCGATGGTGCCCACGTGGGATATCCTCTTTCCTGCGCGCTGGTTTGAAATGGAGAAAGCCAAAGCCGAACGTCGCGTAACGGTTAAAGCAAGTCCGTCGGCCAGCGGCGGGGCCTTTGTAACTCTAACGGAAACCAATGCCAGCCTGCGAACGCCGCCGGCCCGCGCGGTCGCGGTTTCCAACCTGCACTGGCTGGTGCGCGCCCGCGGGCAAGGCCGGGTCGCGGCCGAGCTTTGGGTGGATGAACAGCCAACCGCGATCGAGCCGATCGGCGTTGAGGCCGATGACTGGATTTGGTTGAACATTCCCATCCCGGCCTACCAGGGTTTGGCAACCTTAAATCTGAAACTGGCGCTGCAAACCGGGGCGGTGGAGTTTGACCTCAGCCTGCTGACGGCCGGAGCGTGGCCAATGCTTAATCCCGGCGAAAGCGTAACCTTGCCGGCGGCGCTGTTTTTTCATGCCGGGCATATAGATTTGAAATCCGGCGATGTTGTTTTCCGTCCGGACTTTGAACCCTATGGCATCGTTTTCTATGGGCCCAAGTTGCCATTGCCCAAGGGAACTTATGAAGTGGCGGTTGACTTTACTTCCCCGGCGCCGCCCGGCACGCTGCTGGGAGAAGTCAACCTGGACCAACTGGAAGGCGGCGGCGACAACTTGAACGTTCCGATTCGCGCGGGCGATCCGGCGCGGGGCCGCTGGCGGCAACATGAGAATCTGCCGTTTAATTTGGCGCTGGTTTATTCCGCCGGCGCTGACCGCGCTGAGGGCGCGGCAAGTCTGGAAATTCAGCACCTTACCATTACGCGGCTGAAGTGAGGACGGGGGAGGACGACGGACGACGGAGGGCGGAGCAGAGAAGCAAACATCCAACGTCCAACATTCAACATCCAACGCCGAATGGAAGAAGACGGACGACGGAGGACGGATGACGGGCGGCGAACGAGTCTTTACCGCTGGCTGGCAATTGGTTAAAGTGGCAAACCTATGATCCCATTAGTTAAAGACCTTACCCAGCATGGCGACCTGATCTGGAACC
Organism: Lentisphaerota bacterium; assembly: GCA_016188985.1. Classification (GTDB taxonomy): domain Bacteria; phylum Verrucomicrobiota; class Kiritimatiellia; order JAAZAB01; family JAAZAB01; genus VSJD01. Next base: position 17,554 of record JACPGM010000095.1, on the reverse strand, counting down.
TGGTGGCGCGGGACCTCAAGGTCCGCTACCGCGGTTCCATCCTGGGGTTCTTGTGGACCATCCTGAACCCGCTCTTCATGGCGGTCATTTACATCTTCTTCCTGCGCCTGCTGGCCGGGGGCGGCATGATAATCCGCTATGAGGATATCATTATCGGCGTCTTCGCCTGGCAGTTCACGGTGCAGTGCGTTACCGCCGGTTTGAACTGCGTGACCGGCAATACGGCGCTGGTCAAGAAGGTCTATTTTCCGCGCATCATCCTGCCGCTATCGGTCTGCCTCTCGGCTTTCGTCAATTTTCTGCTGATGCTTCTGGTGCAGTGGGCGCTGCTGGCCGTTCTGCTGGCGATGCATGGCGCGTTTCTGGGCGCGGCAACGTTCGGCGTGCCGCTGATGAGTTTATACCACCTGCTCTTTAATTTTTCGCTGGCCCTGTTGGTGGCCGCGGCCAACGTCTATTTCCGCGACGCCCAGCATATTGTCAACCTGCTGTTGAGCGCCTGGTTTTTCATGAGCCCGGTCATGTATCCCCTTGCACTGGTGGAAAGCATCGCGCGCGCCCATCCCTGGATCGGCCAGCTCTACCTGTTGAATCCCATGACGGTCATTATCACCGGCTACCGCGCCGCCCAAGTGCCGGGCACGGATTTTCCCTGGACTTACTCCAGCCTGGTGGGACTGCTCATTCCGCTGGCGCTCGCGGTCCTGGCCTACAACGTGTTCCAGCGCGCCCAGCGTTATTTTGCGGACAACTTATGATCGCGGTCGCAGCCAAAGGCCTGGGAAAATGGTATCGCCGCCAAGGCGTCGGCGCGCCGACACTGCGCGGCGCCCTGCGGCGCTGGTTGAGCAACAAGCCGCCGGAGGGTTTCTGGGCTTTGCGCGACATCAATTTCAGCGTCCCGGCCGGCGAGACCATCGGCATCATCGGCCCCAACGGCTCGGGCAAGAGCTCGCTGCTGGGCCTGATTGCGCGGACGATGGTGCCGACCGAAGGCGCTATCGAAACAACCGGCCGGATTGCGGCCCTGCTCGAATTGGGCGCGGGCTTTCATCCCGACCTCTCCGGGCGCGAAAACATCTATCTCAACGCCGCCATCCTCGGCATCGCGCGCGAGGATATCCGCCGGCGTTTTGACCAGATCGTGGACTTTGCCGAGCTGCGCGAATTCATTGACATGCCGGTGAAACACTATTCCAGCGGCATGTACGTGCGCCTGGCGTTTTCCGTGGCGGTGGAAACGAATCCCGATATCCTGCTGATTGACGAGGTCCTGGCCGTCGGCGACGCTTCCTTCCAGATGAAATGCTTAGACCGCATCCGCCAGTTCCAGAAGAAGGGTAAAACGATTCTATTCGTCTCGCACGCCCTGGAAACGGTGGAAGAGTTTTGCCACGGCGTGCTCTTGATCCACGAGGGCCGGCTCATCCGTCAGGGCAATCCCTCCGACGTAATTTTCGAGTATCTCAAGAGCTACATGGTCCGCCTGGGTATGCTCAACGTCGAAGAGCACGGCACGCGCGAGGTCGAGATGCGCTCCGTGCGCCTGCTGGATGAACAAGGCGCGGAAACCGCCACCTTTTACACCGGGGGCGCCCTGACCGTGGAAATCGCTTACCATGCCCGCCGCCGGATCGAGCAGCCGGTCTTCGGTTTCAATATCAAAACCGGCAACGGGTTTTACGTCTTTGGCTCCAACACCCAGATCGCCAAAGTGCTCATTCCGGCGATCGAAGGCGCGGGGCAAGTGCGCCTGCGGATTAAGCCGCTGACCCTGAAGCAGGGCAAGTTCTTTCTCTCGCTGGCCGTGCATTCCTGGGACCATGCCGTGCAGTATCATCGTCAGGAAGATTTGCATCCTTTCCTGGTAAAGGATGTTAGCGATGACAAGGGCGTTTTCCAGTTGAACTGCGCCTGGGAACATCGCCAAATCCTTAAATAGGCTTCCTGACGCCACGGCCGTGCGCGCCGTTCCGTTGAACGGCAGCTACAATCAATGACGCGTTACCTTATCTCCAGCGTGCTGACCGGATTTTTGCTTGTTGCTTTCGGCTGCCGGCCAACGCCATTGCCGAAAAGTCCGGCATTTGCCGCCATTGACCTGCAGGCCCTGAATGCCGAGAACGCCTTGGCGGAAGCGCGCGCCTTGGTGGTATTTTCGCCGCGCGAGGCCGGCACGCCCGGCGCGCGCGCCGCGGCCGGTCATCTCCTCAAGCGCCTGCAAACTATCGGTATCCAGGCCTCGTTGGAAGCTTTTACCGATGATACTCCTGCGGGACCAACAACCTTCTGGAACGTTATGGGCACTATTCCGGCCGCCGGCGGCAAGAGCGCGGCAGCGGACTGGATATTTCTGGGCTCGCACTTCGACACCAAATCAGGAATAAGTCCCGGCTTCCAGGGTGCCAACGATTCGGCCTCCAGTTCGGGGTTGCTTCTGGAGCTGGCCCGGGTGCTGCAGGCGGCCGGACCGTTGAGGCTGAATATCGGCATCGCCTTTTTTGACGGCGAGGAATGCCGGCGCAATTATGCCGCCAACGACGGTTTGCACGGCAGCTCTCAGGCGGCCCGCGCGCTGGTCCTTAACCGGAAGGCGGGAAAAGTCCGCGCTGTGATTATTCTCGACATGGTGGGCGACAAGGATTTGAGCATTACCATTCCGCGTAACTGCACGCCCGATCTGGCGGCCCGGGCTTTCCGCGCGGCCGAAGAAGAAAAAGTCCGCGACAAGTTTGCGCTCATGGCCGGCGCCTTGCTGGACGATCATGTGCCGTTTCTGGAAGCGGGCCTGCCGGCCGTGGACCTGATTGATTTTGAGTTCGGCTCCTTGCCGGGGAAGAACGATTACTGGCACACGGCCCAGGACACGCTCGACAAACTGAGCGCGGAAAGCCTCGGTATTACGGGACGTGTCGTGCTGCGGATGTTGAATGACCTCATGCAGGAAGCGCAGGCGGAACGTAAGCTTGGCCAGCGGCGCTAAGGAGTTTTTCCCTGGCGGCAATGCCGGTCCGGCCCGTTCCAGAAAAATGCTAAAAAAATGTGTTGACACATATTGGACAATAAAGGTAGATTATCCGGCGCGTTTAGAACTGGATGGAGGAAGTAGGCAGAAAACCCTTTAATTTATGGGGAGAATGTTATGAGCAAGCATGGGAAAACTTGGGTGTTGACGAAGGCGGCGATGACGGGCGCGGCGGCTTTATTTCTGGTCTGGGCGCTCGGCGAGGCGCAAGCAGCCAATCGCTGGTACACGGCCCGGACGGTCAATGGCCGCACCCAGCCGCTTTCGGCCGGGACGACGACCATGCTGTTGCCCGATGGCCGCCTTATCGGCATCGAGTCGGCCACGGTGAGCAACGCTCTCGTTGATATGGTAATTTCGCTTTACAACAATCCGCGAGGCGATGACAACGGCAATACGCAGGGCGCTGACGCCGGCAGCGTCGAGCAGGACGCCTATGAAGGCATTATTCAATACTGCGCGGATGCGATCTACGAAGCCACTGAGGGCCAACATTCGCTGCGCAATGTGCGCGTTTACCGGAACGCTTCGCGCCAGGATGCGGACGTGATCTGGCAGCAGGCCGGCGGTCCTTCAGCCTGGTACATGAACCAGCAGGGCATTGCCGCCAACATCAATATGTTTGACCAGTTCAGCGGGGTCAACTTTACCAACAATGCCGCCACCCAGGAGCAAGGCGGTTATACCCTCGCCCACGAATGCCAGCATTACCTCTATGGCGTGCTGGATGAATACTGCAAGTGGAACGGCGGCTGGGTAACTCTGCCGGCTAATGAGAAGACCCAGCCTAGCATCATGAACAATCAATGGGCCGCCGCCGGCCGCGTGTATAGTTGGCTTAACCATTCCATCGAATATAATACAAATTCTGTAAACTATGCCCAATATGAATGTCGTAACACGACGGCTCAATATCAGCATTACAACGATGGCGCCTGGCCGGTGTTGAGCCGCTCGCCATCCAACGACCCGCTGGATACCGCGCGGCGCCAGTGGCTGCGCACCAACCGCGGCGCGCGAATGTATTATCCGGAATTGGCGACCAGCGCGCCCACCGGCACCAATCCGCCTGCGATCACCTTAAACAACGGCACGGCCGTGGCCGATCTGCCTTCGCGCGACAGCCTTAACATCATCTGGATGGGCTCCAACGTCGTCGTGGAAATCATCTTGGACCATTCGGGCAGCATGTATGGCACACCACTGGCCAACGCCAAGGCTGCCGCCCAGCTTCTGGTGGACCAGGTGCCCGACAATTCGGCTGTGGGTGTGATTAAATTTGATGATACGGTCACCACGGTTTCCCCGATCATAATTGTCACCAGCGCCGTCCAACGGACGACCATTAAGAACGCCATCGCTGCCATAACCGATAGTGGCGCCACGGCTATTGGTGACGCGGCCCAGGAAGGTTTAGTTCAGATACTTGCCTTTGGTCACACCAACTTCACGCGGGTTGCGTTCCTGCTGAGCGATGGGCAAGACAACTCCAGCAGCGTTTCCCCAATGACCGCTGCGGCAAATTATGCTAATGCCCAGATTCCAATTATGACCTTTGCCTACGGGTCCAGTCCTGACACTGCCACGTTGATGGCCATGGCCAACCTGACCGGCGGTAATTTCTACTACTCGCCGGCCTCACTGGGCGCGATTGCCGGGGCTTTCAACGACGCCATGGCCGCCATTGCCGCCAACCAGATGCTGATTGACGGCTTCTACCTGGCCTCGGCCAGTTCGCTGCAAGGGGTCAATAACGTAGATGCTGCCGTCAGCATTCCCTTCCAGGTGGATTCAACCATTGACAGCTTGGATGTCTCGGTGACCTACACCACCAATAACACGGCCACGCTGACCGTGAACGCCCCGAATGGAACGCAGTATCAGGCCAACTCCACCAATGCCAGCGGCAACGAGCGGCTCTTGACCTTTGAGGTTGCTTCGCCTGCCACCGGCCAGTGGGCCATTGCCGGCAGCGTCACGACTGGAGCCACCTTGCGCTATTCCGTCAGCGCCGGCGTAACCGGGTTCACGTATTATCTGACGGCATCGTCAGTGAACGGGGATACGGTCTACTACCCGGATCCGATCAACATTATCGCGCGCCTGACGCGCGGACCCTCGATCAGAGGCGCCGTGGTCCGGGCGGTCATTACAGATCCGTACAGCAACACAACCTATCTGGCGCTTTCCAACACCAACAATGACGGCACCTATTCCGGACTGTATCTGGCCAGCAACGGCTTGCATTCCATTGTGGTTGAGGCCGATAACAGCGCGGGCACGGCCATGTACACCTGGAGCGATACCCTGCCGGCCGTGGATTCGAACGGCGAGGTTCCGATTGCATCGGATAGCGCGGTGGGCGAAACCTTCAGCCGTTCGGCCTCAATGCAAGTTACCATGAGCGGCGCGAGCTATGCTACCGTGCCATCGGCGCCCACCAGCGTAACCGCCAGCGATGGCGATTACCTTGGTTATGTGGACGTCAACTGGGAAGCGGACACGTACGCGTACTACGACGCTGCTTCGCTCTATGAAATCTGGCGCAGTACCCAGGACTCCAGCAGCAGCGCCACGAAGATCGGCGAAATTGACCGGGCCTTTACCAACTATATGGATTCCAGTGTGGATGTCGAAACCCGCTACTATTACTGGGTCAAGGCCAAGAACGTTGCCGGCACCAGCGGCTTCAGTTCTTCCGCCCGGGGCTGGCCGATCTTTGGCCCGGCCATCGGGGTCAATAATAAAGAAACCTTGTCGCTCCTGCCCGGCAACACCGCGGAAGTGGCGGTTATGCTGGAAGTGGGTTCCTACACGGGCTATCCCTGCGACTGGTTTATCGTGGCCTATGCCGACAGCTTTGGGTTGCTCTATTACTTGAACAGCGCCGGGGTCTGGACACAAGCCTACGGCGTCAGCGATATTGATCCGGTTTATCAGGGCGGGATCTTCGATATTTCTTCGCCCTACACGGTGTTTCTGTATAACGCTTTGCCTTCGGGAGTATATCACTTCTACTTCGCGTTGGATTGGACCGTGGATGGCTCGCTGAGTCTCGATACCATTGTGTATGACGTGGCCACGCTGACGGTTACGCCGTAGTAACGGCCGGCAACACAAAGCGGGCAATGAAACCGGAGCGCCCTTAGCGGCTCCGGTTTCATTGTTTAGATGGTCGGAGAACGGTCGGCTGAAAGAAGTAGCTGCGGCGCCTGCCCGAGCGTCGGCCAGGGGTGACGCCGTGGCCTGCCCGCAGTGGCTGCGCCACAGGCGCTGCAGGCGGGCGGGCAGGCAGTGCTACAGCGTTGCAGGCGGGCCGCCTGAAGAATCCACGCCCTCATGTGCGCGGCTACCGGATGGCGGCAGGTAGGGTGTCTTGTCTAGCCGCGGCGGTGACGCCGTGGCTGCTCGAAAGGAATTCACCATGCTGTTTAATCTGGTTCTCATCCTGCCGGTCCTAATCAGCTTGGCGAGCGGGGGCACAAGCGCTCCTCCTCAGGGCGCATTGATCTTTATCGAAGACCGCCCGGCCTTTACCAGCGCCGACCGCACGGCTCAAAACAAGGCCATTTATCTCAATGACCGCGGGAAAGTCCAACGCTATGTCAGCGAGGACCATACGATTAAAGCGTTCGCCGAATCCGCGCTGGACGTTGCCAATTGTTTCAAGACTTTGTCCGCGCTTTCTTTTAAATCGTTGCCGACTGGGCCAGTCCCGGCCGACGAGAATCAACCGCCCTCGCAAGCCGGACCCGGTCATACGCGCCTTGTCCTCCGCCAGGCGCCCGGCGTGGAATATATCTGGGAGGGAACAACCACCCTGGTTCCAACCGAGTTGCGCAAGCTGCTTGAAGAAGCGCGCGCGTTAGCGGCGCAAGCCCGGCCGGCGGCGGCCACGGGCGTTTTCGTGCGGGCGGACCTGATGAGCGCCCAGCGGCGCGACGAGTATCGGGCTATGCGCCTCTTGCGCCAGGTGGAGAATCTAAAAGATCTTACTCCGGTTCTGCAGGAAGCGCTCGCTCACCCGTTTTGCCTGATCAGTGCGCCCTCGGGCGAGAATCCCCTTGCGGCCTTTGCCGTTAAAGGTGCACCCAGCCAGGTCCATATCGTTTTCCAGGACACCGGCTACGAGCTCAGCCGCTATTCGTCAGGGCCGCCTCCCTGAGGCTTAGAAATTTTCCTCCAGAGCCGGATCCGCCTTCGGTGGACAAAATCGCCACAAAGAGGCACAAAATTCACAAAATAATATTTTTTTGTGCTCTGCTTGTGCATTTTTGTGGCTAATCATCTGAAACGTTGCTGTCCTGCCGCCTAATTAAAGTCTTAAGAGAAAATTTAGCGGCCGGGCAAGTTTGTTTCCGTCGCCGCGCGGCGCTCGGCCTGATGCCGCAGCATCTCCAGCGCCGGCAGGCCGGTGCGCGCGCGATGATCGTCGTTTTCCCGCGCGTTCATGTAGTTGTCCCAGAAGGACCGGGCTTGCTCCTCGAACTCCTCGGCCGCTTGCGGATTGCCGGAAGCCTTCTGCCGGAGGGCCTGGAACAGAAATCCTTCCACTACCGCTACGGCATCCGGTTGCGGCAAGTCCCCGGCGTTGCGCTGCATCCAGGCAAAGCTTTTCTCAATAAAATCCTCGTAGCGCATGGCCGGGCCTTCGCCGCCGAAGCGGCGGAGCGCCTGCTGGTAAAGCGCGCGGGCTTGGCTCTCCCGGCCGTAGCAGTGAAGAATAACCACCGCTTCGCCCAGAAAATTGGCGTAGACCGCGCTGAAGAGCGGCTCAGCATGGCGGAGAATGGCTTCCTCATAACTCTTTATGGTCTGCGGTAATAACTCCAGATTGGGCGTGGTCACGTAGGTATCCGTCGAGGGCTCAAAATCCAGCCGGCCCTGGCGGAACGCCGTCGAAAGACACTGGAAAATCATCTGGTCGCAAGCGCGCCGCCCGAACGTTTGCGGCGCGGCGACGGAGCGGCCCAGCCAGGCCCAGTAGAGCGCGTGGGTTTCCGGCAGGCGCCAGTCCAAGGAGCCATATTCCGCATCGCATTGCCGCAGGCGCGCCGGATCGAGTTTGAATTCCTCGCGCAAGCATCGGTCAGCTTCCGCGGAAAGTTGCCTGCCAGGCCGGGCACCGCCCAGCGCCGCGTGCATGATTTCCGCCAGGCGCCGTTTATAATAGGGATGGGCCGAATCCATGATGTAGCCGACCTTGTGCTGATAAAGCCAGCCCAGCTCCTTGTAGAGGAGCGCCTCACGCGGGTTATACCGCAACGCTTCGTCCCGTAGCAGCCGGATACCGTTCAGCACCCAGCGCCAGCGGGTTTCAGGATCGGGAAAAAGCACGCTGATGTTGTAAGCCATATTCCAGGCCTGAAAGGCCCAGACCGTGGTGAAGTGCGGCTCGAGCTTGGTAACCCAGTCGGCCAGTTGGACAATTTCAAATATGCGGCCCTCATGCTGGCGCCGGATAATACGCAGCCACAACAAGTCGGCGATCAACCCGCGGAACCCGCCCAGGGCCACGGTGGTAAAGGCCATGAGCGGCGGCGCATTCTCCAGGGGCGCGGCTGCGAGCAACTGATGACGCGCCCGGTAATCGCGCAGGCGCTCATGCGCCTTGGAGGCGCCCCACAGGCCGAGCAAGGCCAGCGCTAACAACAAAAATGTTATTGCCCTTTTCATGGATAGAGTTATGCGAATCAGCGTCGCCCCGCGCTGCGCGGAGTAAACCCGGAGGCTTGCCGCGCTACGGGCGCGGTCGGCGCCCACCTTAAAGCGGTATTTGATTAAGGTGGCGGCCGGTGTCCCTGCCGGCCGCTTAGTTTAGAAATTGTTAATCCGGGGTAGCCGCGCCCGTGAGGGCGTGGACCCTCCGGCAGTTTCAAATTTTATGGATTCCCGCTTCCGCGGGAATGACAATCACTCTTCTTATCCGTGCTATCCGTGTAATCAGTGGTAAGTAGTTTCATCTCTACAATCAGCCGGCGGCCAAGTACATTTCGCGGCGGCTGAATCTCCAGATGCCGAGGAGCGCCAGCGCGCCGCCGTAGGCCAGAACCAGAACAGCCCAAGCCTGGCCCACCAGGGTCCAGGGAATAAATCCGCCGGTCGGCAGGAAATTTAAAGGATCAAACCGCGCCAGCGGCGGAGCAATCAAATTGGCCAACTGCCAGATGCCGTTGAGAACCGTATTCAACGCCTCTGTCAGCAAGGAATGTGCCGATTCTTCCTCAATTGCCAGGGCTTTGGCGCCGACCCCGCCGCGCAAAGCGGTCATCAACAGGAAGCCTAAGGCTGTGAAAACCGCCACCGGAAATGAAAAGAGCATTCCCGCGGTCAACCCCAGCGCGCTGAAAAACGCCAGCCGCGCCAGAACCAGCAAGAGCGCGCGCAAAAAATTGCTTTCAAAACTGGTTTCGTGGATTAACAAGCTTAGGCCGGAGCCGGGGTCAGCCGCGAACACGACGGTGGCCGGCGCCGTTGTTTCCACGTTTTTATAAGTAACCGTCAACTTTTGGCCCGGCTTTCCCGGCGGAAGCTTAAGTGTGTGATTAACGTGCGGCGTGTAGCTGCCGGAGACGCTGTAGGGGCCGCTGGTTTCATCGGCCGTAATCAGCCACTCTCCCGCCACCGGCATCTGGCGCTCGATCCGCGAGGTGGCAAAGCGAAACTGTAGAAAGAGCGCGGGGCGACTGCCTTCCGGCAGGCGGAAAGTCCAGGATTGCGTGCCCTCCGGCGGCACGGCCAGCAGGCCGCGCTCCACCTGGGCCAGCGGTTTGTCGCGCGCTATGCGCGGTTGATCGGGCGCAACCACGCGATGGGCCCTCAGGATTTCCTCGCGCAGGCGCTGTTGGTCATTGGCCGGCAGCACGGCGCTGTGCGTAGTCCAGCGCAGCAGCGCGTAAATCAATCCCCCGGCCAGGGCCAGCATAACCAGGTTGATGGTCAGAAGTCCCAGCCATTTGCCCAACCAGACCTCAAAAGCATGAACGGGCTTGGTTCGGAGCACGTGCATCTGGCGGCCGGAGACTTCTAAGGAAACGGCGCCGGCGGCCGACCAGGCCGCAGCGAGCGATAGCAGCGCCACGGCCAGACCAAACGCGTAATGAATGAACAGTTGCGCCTGGCCAGCTACCGTGCCATCGCTTTTGATGATGAGCGGCAATCCCGCGCATGAGATCACCACCAGCGCGAGCAGGAGGGCAAACACCCGCGAGCGAATCGCCGTACGAATGGTTAATCCGGCAATGGCCAGAATTTTGGATAGCATGACAGCAAAAAACCGGTTAAAGGGCGTTGATTCGTTGATTCGATAATTCGTTTTCCGAATCACCAATCATCGAATTAACGACGGGTTTCCCTCAAAAAATCGGCCACGCCTTGCTCCGGCCCGCCGCCGGTGGGCCCGGCCTTCGCAGCCAGAAGCTTTGCTTCGGCGGAGTAGGCCGCCGTTTTCTCTTGTCCGGTCTGGCCGATGGTTTCAATGAAAAACTGTTCCAGGGTCAAAGACGGATGGTCAATCTCCGGGGTGGCGCCGGTCTCGCGGCGCAGCGCCTGCAGGACGCTGGCAAGCCGGTCGGGGGCGAGGGCGGGCAAGGTCAGGCGCCAGCGGTCAGATTGTTCCAGCAAATCGCGGATGCGGCCCTGGACCAGGATGGCGCCGTTATCCATAATCGCCACCCGGTCGCAGACATGTTCGACGTCGGCCAGCAGGTGCGAAGAGAGGATCACGGTTTTTCCGCGCCGGGCCAGGGTCAGAATCAAATCCTTAACTTGACGGCAGCCGACAGGATCGAGTCCGGCGGTTGGCTCATCAAGGACAATCAGGTCGGGATCATTAATGAGCGCCTGGGCCAGGCCGAGGCGGCGGGCCATGCCCCTGGAAAATTCGCCCACCGGCCGGTGTTGTGCGTGTTGCAGAGCGCTCATGGCGAGGAGCTGGTCAATATGAGCTTGGCGCTTGGGCCAGCTTAAATCAAAGAGCCGGCCGTAAAAATTCAGGGTTTCGCGGGCCGTGAGATAGGGATAAAGGCAGGATTCTTCCGGCAGATACCCAAGGCGCGCCTTGGCGGCCACATCGCGGGGCGAGCGCCCGAAGACGGTTAGCGCGCCGCGGGTGGGATTCAGCAAGCCGAGAATCATGCGCAGCGTGGTGGTTTTGCCGGAGCCGTTCGGGCCGAGCAGGCCAAAGACTTCTCCCGGCGGGACCGCGAAACTAATGGCATTGACCGCGCAGACCTTGGGCCGCCGCCAGAAATCGCGGAAAATCCTGGTCAATGCTTCCGCGTGGACAACTGCATCCATAGCTCAGCACTCCGTACCCTCGTTCCTAAATGTTGTTACCCAGCAGCGGCGCGGTGCTCGCGGAATAGTTCGCTTCACGGCAGGGGAAACTTGCTGGTAAGGGCTTTAACCTGTTGTTTGATGGCAGCGAGGGTAGTGGCCTGATTGAGATTGCGCAGGCCTTTGGCGAGCAAACCGGCAATCAGCTTCATTTCCGCCGCGCGCATGCCACGGGTGGTTACAGCCGGCGTGCCGACACGGATGCCCGAGGTGATGAAGGGGCTTTTGGTGTCAAAGGGAATCATGTTTTTATTGACGGTGATGCCGGCCTGGTCAAGGGCATGGGCGGCATCCCGGCCGGTAACGTTCAGCGACGTAAGATCCACCAGCATCAAGTGGGTGTCAGTGCCGCCGGAGACAATGCGTAGGCTTTCGGCCTTCAGGGCCTCGGCCAGGGCCTGGGCATTGCTCACTACCTGTTCCTGATATTTTTTAAAGGCGGGCTGCAGCGCTTCCTGAAAACAGACCGCCTTGGCCGCAATAATGTGCATCAAGGGCCCGCCCTGCAGACCCGGAAAGATTGTGCGGTCAATATCCTGGGCAAAGCGCGCTTGACAGAGAATGAAGCCGCCGCGCGGGCCGCGCAGCGTCTTATGCGTCGTGCCGGTAACAAACTCGGCATAGGGCACGGGATTGGGATGATGGCCGGTGGCGACCAAGCCGGCGATATGGGCAATATCGGCCATCAAGTAGGCTGAAACGCCATCGGCAATTTTGCGGAAGCGTTTGAAGTCAATGAGCCGCGGATAAGCGCTGGCGCCCACCACGATCAATTTGGGTTTATGCTCCCGGGCCAACCGGGCAATCGCTTCGTAATCCAATTGCTCCGTGTCGCGGTCAACGCCATAGTGGCGGACATCAAAAAGCTGGCCGGAGACATTGGCTTTCAGGCCATGCGTCAGATGCCCGCCGGCGGTGGGATCCATGGCCAGCATACGGTCGCCGGGCTTGAGTACGGTCAGATAGACCGCCAGGTTGGCCGAACTGCCGCAATGGGGCTGAACGTTGACGTGCTCGGCGCCGAAGAGTTGTTTGGCGCGGTCAATGGCCAGGCGCTCGGCCTCGTCCACGAATTGGCAGCCGTCATACCAGCGTTTGCCCGGATAGCCTTCGGCGTATTTGTTGGTCAGCAGGGAACCGGCGGCTTCCTGGACCGACCGGCTGACATAATTTTCGGAGGCAATCAGCTCCAGGTTTTCGCTCTCGCGCGCGGCCTCATTACGCAGCACGGCGTAGATTTCGGGGTCGGTTTCATAGAGATCAACGGGGTCCACGGTGTCGCGGGCATGTTGCTGGATTTTGCGCACCCGCCGCTGGTGGCGTTCGCTGGCATCAAAATCCTCGCGCAACCAGGCCGCCAGAATTGCCTGGGCTTCGTTCAGGTTCAGCAGCTCGCCGCCCAAGGCCAGCATATTGGCGTTGTTGTGGGCGCGGGCCATCTTGGCCATGCGGGGATTCAGGCACAACGCCGCGCGCACGCGCGGAAATTTGTTGGCCATGATGCTCATCCCGATGCCCGTAGTACAAATCACAATACCCTGGTCAACCAGGCCTTGCGAAAGTTTAGCCGCCACCTGGGCGGCAATATCCGGATAATCCACGGGGTCTTTGTTGAAACAGCCGACGTCCTCGACCGGGATTGATTGCTCGGCCAGGAATTTTTTGAGGCCTTCTTTCAGGGTAAAACCGCCGTGATCGGCGCCAATGGCTATTTTCATATATCCCTTTTTGCTTTACGCCGGCCTGCCCGCAGTGCCTTCAGCCCAGCCGCGCCTGCAACGCTATGCGTAGCATTGCGGGCAGGCCGATGCAGGCGGGTTGTCCGCTTGTTAATCCTTCGGCGCGTCGCGTTCGTCGGAATAGGATTTCAGGTATAAGATCAAGCCGGGCAGGGCTGCCTCGATGTCGTCGCAGATGGCCCGGTACACAATCGCCGTTCCACCGAGCGGGTCGCGAACATCGCGGTCATCGCCGCCGCCGGAACAAAATGATTTGAGCAGGTAAATCCGGTCTTGAGCTTCCGGAAACCGGCGCTTAAGTTCCGCCAGATGTTCGCTGGTCATTACCACAATCAGGGCGGCCGCGTCAACCATTTCTTTGGTTACTTGGCGGCTGCGGTGCGGCCGCAGGTTGATACCGCGCTCCTGAAGAACTTCGATGGCCGGCGGGCTGGCGGGCGTCCCTTGGCCGGCAAATAATCCGGCGGAACTGACCTGCCAGGGGGTCCGCGGACCCAAGGCGTGCCGCAGGAGATATTCCGCCACTGGGCTCCGGCACAAGTTGCCCGTGCAGACGAATAGAATCTGAAGTTTAGGCTTGCTCATAGCTACCTGCCGCTGCGGCAATCTCCGCGCTTTTAATCGCGCCTTCCCGCAGGACCTGATATTGGCCTTGCTCGATTTTGATCACGGTGCTCGGCACACCGCCCGGCGCTCTTCCCGCATCCAACACCAGGCTGACGGCCGTTCCCAGCGCCTTGACGGCGGCCTCAGCCGTCAGCGCCGGCGCCTCAGCGCTCAGATTGGCGCTGGTCACGCGCAATACGCCACCAAAAGCCCTGAGAACAGCCTGCGTGGCCGGATGATCGGGCACACGAAAGCCTTCCCAAGTATTGCCGGTTTTCAGCACCATGGTCAGCGCGCCCGGCCAATAACGCGCCGCCAAGGCCCGCCCGATGGGACCCAGCTCGACCTGGCAAGCCTCCACCTGGCGGCAGTCGGCCGCCAGTAGCGGAATCGGTTTATTGTCCGGACGATGTTTGGCTCGGCAAAGGCGTTCAATGGCGCCAGGCACATTGGGATCGGCCGCCACGCCATAGACGGTATCGGTGGGCACAATAACCAACTCGCCTCGGCGCAAGGCGGCCACGACTTCGTCAATTATCCGCTCGGCACGGTGGTCGAGACGACGCCAGGAGATTATACGGGCCGCATTCAACTTGATATTGATATCAACGCACTTTGAAGTCCAGTGCCTTGAGACTCAGCAGAATGTCGGCGGCGCGCCGCAGCACCGCGTCATCGCCGATGCGTTTAATGAGGGCCCGGTCTTGGAGTTCCTGCTCGGAGATACCGGCAAAGATATCTGGTTCTTCGTCGGCGGTGGTGCTGCTCATAGCGCCGGCCGGCTCATTCGTGGCCGTCACGCGCACATGCGGGCTAACGCCCTGGCGGTAGAAGTCCGGGCCTTTGCTCAACTCAATCCGGCGGGTGGCGATATAAAGCACGCGGCCGTCGGCCAGCGGGATTATGTCGCGCAGGCGGTCGTCGCCGCGGGTAGGCGTGCCGACCAGCATGGCGCCCTTGAAGACGCTGAGCAGCCCGGCGAGGGCCTCAGCCGCGCCGGATGTGTCATGGTCAATTAACACCATGATCGGCTTATCCAGCGGATTGAGCGCCTTGGCCTGGTAAGCCGCCACGACGGCATTAAGGCCGTTGCGCAGGACGAAGAGCGTTTCGCCCGTACGCGCGAACAGGCTGCCGATTTCGGCAACGGATTCCAAGTCTATGCCGTTGGCGCCGCGGATATCCAGAATAATGCCGAAGCAATTGGTATGGCGCCACTCGTCGAATTGCTGTGCAATAACGGCGCCGGAATTGGTGTAAAGACCGTTGACCTTCAGGTAGCCAATGCCCTGGGGCCAGGTTTCGGTCGTGCCCGTGACCGGCATCTGCATCAGGGAACGCACCAGCTTAACAACGCGCTCTTGCCCTGCGCTTGCCTGGTCCGGCGGGGTTTCCGTGGCTTTTTCGTCGGCGCGGATGGTAAGCTCCAGTTCCTCGCCTTTGCCACCCTGAAGCAACCGGGCAATTTCAGTCACGGTCAGGCCTTCCGTGCTTTTGTTCCCGATTTTGACAATCAAATTACTGATGGCTAACTTGGCTGTGGCCGCGGGGCTGTTACTGCTGATCTCCACGATTTGCGGCCACTTATCTTTGAGGCGCAACTTGCAGCCAATCCCATAAAACATTCCTTTTTCTTCATCCATCCGCCGCTCGGCCTGGTCCTTCGTAAGAATGGCGCCTTGCAGGTCCAAGGCAAGAACCACAGCCACCGGTACAGACCTGGTCAGAAGTTCCGGGTCATAGACCACGCGCCCTTCTTTCAGGATGGCGCCGATTTCGGCAATGCGGCTCATCATCGCGCTTACCGAACCCGTCGGCGCCGTGGCTTTGTCCAGCGAACCGGTTTCCTGGTCGGGTCCTGCCGGCAGTTCCAGCAAGGAGACCATGAGAAGCGTTATGCCCAAAATAGATTTAACCATGAATTTTCCTCATCTGTAATTGAACCTGGGCGTTGCCTTTCCGAACTTTGGCTTCTAATTCCCGTTTATACTGTTGCAATTTAACCGTCAGCGCCGAGCGCCGCTGCGCCAGGATCTGGATGGCCAGAATGGCGGCATTGACCGCGCCGGCTGGTCCTAAAGCCACTGTGGCTACGGGAACACCCGCAGGCATCTGCACCGTCGCCAGCAGGGCATCCAGTCCCTTAAGACGGCCGCCCTCGATGGGGACGCCGATGACCGGCAAGACGGTATGCGCCGCCAAGACTCCGGCCAGGTGCGCCGCGCCGCCGGCCGCGGCGATAATGACTCGCAAACCGCGCCGCGCGGCGCTCGCGGCATAGGCGCGGGCCAGGTGCGGCGTGCGATGGGCGGAAATCACCCGGCTTTCGGATGGCACGCCAAAGCGCGCCAGGGTCTTGACCGTGGCCTCCATCAGCGGCCAGTCCGAATCACTGCCCATGACAACGCCAACTTCGGGCCTAGGCTTACGCAGCTTCATAAATTCCAATTATGGTTTGTAGCCGCACCCGTGAGGGTGTGGATTCTTCCAGCGGCCACGACGTCACCGCCGCGGCTACCTGAATTAACCAGCCGATTTCATTTGCGGCTTTCGTTTCATTCCTTTAGCGGCAATATCGCGGCGGAAATGGGCGTTGGCGAAAGCAATCCGTTCCACGGCCCGATAAGCTTTTTCCGCTGATTGCGCCAGCGTCGGGCCCAAGGCTGTGACGCCCAGCACGCGACCGCCGGAGGTTACCACGCGCTCGCCATCTAATTTGGTGCCGGCCTGGAACACGATGGTTCCATCCAGGGCCGTGGCTTCCTTCAGGCCGCTGATGACATCGCCCTTACGATATTGTCCGGGATACCCGCCGGCAGCCATGACCACGCACACGCACGCCGCCGGCCGGCACGCCACCTGCTCCGGCAACAGGTTTTTGTTTATACAGGCTTCCAGGATGGGAAGCAAGTCTCCAGCGAGCCGCGGCAGTACCGCCTGCGTTTCCGGGTCGCCGAAACGGCAGTTGAATTCCAACACCTTGGGCCCGGAGGCGGTTACCATCAGGCCCGCATAAAGCACGCCCTGATAAGTAATACCGCGCCGATTAAGTTCCGCCAGGGTCGGATTGAAAATCTTTTCCAGAATCATTTGGCGGAATTTTCCGGTTTCCATCGGCGCGGGAGAATAAGCGCCCATCCCGCCCGTGTTCGGGCCCTGATCGTCATCTAAGGCCCGTTTATGGTCCTGCGCCGAGGGCAGCAGCACCGCCCGGCGGCCGTCCACGAAGGCCAGCATGGAAACCTCTTCGCCTTCCAGAAATTCCTCCACCAGAATCTGGCGGCCGGCCGTCCCGAACGCCTGGCGCACCATGACTTCCCTGACGGCTTCTTCGGCTTCGCGTTGAGTAGAGCAAATGAGCACGCCCTTGCCGGCGGCCAAACCATCGGCCTTGATTACTAAGGGGGACGCCGCTGCGCGCACGTAGGCCAAGGCCTGTTCCGCGTCGGTGAAAGTTTGCGCTTGGGCGGTCGGTACGCCGGCGGCAAGCAAGACCGATTTGGCGAAGACTTTGCTGCCTTCCAGTTGGGCGGCAGCCCGGCTGGGTCCGAAGACGCGCAAACCTTCCGTTTGCAGGCGATCGGTTAACCCTGCGCACAAGGGCGCCTCGGGCCCGATGACGGTCAGTTCCGGCTTTTCGCGGCGGGCCCAGGCGGCGAGGGCGTCCAAATCTTCTGCCGCGATATTGAGATTAACGCCCAGTTCGGCCGTGCCGGCATTGCCCGGCGCGCAATAAAGCTCAGGCCGCCGTTTATCCTGCACTATCTTCCAGCAGAGCGCATGTTCGCGCCCGCCGCCACCCACAATCAGAATTTTCATGATTATTCTCGAAGGCAATAACCACTAA
>JACPGM010000090.1 GCA_016188985.1 Lentisphaerota bacterium | reverse complement strand
GGGAACGCATCTATGCCCCGCCGCCGGCCAGGGCTGCAGCCAAAGAAGCGGGTAAGAACAATGCGTCCACTGCCGCACCGGCGGCCAGCGGCTGACCTGCAGTGCATTGAAATTATTCCCTCTCCCCTCGGAGAGGGCTAGGATAAGGGGTGCACTCCGGATTCCAGGCTCTTTACCCGCTCCTGTCGCGCGGGAACGGCCTCGCCCCCAGGGAGACGCAATTACCTTGCACGCGTTCTATACATGGCGACAATAATGTTACGGCATTGTGTGGTAGGGCGCTTTCGCCGAAAGCGCCGCGGACCATCGTCGCGCCGTAGCGGCGCTCTGTCGCGTCGCGAAGGCGGACGGCTCGGCGAGCCGTCCCTACCAAGAGGTTATGCTGCATTATCTATGACACTCTGTATAGTTCGTGGTCGGATTCGATCTTGAGGATGATAGCGCTTGGATAACCAAAAAATCATACGTTCGGCCGGGGTGGTCGGTTTCTTTGTCCTCTTGAGCCGCCTCGGCGGCCTGGTGCGCGATATGGCTTTTGCCGCTTTTTTCGGCAGCACTCTGGCCATGGACGCCTTTGTGGTAGCCTTCACCATCCCCAACCTCTTCCGCGGTCTTTTTGGCGAAGGCGCGCTTTCCTCGGCTTTCGTGCCGATCTTCAGCGAAAGCCTGGAAAAACAGCCGCGCTCCACGGTCTGGCAGTTTGCCGCCAATATGTTTTCGTTCTTGAGCCTGACCCTGGCCGCCCTCGTGGCGTTAGGAATCCTTCTGGCTTCGCTCGCCCTCATTGGCCTGAGCCTCAGCCCGCGCCTGGAACTGATCTTGGAGCTCCTGCGGATCATGCTGCCCTATATGTTCTTTATATGCCTTACCGCGTTTTTTGCGGCGATGCTCAATGCCTTGCGGCGCTTTGCCCTGCCGGCGGCGGCGCCCGTAGTCCTGAACCTGATCATGATCGCGGCCTTGTTCCTGATTTGTGCCCGCTTGCCCGCCGAGGGTGTCGGACGCATTTTTGTAGTGGCTTGGAGCGTTATTGTCGCCGGCATGGTGCAGGCCGGCATGCTTTTACCGCAGTTGGCCCGCTGCGGTTTCCGCCTGAGACCGACCATGGATTTCCACGACCCGCGCGTGCGGCGGGTGGGGCAGTTAATGCTGGCAGCCATCATCGGCGTCGGCGTGACCCAGGTTAACGTGCTCCTTAACCGCGTGGTCGCCGTGCTGATCGGCGAAGGGGCGCCCTCTTATTTGTATTACGCCGAACGCCTGATTTATTTTCCCCTGGGCATCTTTGCCACGGCTCTGGGCACTATCCTGCTGCCGGCCTTCTCCGGCTACACGGCTCAGGCGCGAGTTGACCTGCTGCGCGAAACTCTGAACAATTCTTTGCGCCAACTTGTGTTTGTCATGCTGCCGGCCGCCGTGGGGCTGCTGGTCCTGGCCAAGCCGATCGTCCGTCTGATCTACCAGCACGGCGACTTTTCAGCTCTGGCAACCGATATGACCACTCTGGCGCTGCAATGCTATGCGCCGGGGCTCCTTGTCTTCAGCCTGCTGAAAGTGTTTATCCCGGTCTTTTACGCCCAGCAGGATATGAAAACGCCGGTGAAAATCGGGCTGCTCGCAACGGCCTTGAACGTGGTCCTGATGCTGATTCTCATGTGGCCGCTCAAGCACGCCGGCATTGCCCTGGCCAGCGTACTTTCCGCGAGTGTTCAAGTCATGATCATGGGTTTTCTCGTGCATCGGAGAGTCGGCTCGCCGGGCTGGCCGAATATTTTCAGCGCCACGCTCCGTATGGCGGCGGCCGCCGCCCTGATGGCTTTGGCCGCGCGCTGGGTGTATGAGAGCCTGGCGCAAGCGTCCTGGCTGAGAGCTCAGCCGGATATCGTGTGGCAAATCGCGCCGTTGCTGATCAGTATGGTTGTCGCCGTCCTGGTCTATGGCCTGGCGGCGACTGTCTGCCGTTGCGCCGAGCTGGGCGAGCTCTGGACCGGGCTGCGGCATAAAGCCGTGGAGCGGAGAGCGTAGAATGTCGGAAGATAAGCCAGGACCCACTTTCCAGGGAACGCTCCACGCCATTCTCTGCACGCTGAATGAATGGTTACGGTCATGCTACCTGAAACTATCAAACGCAAGTTACGCGAACTCCCGGATAAACCCGGCTGCTACCTGATGCGCGACCGGCGCGGCCGGATCATCTATGTCGGCAAGGCCGCTTCCCTGCGCAGCCGCGTGCGCTCTTATTTCCATCGCGCCGCCTTGAATCGGGCCGATCCCAAAATCCGCGGCCTGGTCAAAAGCGTTGCTGATCTCGACATCATCGTCCGGCGCAACGAGGCTGAAGCCATCCTGACCGAAGGCAAGCTGATCAAGGATTACCGGCCGCGTTACAATATTCTCTTCCGGGATGACAAGCGCTTCCCCATTTTACGCATTGAGCGCAAGCAGCCGTTCCCGCGCATCCGCCTGTGCCGCTTCGCGCGCAATGATGGCGCGGACTACTTCGGGCCTTACGCCTCCTCAGCCGCGGCGCGCGCAGCGCTGGAGTTCGTGGAAAAACATTATGGCTTGCGCCGCTGCGCGCCGCTTATGCCGGCCCCGGCCGATCATAAGCACTGCCTCAACGATATCGTCCGGTTCTGTGCCGCGCCCTGTATCGGCAAAGTGACGAGCGCCGAATACCTCGGGAGAGTTGACGAAGCCTGCGCTTTCCTGCGCGGGGAACGACCCCAGGAGCTTAAGACCATGGAAGCGGCCATGGAAGCGGCCGCAAGCGAACTGAACTTTGAGAAAGCCGCAGCCCTGCGCGATACCATGCGCCTCCTGCGCCTGGCGATCAAGCAACGCGCCCATATTGCCCGGCCCTCCGGCCTGGAGAGCGAAACCGGCCGGGTGGGTGCGCGGCAACTGGCGGCAACGCTGGGACTGGCAAAAACTCCGCATTTGATCGAAGCCTACGACGTTTCCAATATCTCCGGCACGCTGGCGGTGGGCAGCCTGGTCGCGGCGGTGGATGGGATTCCCCAGCCAGGGCGCTACCGCCGGTTTCAAATCAAGACACTACACTCAGCCAACGATGTCCGCATGCTGGCGGAAGTCATCCGCCGCCGGTTTATGCGCTTGCTTGCGGAACACAGGTGCCTGCCGGATCTGGTGCTCGTGGATGGCGGTCTTGGTCAGCTCCACGCGGCCGAAGCGGCACTGGCCGTGCTGGGCTTGAAAAACACTCCCGTGGCCGCTCTGGCCAAGCGTTTTGAAAAAATTTTCTTTGGCCGCCGGGTTTTGGCCTTAGCCCCCGATTCGCCGGCGCTCAAGGTGCTGCAGCGCCTGCGGGACGAAGCCCACCGGTTTGCGTTAGCCTATCATCAGAAATTGCGCGCTCGGCGCATCCGCGAATCCCGACTGGATGATATTCCCGGTATCGGCCTCGCCCGCAAGCAGGCGCTTCTCCGGAAGTTCGGTTCCGTGGCGCGCCTGGAGCGGGCTCCTGAACGCGCCATTGCCGCCGTCCCCGGTCTTGGCCCTGCTCTGGCCCGCCGGATCAAGCAGGCCCTGGCCGTCGTCGCGCCGCTAAAGTCGCCGAGGTTGACTAATAACTTGACTGATACTTGACATATCGTATGTGGCCGAAGGTTTGGAAATTACCCTTGAGCGCGTCTGGACGCGCATCCAGAAGTTCGCGGCTCAATCCGCCGGATACAAGCTGACCTTGCGGCCGCGGCAGGAGCAGTGGCTACAGCTTCTTCACGAGCGCGGGAGTCTGGCGCCCCGTGAAATTTGGGCCTTCCTGGGCGTCTCCCGGCAGGGCGCAATGGACCTGATCAAGCCCCTGGTCGAAGCCGGTCTCGTCGTCCGCGAAGGGACGCGCAAGTCCGGCCGCTACAAATTGAGCAAACTACAATCAGGACGAACCCCAAACAACAGATTTAATCTCACTCGCTTCTGACTTTAAGATTGCTCTGCCATCGGGAGGCATGTATTTTTTGAGCATGACGATTACCGAAAAAATCCTGGCGCGGGCCGCGGACAAGGCCGCCGTGGCGCCGGGCGAAAATATCTGGGTCAAGGCCGATATCCTCTTGACCCACGACATCTGCGGCCCGGGCACCATCGGCATCTTTCAACGCGAGTTCGGCCGCCAGGCCAAGGTCTGGGACCGCGAACGGGTGGTTATCATTCCCGACCATTTCATCTTTACCCAGGACGAAATGGCCCGGCGCAATGTGGAAAGCTTGCGAACCTTTGCCCGCGAACAGGCCCTGAGCTATTTCTACGATCCCGGCACGCCGAACTACAAGGGCGTTTGCCACGTGGCGCTGCCGCAGGAAGGCCACGTGCGGCCGGGCGAAGTGATTTTCGGCACGGATTCCCACACCTGCACCCATGGCGCCTTGGGCGCCTTCGCCACCGGCATCGGCAACACCGATGCGGCCTTTGTCATGGGCACGGGCAAGTTGCTGCTTAAGGCGCCGCCTACGCTACGCTTCACGCTTGATGGGCTTAAACCCGATTACATCATGGGCAAGGATATCATCCTGCGCATCATCGGGGATATCGGCGTCGAAGGCGCCAACTATTGCGCCATGGAGTTCCGTGGCGAGGCCGTGGCGGCGCTCTCCATCGAGGAGCGCATGACCATCTGCAATATGGCCATCGAGGCCGGTGCCAAAAACGGCATCATCGCCCCGGACGAAAAATCTGTAGCTTATGTGCGCGCGCGCACGCAAAAAACCTTTACGCCGGTGACGAGCGATCCGGATTGCACGGTCGCCAAAGATTATGCTTACAACATTGCTAGCTTCGAGCCCGGCGTGGCCAAGCCGCACTCGCCGGGGGCCTATGCCTTGGCGCGCGAGCTTGAAGATATCAAGATTGATCGGGCTTATATCGGCTCGTGCACCGGCGGCAAGCTGGCGGATTTTATCGCCGCGGCCGTGATTCTGCAGGGCAAACGGGTCAGCGTGGATACTTTCCTCGTGCCGGCCACGCAGGAAGTGGCCGACGGCCTGGAGAAAGAGCAGATCAATGGCGAGACGCTCGCGAGCATCTTCCATAAGGCCGGGTGCCTGGACATTGCCCCGCCCTCATGCGCGGCCTGTCTGGGCGGGCCGCCCGATACTTTCGGCCACACACATGGCAAGGAAGTGGTCATCAGCACCACCAACCGGAATTTCATCGGCCGGATGGGTTCGAAGGCGACGCAGATTTACCTGGCCTCGCCCCTGACGGCGGCGGCCTCGGCGCTGAAAGGACGGATTACCGACCCACGCGTGTTTATGTAAATGTTTTACAGAAACGTTGGATGTTGAATGTTTCCTGATTATTCCTTATGCAAAATGATACTACACCAATCCTGGCTGGCAAGGTCTACGTTCTCGGCGACGATATTGACACCGACCAGATCATTCCTGCCCGGCACCTGAACCTCGTTCCCACGATTCCGGCGGAATATCGCCAGTTGGGCGCGCTGGCCTTGAGCGGTTTGCCGGCCGAGTATCCGGCCTTTATCAAGCCGGGGAAGAAGCGCGCTGATTACAAGATCGTCATCGCCGGGCGGAATTTCGGGTGCGGCTCATCGCGCGAGCACGCGCCCATAGCCTTGGCGGCCTCCGGCATTCAGGCGATTGTGGCGGAATCCTACGCGCGCATTTTCTTCCGCAATGCCGTGGCTACCGGCGCGCTTTTCCCTTTTGAGGCGGAAACAAACCTGCGCACGGTTTTCCAGACCGGTGATGAAGCTGAAATCCAGCTTGAGCGCGAGAAGCTCAGGCACAGCAAGTCCGGACAGGTATTCAAGTTGAAATCCTTGGGCGCAGTGCGGCCGGTGGTCGCCGCCGGCGGGTTGTTTGCCTATGCGCGGAAAATGGGTATGATCAACCATTGACTTTTTTACGTTTCATTGACCATCAACCATTGACCATTTCCGCCGAAGGCGGATCCGCCTCTGGCGGAAACCATTGACCATCAACCATACCCACATTTACCATTCCCCAAGATGATCGCCACCAAAGTCATAGCCTTCGCCAATCAGAAGGGCGGCGTGGGCAAAACCACCACGGCGGTTAACCTGGCGGCCTGCCTGGCGGAAAGCGGCCAGCGGCTGTTGCTGGTGGATCTCGATCCGCAGGCCAACGCCACCAGCGCTCTGGGCGTTGAAAAGCAGCCGGGCCGCAGCGCCTATGCCGCGCTGCTCGAGGAAGGCCAACTGGCCGATCAGATCGTGCCAACGCCAGTCGAGCGCCTGGACCTGATCCCTTCCGAGCTGGACCTGGCCGGGGCCGAAGTGGAGATTGCCCGGGCCGAGCAGTATTTGCATTGCTTCCAGAAGGCGCTGGCCCCCATCCGGGCCGCCGCGCGCTACGACTATATTTTCATTGATTGCCCGCCGGCCCTGGGCATCTTGACCTGCAATGCGCTCACCGCCGCGCAGGCCCTGATCATTCCCGTGCAATGTGAGTACCTGGCGCTGGAAGGCCTGAGCATGATTACCGGAATGATCGCGCAGTTAAGCGCCGGCGGCGCCAATCGTGAACTGAAGCTCGATGGCATTATTATGACAATGTTTGACGTCCGCACCCGCCTGGCCCAGCAGGTGGTCGAAGAAGTGCGCAAGCATTTTGGGACAAGCGTCTATGAAACGCTCATCCCGCGCACCGTGCGCCTGAGCGAGGCTCCCAGTTTCGGCCAGCCCATCATTCTTTACGATCCGCGCGGCACGGGCGCGGAGGCCTTCCGGGCGCTCGCCGAAGAGTTTTTCCGGCGGCAAGCGCCGCCCGCGGAAGAAATGCAGAATGCTGAATTGAGAATGCAGAAAGAAGATAACGGAAAGCAGGCGAGTGAAGGCAGGGCGAACCGTCCCGATAAACCGGCTGCTCCAGTTGAACAGCCGCAGGCAAACAACGGACCGGTTCCAGTGGAAGTGGTGGAAAAAGCGGCGGCCGAACCTTCGGCGTCTGGGCCAGTGCCGGCGCCGCCGACCGGCGGACAGGCTGGTTCATAGTCAACTTCGGAATCGTTAGGGCACACTTTATAAAGTGTGCCGTGCGGTCAGCCGCCTTGCCGGGTTATGGTTACCGGGTGTCACCGAGCTTGATTTCGGTTTCCTGGCGCAGGCGGCGCAGCTTGCCGGCCAGGCTGATTTTCTTGACGGGTGACATGCGGTCTACGAACAGGACGCCGTTCAGGTGGTCAATTTCATGCTGAATGGCGCGGGCCAGCAGGCCGCGCGCGCGGAGTTCCCGCGGAATTCCCTGGAGGTCAAGAAAGGATACCGTGACCTCAGTGGCGCGATTGACCGGCGCCCAGATTTCCGGAACGCTGAGACAACCTTCCGTGGCCGCGAAAGCACCCGTGCGGGTCTTCAGGGTAGGATTAATCATAACCAGCGGGAAGATTACTTCCGGATTCAGGCGGGGACCGTTGGTGGCGGCGGTATCCAGCTCCGGGGGAATATTGATCACGCAGATTTGAATAGTCTGGCCGATCTGCTGGGCGGCCAGGCCGACGCCTTTGCGCTCGTTCGTGATCGCGAGCATAGCGCCGGCCAGGTTTTTAATGGCGCCGTCAATGCGGCCAATAAGCTCGGCTTTCTGCCGCAGCACCGGATCGCCGTAGATGCGGAATTGGTAGGGCATGGGAATGGATGATTGCTAAGTGTTCAAAGACATAAATACGCTCACGTTAGTGGATTTATGCCTTCGAGCACTAAGCTCGGTAACTTCCTCGGCTGGGAATATAATATGGCAAACGAATGGGCACAACTCCGAAGAGTGGTGCGGAATGAACACATTAGCGTAAGGGGTCAGTTATGAGGTGGTCGCGTGAAGGTTCCGCCGGCAGGCGGATCCGCCAGGGTGGAAGGGACGGCTCCCCGCCGCGGGGCGGGGCCACGCGTGGCGCGTAGCAAGCAAGTTTACCACGCCATAGGCGTGGCGCCGAGTTTTCCACCACAGGCGGATCCGCATAAGGCGGAATCCCGCCTTGGCGGGACCGTCCGCGGCGCGTTCGGGCCTACTCCGCCATAGTAAGCCTACTGGCTACGAAGGCTGGACGAACGAGCCCTACCTCTTGCCCCCACAAGACTAAGGCCTTACGCATTAGCACTGAGCAATTAGCACTGAGCACGCTTGCCAAGCGGGGATGGTTCCTTTAAAGTGCCGGCATGGCTGATATTCTGGTTATCATTCCGACTTATAACGAGGCCGAAAATATCCGGGCAATTGCCGCGGCAATTTTCGCGAGTTGCCCGGACGCCCACCTGCTGTTTGTGGACGATAATTCGCCGGATGGGACCGGCCGGCAGGCCGACGGCATGGCCCAGACCGATGAGCGCGTACACGTTCTGCACAAGCGGGACAAGCAGGGCCTGGGCCGCGCCTACATTGCCGGATTCAAATGGGCCCTCGAGCGCCGCTACGGCTATATCTTCGAGATGGATGCCGATCTTTCACACAACCCCACCGAGATCCCGAAATTCATTGCGGCGGCGCAAAAAGCCGATCTGATCCTGGGTTCGCGCTATGTCGGCGGCATCCGCATCATCAACTGGCCGCTTAACCGCTTGATCCTGAGCAAGGCGGCCAGTCTGTATGTCCGCCTGGTAACCGGCCTGCCGTTCACCGATCCGACCAGCGGCTACAAGTGTTTTCGCCGCGAGGTTCTGGAAGCCGTCAACCTGGAGCGCATCCGCTCCAACGGCTACTCGTTCCAGATTGAAATGACCCATACGGCCTGGAAGTTGGGTTTCCGCATTGTGGAAGTACCAATTATTTTTGAAGAGCGCCGCTCGGGCCAGTCCAAGATGAATGCCACCATCGTGCGCGAGGCGCTGGCCATGGTGCTGCGCCTGCGCTTCCGTCGCCAGCGGATGCAGAATTTCGACCTCGCGCGTGAGCATCCTGCGGGAGCAGATCGCTGATGAATAGGCCGTCAGCAACCGACCGCGCATCCCCGGCCGCTCCGGCCGCCGGCCAAGCTTCCTTGCCGCTCCGGCCTTTGTGGCAAGTGCTACGCCCTCGGCAGTGGACCAAGAATATCGTCGTGCTGGCGGCGTTCTTCTTTGCCCTGGGCGACAAGCAGCAGCACCTTTCGCCATTCATGTTCGGCTGGGCCCTGCTGGGCGCGGCCATATTTTGCCTTACCGCCAGCGCCGTCTATATTTTTAACGATATAATTGATCGCGGGCGGGACCTCTTGCACCCGGGCAAGCGCTTGCGGCCGATTGCCGCCGGCGCAATTCCCCTGCCGCTGGCGTGGGGCCTGGCCCTGGTTTTGCTGGGCATCGGCCTGGCCGGCGCCTGGTTCGTTGGGGCCGGATTCGTCCTGACGCTCGGCGCCTATGTGCTGCTGCAGATTGCTTACACTTTCGCGCTCAAGCATGTGGCGCTGCTGGACGTGTTTGTTATCGCCGCCGGGTTTGTTTTGCGGGCGGTGGCCGGCGGGTTCGCCGTTAATGTGAGCATCTCGCCCTGGCTGCTCATTTGCACTTTTCTGATGGCGCTTTTCCTGGCGCTATGCAAGCGCCGGCATGAAAAACAGCTCGTGACGGCCGAACAACTCCGTGAGCTGCGGCCGAGCCTGTTGGCCAGCAGCGAACGGCTGTTCGATCAGCTGATCGCCGTCATGGCCGGCGCGGTTATCATCGCCTATGCCATTTATACCCAGTGGCCGGATACGGTAGCCAAGTTTCAAACGACACGCTTAAGCTGGACCATTCCCTTCGTCATCTTTGGCGTGTTCCGCTACCTGGACCTGGTCTATCGCCGGGCGGAAGGCGACCAGCCGGAATATACGCTCCTGACCGATCTCCCGCTGATTCTGGATATTCTCCTCTTCGGCGCCTGCGTCTGGTTAATCACCCTCACCGCCTGAGGTTCGTATTTGTATCTGCCTGCGCCGGTCAAACCCCGCGGACGGCCCGCTGGTATTGCGCCAGCGCCTCGGCGTCATCAATGGACCCGTGATGGTGTACCTGCCGCCAGCCGAGCTGCCCGCCGAAATACTGGAACACGCGACTCGTTCTGATCAAGTATAGGCTCACGCGACGCGACGGTCGGTTGCGCCGCGGCCGTATGTTCGCGGCAGCACTTGTGATATCGGCATACTGTTTCCCTTCACCAAGCGCATGGACCAACTAACGTCTAAAATGAGCGGCACACGGGTGGACATATTTTTCAATGGCGGTCTCGTTGCGGCATTCGGGCACGGCGCGATGGAGCGCCCAGGTTTCGGTGTGGGTTGTTGTTTGGCCGTGGCGGAGCGCAACCAGGGGACCCAAGCTTTCCAGTTCCAGGATGCGCTCGTTGGCAAAGGTCTCAAAATTTACGCCCTGGTCCGGGTAAGTGACTCCTTCCTTAAAGGCAAACCATTTGACAAAGAGCGTTCCTTTAAGCCAGTAAGCTACCCAGCCTTCACGGTGCGCAATACCCAGCTTATTGGGCCCGCGCTTAGGATCATGCCGGAAAAGAAGATAGCGCGACAAAAAAGTCCAGCGCGGATCACTGAAATCGGTGTAACCCCAGAGAGTCCAGTTCTGGTTGCTGGTCAGCCGCGCCGTATGCGGAATTTTTTCGGGCAGTGGAATGATGGCCGTGCCGCAGCGCGCCATAACCGTCAGGGCCCAAGGCGCCAGGGTAATCGGCTTGCGGCCCCGGTTCGTCAGGTGGTGGCGAATGGTTACCTGGTTGCGGCGTTCGGCCAAGGCAATCTCCAGCGTCTTCTCGACCTGGGCCAGCTTACCCGGCGGCTGGACCACGCGAATGCCGCCAGCGGTAATTTTACGGATTGCCACTGGCAAGTTGTCCAACTCATAAGTTTTCGGTTTTTCCTCCGGTGCCAGCCAGAGACGATGACCGCCGCGGATCAGCCATTCCTTCTCGCCGCAGCCGCCCAGTTGCTCGGAGAACTCGCCCAGGATATTCTCTTGGCCGATGAAGCCGAACCGGATAATCCGCGGCCCGACCTCCTGCGTGACGATCAGCTCCACCTGGCCATTGGCCAGGCGGATATTGTTTTTCCAGCCGCGGTAAGGGACAGTTTCTATCGTCAACATGTCAGGGCTCCTATGATTTGTTTTAAAAACGTTACTACTCAGGTATCCGAGAAAACACTGTCCGCCCGTGGCGGAACCGCCTCAGGTGGATCATGCCTTAGGCAGACCCGCCTCTGGCGGGAACTACGAAAGGTGCGAAATACGCTAAATTGAATACAATTTCTATTCCCATTTTCGCGCCTTTAGCGTTTTTTGTAGTTTCATTTCTTACGACCTGAGCAGATATGAAAAAAACCTTGAACTTGGCAGAGTGTGCCGGTAAAGTGCCGCTCTTGTCAACCATCTTTCGAGCCAAGGCGTCACTCCTTACGTGGGTGCAAATTTATGTAGCGCGCCACAGCCTGCCCTGCGAAGTTATCTGGACGTAGCACGGGTATGGCGCGATTGCCCGCATACTATGCGGGCCTACAACAGGATACCCACCTGCGTAAGTAAGGCTTTACGCCAAAATCGTGACGCCTTCAGGCCCGGAAAATTGCATAAAGGGCAACGGAGTATCGCCAGAGTCCGGCAACATTACAGGAGGGATTGATCAGATGAACTCGTCCTTAGCCACCGAGCGCATTGATTTTGCCGAGCGATCAAAAACCAAGCGGGGCTTTGCGCCTTGCGGCCGGTCGCTGGTCGGCCATGTACCCACCATCGCCATTACCCCGGTGGCCGACGGCCGCACCGGCGCCTACGAAAGCAACGTGGAGGGCACCTGGCGGATGGTGGAAAAAGTGAGCCGGCTGATCCGCGAACATGTGAAACTGCCCGATGGCACACCCGTGCGCGTGGTGGCGCCCCCGGAAATCGTCTACGGCCCGCGCACCGGCGCTTTGGCCCAGGAGGCCTACCTGCGCGAAGGAGTCAGCGCCAATATCTGGGTCAGCCGTTCCTGGTCTTACAGCGACGAACTCATGAGCGCTTGCCAGGGCCTGGGCTCCAGCGAATGGCTGCAGGCGGCCTATGGCCTTAACCAGACCGACCGGCCCGGGGCGGTGTGGCTGAAGGCGTTTTGCGCAGCCATGGACGAAAAGCTGCGCCCGATCTTTTCGATCTACAACCCCGACCTGGAAGCTGAGGACGGCGATCTGCCACTCTACGTGCAAGACCGCCTTTTAAGGTTTGCGCGTTGCGCCGCGGCCGTGGCTGAAATGCGCGGCAAAAACTACCTGTCGCTGGGCGGCGTTTCCATGGGCATTATCGGCTCGGATGTCCGGCGCAACATCATGCTTAATTATCTGGGCCTGGGAACGGTCTCGGTGGACATGGTGACCATCAAAGGCCGCATTGACCAGGGCTTTTACGACCACGATGAACTTGAGCGCGCTTTCAAATACATGAAGAAAAACTTCCGGTTCGTGTTCGGCACCGGTAAGCGCCCCTACCCGCCCGATAAGCTTTTGCGGTTGTGCCTGCTCATCACCATGATCACCCGCGACTTGATGGCCGGCAATCCCAAGCTGGCCGACGGAAAAGTCGGGCGGCGGCAGGGATTCCAGGCCGACGTTGAGCGCGCCCAGGGGGCAAACGCCATCCTGGCCGGCACCCAGGGCCAGCGGCAATGGACCGACCTTTACCCGAACTTTGACGTAGCCGAATCCATTCTCAACAGCTCGTTTGACTGGAACGGGTTCCGGCCGGCTTACCTAGTAGCCACGGAAAACGATTCCAAGAACGGCATTGGCATGCTGGTTGCCAATTTGGTAACCGGTCTGCCGCAATTATTCGCCGATATCCGCACCAACTGGACCGTGGCCAGCATTCGCCAAGCCACCGGCCAGGACATCAGCACAATTGCGCCGCGGGGCTTCATTGACAAACGCAATTCGGGCGCCGGCGCTCTGGACTACGCTTTGGACATCATTGCGCTCGTCAAGGACGGCAAAAACATGTCCATCCAGGACGTGGCCGCGGCCATTCGCGCCGACCGCGCGCTCCAGGACAAGCTCACGAGCGCGGCGACCGAGCGCACCACTTATATGCGCGCGGCCCTGGAATACTTCCCCGGCGATGGACTCTCCAGCCATTACCGGACGCCCGGCGGTATCCCCCTAACCGCCTATCGTTACAATGTCGTCGGCGACAAGCTCACCTGCTCGGTGGTTGAAGGCGCAACGATCGAATTGCCGCAGGAAGTGGCCGACCACGTCAGCCGGGTTACGGACCCCACCTGGCCGGAAACCTACTGGGCGCCGCGCGGCATGTCCTCGTTCGAATACATGTCCCGCATCGGGCCCAATCACGACGGCAACTCGTTCGGCCTGATCGGCGCCGATTTTCTGACGCTCAACGCCATGCTGCGGATTCCGGTGGACATGCATAACGTCCCGGCCGACCAGATTTTCCGGCCGACCTTATGGGACCGGTTCGGCGGCGACGATTTCCGCGCCTGCGACACCTTGGGACCACTATATCAATAGCCAGCGCCGGAAGTCTGCCGGACTTGAACCAGGCACCGCTGCGGAACAATTATGGATCCGTCCCTCAGAACGTCGTTCACCTATCCCCTGACGGAGGCGCAGCAGATTATGCTGATGGAGACCCTGCGCGGGGGCAACTATCGCCCGATTGAGGTGCCCTATGCCCAGGCCGCGGCGGAGACCGACAGTTGCCGGATTATTCTTTACCAGAGCGGCAAATGCCTGATTCAGGGCCGCGCCGCGCAGGAGTTTGTAACCTATGTGCTGGAGCCCAAGGTCCTGCTCCAAGTCGGCGTGGGTTACGAGGAAATGCTCAATCCGCAAGCCTACCAGCCGCACATGGGGATTGACGAAAGCGGCAAGGGCGATTTCTTCGGCCCGATGGTCATTGCCGGCGCCTACGCGGACAACAGCTTGGTGAAAGCCATGCTGGCAATGGGCGTCAAGGACAGCAAAAACATTTCCAGCGACTTACGCGCCCAAGAACTGGCCAGGGATATCAGAAAGCTGCTGGGCAAACGTTTCAGCATCGTGCTGATTGGTCCGCAAGCCTATAACCGGCTCTACGCCCAATTGCGCAGCGTCAACAGCCTGCTGGCCTGGGGCCATGCCCGCGCCATTGAAAACCTGCTGGCCCAGGCGCCGCAATGTCCGCGCGCCATTTCCGACCAGTTCGGCAACCAGGAACAGGTTAAGCGCGCGCTGATGAGACGCGGCCGCGGAATCGAGTTGGTCCAGCGGCACCACGCCGAAGCGGACATGGCGGTGGCAGCGGCTTCCATCCTGGCGCGCGCGGCGTTCCTCAACACCCTGGTCAAACTGCATAAGGAATATAACCTGTCGTTTCCCAAGGGCGCATCCGATCAAGTCAAGGCCGCGGCCGAAGAGCTGGTCAAAAAACATGGCGCCCAAGTACTGCTGAAAACGGCCAAATGCCATTTCCGCACAACCGATCAAGTGCTGGAGAAGCTCAAGCTTAAGCGCGCGGACATTGGCCGGGAGGGCCTGGTTAAATCCAAGCCATCACTGTTTCGCCGGCCTTCAGCCAAGCAGCATACTACCGGCTGAAAGTAGCCGCGGCGGTTCCACCATAGGCGGACCCGCCTGGCGGGAACGCCGTGGCTGCCGGAGTAATCCACGCCCTTACGGGCGCAGCTACGAAAGAGCAATTTTTTCATTAGCGCATGGTAGAACCACAAGGTTGAAATCATGAAGAAGAAAGCTATTATCACCGACAAAGCGCCCCGGCCGGTTGCCAGATATTCACAGGGCATCAAGGTCGGCAACACACTCTATGTCCAGGGGATTATCGCGCTTGACCCACGGAGCGGCAAATTAGTCGCGGGCGCCATTAAGCCTCAGACGGAGCGGGTATTGAAGAGTCTTAAGGCCATCCTGGAAAAAGCCGGCCTGAGCCTGGGCGACGTCGTCAAGGTTACGGTCTTCCTAGCCGATCTGAAGGATTATCCCGCCTTTAACGAGACCTACGGACGTTACTTCCGCGCCGAGCCGCCGCCGGTCCGAAGCACAGTGCAAGCCCGGCTGCCGTTAGGCGCCCTGGTGGAACTGGACGCTATCGCGGCTCGGTCAGGCGGAACGGCACGGTGAGCACCGGCATGGTTTCGCAATCGGTGGTGATCATCAAGAGCTTGCCGTCCAGCGCCGGGTCAGGGAAAATATTGCGCAACTCAATACGGTAACCCCGGTGGCGCGTCGAACTAACGCGGACTTCCATATTCGTCAGGGGCGGCTCTACCTTGAGAATTGTGAAAGGCCGCGGCAGGCTGGTTTGGACCATGAGCAGGCGTTGCAGCGGCCCCTTCGACAAGCTCAGGGCGGGCTTGTCCACGGGCCCGCCTTCGCCGTCTAGGACGTTGCTACGGCGGGCAGGCTGCGCCGTCAAAGAAATCTCCTCCGGCACGGTGTAAATATCACCCACCACGCGACCATGTAAGGGCACGGTCAGCCGCGGATAGCGGGAAGAATCTGTTTCCAGCCACGCCTCGGAAGCAAACTGGCCAAGGGCCAGCGGTGGAACTGATCGGACCCGGAGGGTATAAGCCAAGCCGGGCTTATTCGTTTCCCAGTCAACGGCAAAAGACGGCAAGGAACTCCCGGCGCCCATAATTTGGGCGGTAGCCGACTGGTGAAATTCGACCGCAACCGTTCTAACTTCTGCCGCGTCGCGGCGCAGATTACCCCAATAAAGCCGATCCGGTTTTAATTGCACCTCGGCCACGGCTTCCCCGATCAAGCTCAAGATCAATCGCGGTTGATCAGGGTCATTGGATTCGATGGTAATGCGCTTGTGCTGGGGGCCGGAGCGACCCTTGAGGATCAACCGCACCGGCAAGGTAATCTCATCGCCAGGCGGAATAACCTCGCGCTCCAGGCGCACCAGGGTGCAACCGCAATCAGGGTGAACTCGTAGAATCGCGAGCGGCGCGTCGCCTTCATTGGCCAGCACGAAGGTATGGGGCACCTCATTCGTGTTGCTCAGCGCGCCGAAATGGTAGTCCGGCGCATTACAGATCAGGAGGGGCAAGCCATCGGC
Organism: Lentisphaerota bacterium; assembly: GCA_016188985.1. Taxonomy (GTDB): domain Bacteria; phylum Verrucomicrobiota; class Kiritimatiellia; order JAAZAB01; family JAAZAB01; genus VSJD01. The sequence goes on along the minus strand of JACPGM010000090.1, from coordinate 27,072 downwards.
GCGGACAGGGGCAGTCGCAAGACCAAAGCAAACGCCGAACATCCAACATCGAACGCCGAACACCGAATGCAAAGAAAAAATATCAATCATATGCGTTAAGCGGCCGGTCATTCATCCATTTGGATGCTGGGACCGGGCTGCAGGTTATAGACCTTGGCGCCCGGCGGCACCGAATGGGTCAGCCAGACATTGCCGCCGATCACGGCGCCTTCGCCGACAATAGTGTCGCCGCCCAGGATGGTTGCCCCGGCATAAATGGTGACGTTATCGCGCACTTCCGGGTGACGCTTGACACCCTTGATGGGGTTGCCGTGCTCATCCTTTGGAAAACTGAGCGCGCCCAAGGTAACGCCTTGATATAGTTTTACATTCTGGCCGATGATGCAGGTTTCCCCGATCACCACGCCGGTGCCATGGTCAATGAAAAAGCCGCCGCCAATCCGGGCGCCCGGATGAATGTCAATGCCCGTATTAGAATGCGACTGTTCGGCCATGATCCGTGGAATCAGCGGCACACCCTGCTGATAGAGCACGTGAGCAATGCGGTGAACGGCAATAGCCTGCAGGCCGGGATAGCTCAGGACAATTTCCATGAGCGAGCGGGCGGCCGGATCGCCGTCATAAGCCGCCTGAATGTCCTGTTGCAGCAGGTCGCGGATGGCGCTCAGGGATTCAATCAAAGTTATAACCGCCTGTTCCGCTTTGGCGCGGCAATCGGTACAGTCCCCGCACTTTTCGATTTCGCACTGGTAACGGAACGCGTTTTCCGCCAGCTTGGCCAGGAGCGCGGCGACGGCCCTGATGCGGACCCGGTAGTGATTCTGCCGGCGGCTTCCGGTCAGAGGCGCCGGTCCATGACAGCCGGGAAACATGATGCTCATGAACTCATCCACGACGGCGCGCACGGCCTTCTGGCTGGCCAGGTTGAACCATTTCCGGGTGCCGACACCGACCTGACAATTTATGCAGCGCATCAGCGTTGCCACAACCGCGGGTAATTTTTTATTCGTCCATTCAGCGAGTTTTACGGGATGATGCTCTTTGGATTTCATAAGATGCTCCTTGTGCTTTGTTGTGGCCGCAGCTTTCATTCCCGCGCAATCCTGATCAGAACCCGGTCCGCCCCCAAGTTGCGCCAGCCCAGGCGCAACAGAACCACATCGCCCCAGCCGCGCGGAATGCAGCCGATCTCCACAATCCGGATATGATCCTTGCGGCAAAGTGTCCGGAAATCATTCAAGGTAAAAAGGTGGATATTGGGCGTGTCATACCACTCGAAAGGAAGCGTATCGGATATCGGCATCCGCCCCTTAACGCTCAAGCGTCCCCGATGACGCCAGTTTCCGAAATTTGGGAAACTCACAATCCCTTCGCGGGCTACCCGCAACATTTCGTTGAGCACCAGGCGCGGCTTGCGCACTACCTGCAAGGTCTGACTGAGCACGGCATAATCGTAAGCCTGGTCGGGGATAACGCTTAAGCCCGCGTCCAGGTCGCACTGAAACACATCCAGACCCTTGTGCAGAACGTTAAGGACATGACCGAGATCAATATCCATACCCAGGCCGGTGATGGTTTTGCGCGCGATGAGTTCGCACAATAACTCACCGTCGCCGCAACCTAAGTCCAGCACCCGCGCGCCGGCGCTAATTTGCTCAACAATACGGTCATAATCTTCCCAATCCAGCTCACCGGCGGCCTTGGCGGGCCCGAACCGGCGGGGTGCCGAACGGTCGGCCCCTTGCGCCCGGGTGCAAGGGCAAATGATTGATTCCAGGAATGCGCGCATCACATCCGCCAAATGTTCCACTTCAACCAGAAAGGCATCATGGCCGTAAGAGGACGGCAACAGGCAATAGGAAACGTGCTTGCCGGCGCGCACCAGAGTGCGGGCTACGGCCAGGGATTGTTCCGGCGGGAAGAGCCAGTCAGAACTCAGCGCCACCACCAAGACCCGGGTGCGCCGGTCAATCACCTGTAAAGCCTGGGCCGGATCAGCGCCGTTTTCGGCCAGGTCGTAAACATCCATGGCCTCGGTGATGTGCAGATAGCTATTGGCATCAAACCGGTCGACAAATTTGGAGCCCTGGTGATCCAGGTAGCTTTCCACCTGGAACGGCGTGGCAAAACGCGGCAGGGGTCCCTGCAGGACTTTCTTCTCGCGCCCGAACTTGCGCTTCATGTCTTCTGAAGAAAGATAGGTGATGTGCCCGATCATGCGCGCCTGGGCTAAGCCCTGGGCCGGCGTCTCGGCCTTGTCATAATAATCGCCGCCGGCCCAGGCCGGGTCGGCCAGGATGGCATTGCGGCCGACAATGTCGAAAGCCAGCGCCTGGGCGGAAAGACTCATGGCCGAAGCGATGCACACGCATTTATCCACCATCTGCGGATAACGGCGCGCCCATTCCAGAACCTGCATGCCGCCGAAGGAACCGCCCACGACCGCTGCCAGGCGCTTGATGCCAAGGTGCTGCAAGAGAAGATACTGAACGTGAACAATATCTCCGGTGGTAATGGAAGGAAACGCTGAGCCATAAGGGCGCCCGGTCTGCGGATTACGCGAGCAGGGTCCGGTCGTGCCCATGCAGCCGCCGAGAATATTGGCGCAAATCACATGGAACCGGTTGGTGTCAATGCCCTTACCCGGTCCGACCATGGCGTCCCACCAGCCCACTTTTTTGCCCGGTTCGCCATGGTAGCCCGCCACGTGGGCATCGCCGGTCAGGGCGTGGCAAATGTAAATGACATTGTCCCCGGCGGGCGAGAGCTCTCCGTAACTCTCATAGGCCACTTGCAGTTCCGGCAGGCGGACGCCGTTTTCCAGAACTAATCCTTCCGGCGGCAAGGGGATGGCGACGTGTTTCGTTTCCACCAGTCCCACACTCCCTGCGGTTTTATCCGGAGTATTCATGAAATGCTGAAATTCATCAATACTGCGCCAATTCCAGGCCGCGATCGCGGAAATAGAGGAAAGTCTCGTAGTCCACCTCCGGCGGTGTGGAATGATCCGTGCCCAGGATATAGGGCGTTTTGCTCGCCATGAGCGGCAGAATTTTTTTGCGCAGTTCGGCGTCAATGCGGCCGCGGTCATTGGAAATGATTTCACGAATGTCAATATTGCCCATAAAGCCGAGCTTCTCGCCATACAGCTTGTTGAGCCTCAGCATGTCCATGCCGGCCTTAACTTCCATCGCCTGCAGCATGTCAACACCGGCCGCGATCATGCCCGGCACAAACGGCTCGACAAAACCGCAGGAGTGCATGATCACCCGCAGCCCCCGCTGGTGGGCCCAGGAACAAGTCCGCTGGTGCGCCGGGAAAATGAGCTCCTCATACATGGCCGGCGACATGAAGGGCTTACCCTTGAAGCCCATATCCTCGAAAAAGAAGATTCCGTCCGGCAAACCTTCCTCGGCAAACAGCATTTCCCACATGGCGATGGTCAGGTCAGCGTAGGTTATCACCATTTCCCGCACCCAATCGGGGTCCAGGGCCATACCAATGAGCAGATATTCATGGCCGCAAACCGGGTGCATTTGCTCGAAGACATTAACCCCGGCCCAGCAGAAAAACTGCTGGCGAGCCTCCGCCAGTTGCTTTACCTGGCGGTATTGTTCAAAGTCCACGCGGCGGCGCTCCGGCCTGAGAAAGGGCTTGATGTGCTCTTCCCAGCCGGCGCGATCCTTGACCAGGAAATCCACGTGCTCGGGCGTGCCGGATTTATTTTTCCACCAGCGCAGCAAGGCGCCATTGCCGTTGCGCACCAGTTTGGTTTCCTCATCTTCCTCAACAATCGTGTCCGGAACATCCAGGTTGGCCACGCACTTGATCCACCCGGCGTTGCGCAGCTCAATCCGGAAATGCTCGACAAGATCCTCGTCCTTTTTCAGAAAACCTTGCTGGGTCCAGTGCCGAACAGTATCGCCCCAGAACGATTCCGTGAAGGAAGCCCGATCAACGCTCTGCCGCTCCAGCAGACGCCGCACCCGTTCTCTCGCGGTCATGGTTGGCATAATATTTTCTCCGGACGTAATGCCTAGAACGTGTAAAAAATTGAACCCAGACGGTCGCGACGGAGCACGACCCTCCAAAATGCCCCAAAAAGCCGTATGTTTTATGGCATGGAGGGCGGACCTCCGTGTCCGCCGTAATTTTTTCACAGCTTTTGGGACATTTTCTTCCGAACTGATTTCTGGAGCTGCAATTCCGTGGAGAAACTGTTAACTTCCGGCTTGATGTTTAAGCCTAACCCAAGCCTTTTTCAAGCATGAAATCCGCCGGCGGCATTCTTGAAATTATCAAGCGCGACGGCAACCTGGTGCCCTACGACCGCGACCGGATCAGCAGCGCAATCTTCCGGGCCATGGCTTCGCTTGGCCAAGGCAACCGCGCGCAAGCTGAAGCTTTCTCCGAGGACGTTGAACGTTCCCTGCTGGAGGCTTACGGCGCGGGCGCTGCGCCCAGCGTGGAGGAAATTCAGGATATCGTCGAAGAAACCCTCATGACGCGCGGGGCGCCCAAGATTGCCCGGGCCTACATCATATACCGCAACCAGCGCACCCAGGCCCGCGCCGCACGCGCTTATAGTTTCGAAGCAGCCGATAACATTCCTTACAAAAAAATCTATGAGGTCCTGCGCTGGAACATGGACCATGGCTGCGATTCAATCAGCAACCTTAACGCCTTGATTGCGGGCGGGCATTTCCTCCGGCTGATCCGGGAATCCGACCGGCGCTACGAGGAGGAACTTGATCAGTGTGCCGGCCAGATTCTGTCCGCGCGGGGTTTAATCCGGCTGGTCATTATTGCCGGGCCCTCGTCCTCGGGCAAAACGACCACCACCGCCAAACTCGTTGAGCGGCTGACCAGCGGGGGATTAGGATTCAAGGCGCTCAACGTGGACAATTATTTCTTCGATCTCGAACAACATCCCAAGGACGAATTCGGCGACCACGACTATGAGGCGCCGCAGTCCCTCGACTTGGCGTTGATCAATGAGCACCTGCGCGCCCTGCTGGCCGGCAAGACTATCCAGGCTCCGCGCTATGATTTCAAGACCGGCAAGCGCACGCTCGCCGTGGAGCCCCTGCGGCTTGGCGCCGATGAGATCCTGCTGCTGGACAGCCTGCACGGGCTGTATCGGGACATGACGGAGAGTATTCCCGCAGAGCAGAAATTCAGGGTTTATATTGAGACGCTCGGCCAGTTACGCGCCCACGACGGCGCCTTCATGCGCTGGGCCGACCATCGCCTCATGCGCCGCATGATCCGCGACAGTGAGCAACGCAATTCCCGGCCGGAAACGACCCTGACTCACTGGCACTACGTCCGGCGCAGCGAACTGAAAAACATCATCCCCTTCATCACTACGGCCGATTTCCTGGTCAACAGCGCCTTGCCCTACGAAATTCCCATTCTCAAACACCATGTCTTCCGGTATTTCCCTGAAGCCATTGCCCGCTACCGCCAGGAGGCCAGCCGGCAGGACGCTTACATCCGCGCCAAACGAATTTATGATTTCCTGGGATCCCTGAGCGAAGTCGCGGACGATACTTGCGTGGCGTCTGACTCGCTATTAAGGGAATTTATTGGCGGCAGCCGATACGAAACGTGAGCTGCAAGAGTGGCAACCGACGCCCCGTTATTATATGCCTAAACCTTGCCGTTCTATCCCTGGCCGGCGGCTGGGCAGGCGAACGGCGCCTACACCGACCTGGCCAACAAGTGGAGCCGCGGTTCGTCAGAACCGCTCTACCGCGTGGCAGCGTCCGCAGCGGCGCGTTCATAGCTTTTCAGCGTGGCGAGCTCTCGAGGCAAATGCTCCTCGTAAGGAATGCTCCAACTGATCCACTCCCCACTGAGATAGCCTTGGTAGGGAATGGTCAGGAGGAGCTCAACGGCCCGCTCGTGGTCAATGCCGCCCTGACCGATCGGCATCAAGTCGGTGCTGCCGGGCTTGCCATCATGAACATGCAGATGGCGAATCCACGGTTTCAGCGTATTAAAAGCTTCGTCAATCGGCGTCTGGTGCACCCGCACGGGGTGCATGATGTCCCAGTTCGCCGCAACGGCTGGATGGTTCACGCGGTGCAGGACCGCGGCCACGTCCGCCGGCCGACACCAGGAATCATGGGTTTCCATGCAGACGGTCACACCGCGCGCCAAAGCATGCTCGGCCACACTGCGCAAGGCATCGGCCACAATCTTAACGGCATCGGAGTGTTTCTGGCCCTTGGCCAGCGTTCCGCCGAATACCCGGATGCGCTCCGCGCCGACATCGGCGGCCAGGTCAATGCACTTAAGCGTATATTCCACGTTCTGCCTGGTAATTTCCGGATCGGCATATACGCAGGAGGTGGCAATGCAGGCCAATGCTATTCCATGGGTGTAGGACAGTTTTTTTATTTCCTTGCGCTGCGCAGCCGAAGCCGCCGTTTCCACGCCGTGCTGGTGTTCGGCGTCTATGCGCGGTTCAACACCGTCATAACCAAAACGTTTGGCCGTAGCCAGCAATTCAATAAAAGTTAACTGCGGACACGAAAAGCTCATGAACGAATACTTCATTGCGATCCTTTCCCTTCAAGGTTCCTGGGTTAACAGCTTTTGCAGAATATCTTCGCGCGGGTAGGCATGGCCGCGATGCTGGCGGAAACCCTCGCCAAAGGCGCACCCGCGGCGCTTCCCGAGTCGGGCTGCCTCCCGTTTCATGAAATCCACGTATTCATCAATGCCGTGCTCATGCCGCAGCCATTCGCGCTGGGAGGCATGACAACACAACATGGCCACTTTCCTGTCCAGCACCGCGCCGATATCCACGATCAGGTCCAATGGCACATCCTGGCCGAAATGGTCCCGGCTTTCGACCGTCGCAAAATAATAAAGATACGGCAACCGTTTAAGAATCGGCGCGGGCTGACGCGCGCCAGTGGTATAATTGCCCAAGGTGGCCGTAAAAGTGGCATCGCGGGCCAACTGACCGGCAATCTCATGATCGGCCATATAATCGCCCGGATAATGGGTAAAGACAATATCAGGTTGCACGCGCCGCATTAGCTCTATGACCTTGCGCCGGGTGGAATTATCAAACACGGATTCGAGATCCGGGATGCCAATACAGTCGTAGGTCGCGCCGATCAGCTCAGCGGCGGCTTTGGCCTCGCCGGCGCGGATCCGGACAATCTCATCCGGCGGCAGTGTGGCCGAGCCACAGGAACCGTTGTTGACCGTGGCCAAAGCAATCGCATGGCCGCGCTCTTGTAGCAGAACCAGCGTGCCGGCGCACAGGAACTCAATATCATCCGGGTGCGCCGCTAAAGCCAGAATTTTCACGAGTAGAATCTATTTAAGGACAAGCTCACGCAAGGAACGCTTAGGCACATGATGCCGACCCCTGGCATCCCGCCAATATTTAATATCGCCATCTTTAACGGTTTCCAGGACGACTTTTTCCTTTGGTCGGCCCAGAGCCAGCACCAGCAGAATCTCATATTTTTCCGGAATAGCCAGCGCTTTTCGCAGGCGCTCTCGCTGGATGGAGCCGATCATACAACCACCCAGCCCCATGGTGGCGGCGCCCAGCATGATGCTCTGGGCAGCAATCCCATGGTCGCAACCGAAATCCCGCCGAATGACGGTGTCGCCCAGAATCACAATATAGGCGGCCGGGCGCTCGCCTTCAACCGGACCACTCCAGCTCTTGAGATAGCCGGCCCAGGCCAGGCAAGGGAAAATACGGGCATTGCGCTTGCGATTGCAGGATAAGATGAATTTAAGCGGCTGTAAATTGCCGCCCGAAGGAGAAAGCCGCGCTAAGTTTACCAGGTCTAATAGCTGAGATCGTTTAACCTGCTGCTCCTGGTAATACCGCCGAACTGTCCGGGTTTTTGCCACCAAGGTTTTGAATGCATTCATGCACATAAATTTTTCGCAATTAATCCGCTAACCAAGTGCCATCCGCCGGAGCGCCATGTTCATATACCCAAAAAAAGAGCTCCACCCCCGCGCGGGGTGGAGCTCTCTGCTAAACGATTCCGTCGCTTTACGGCAGGATGTGCGTTGCCGGCACTCGCAGGCAGGCTACATTACTGCCGGTCGGGTTGACATCATAGTCAGCAGCCGACAGAGCAGCCGTTCGCGGTTGCGTGGCAATGTTAGTTGAAGCCGGGCACAAGGGAAAACCCTTGATGTACCCCGCTGCGGCGCTCACCAGAAGCGTGAAGGCCGCTGTATCAGTAGCAGCGATTGCCTGTCCGTTGGTCAAACCATTTTCCAGCGCATACTGATCCTTGCCTGCTTCGATCTGACGCAGGTTATTAATGCAGGCATTCTGCTGAGACGTCACCCGTGCCCGCAAGAATGACGGGATCGCGATCGCAGCCAGCAACCCGATGATTGCCACCACGATCATAATTTCGACTAATGTAAAACCTTTTTTCATTGCTACTTATCTCCTGATGCTTTTATCAGTTTCATTGAAGTCGAACTGTTTGTTACTGTTGTTTAAGCAAACTCTCGCCAGGTCACCTCCTTTCAAATTTCATTTATTGTTGGCAATGTACTACTAACCGCCTTACATAACAAGCAAAATCCATGCCAACTGGCATACCCAATAAATTATTTGAGACCCGACCTTGAAAATCAGTAGCTAATTACAGTGTATTTAAGCTTAGCCAATCATTAGCAAATACTAAATGCACGGTTAATCGAGACAAAATGTCGCTACTTATATAAATATTATCCGTTTAAGTGAAAAAAACTTATCTAAATGCCTTTTTAACTTAGTAAACACGGCTGACATCTAATGTATTCCGGATTATAAAATTATTATGGCGATAGACCCTAATCTTTCCTTCAACACCAGTTAATTACTGATTTTACCACTAAAACCAATTATTACTTTCCCAAAAATTAGAATATGAATGGTGTATTTTGACTGTAAGAGACTAATAGATTACAATAGCGAGGCTACTCTTTTGGCTCCGGCAACTTGCGATAGAGGGTAGCTAAACTGATTCTCAAGGCTTTGGCTGCCTTTTGTTTATCACCATCAGTGTAAGCCAGAGCCTGTGAGAGGTACTCTTTTTCCTTTACCCGCAAAAAGGCTTTGAGAGATTTTCCGCGGAAATCGTCCAATTTCCTTTGACCGCCAATAACCGGAGGGGTGCTTTGCAGCAGTTTTGCCGGCAGGCAATCGCGACTGATCATATTATCCTTGGCAAACGTCAGGGCGTGTTTCAGGGCATTTTCAAGCTCACGGACATTACCCGGCCAAGTATACTGCTCAAACAGGTTAATAACTTCGGCATCCACTGTTGGGATAGTTTTATTGGCTCCGGTCTCCTGGCGCAAAAAATGATAAGCCAGCGGCAAAACATCTTCCGGCCGTTCCCGCAACGGCTTGATTTCAATCGGAATAACGCTCAACCGATAATAAAGGTCCTCGCGGAATTTGCCCTGTTCGATCAAGTGTTCCAGGCGCGTGCTGGTGGCAGCTAAAACCCGGACATCCACCTGAACGGACTCGTTGCCGCCCACCCGCCGGATTTCCTTGTCCTGCAGAACACGCAACAGCTTGGCTTGAATACTGAGCGGCATGGAATCAATTTCATCCAGAAAGATAGTGCCCTGATCGGCCACCTCAAAGAGGCCTTCCTTGTCGGCGCTGGCCCCGGTAAAGGCTCCTTTCGTATGGCCGAACAATTCCGATTCCAGGAGCGGTTCCGGCAAAGCCGCGCAGTTGAGCGGCAAAAACTTTTTGGCCTTGCGACCACTGTGGGCATGGATGGCCTTAGCCACCAGTTCCTTGCCCGTGCCGCTTTCCCCATAAATCAGAACAGTGGTATCGGTCGGCGCCACGCGCTCGATCATTTCACACACATTGCGCATGCTGCGGCTCTCGGCCACAATATTTTCGAACTGGTACTGGGCCGTCAACTGCGCTTTTAACTGTACGTTTTCGCTCAGCGCCTTGTTATATTCCAAGGCCCGTTTGACCGTAATCAGCAGTTCGTCCAGCTTAAACGGCTTGGTAATATAATCAAAGGCGCCCAGCTTCAAGGACTCAACGGCTGTTTCCACCGTGCCATAGCCCGTAAGCATCAATACCGCCATCGCCGGCTGGTGTTCCACGGCCAGTTTGAGCAGTTGCATCCCGTCAATCGGACGCATACGAATATCAGAAAGCATGAGGTCGAACGGCGTGTTTTTAATCAATTCCACCGCTTTCTCGCCGCCATCGCAGGGCACGACTTCATAGCCTTCGGCCTTAAGCAGCACGCTCAAGACGCTTAGAATGCTCGGCTCGTCATCAACCAGTAAGATTTTGGCCATAGGATCGGCATCCCTCGATAAGTCGCGACTACCCCCAGCCAGGTAATTGCTCGCGGGACATTGTTATTGAATCAGCTCGCCGAACGCAAGCAGAATTTCTTAATTCCCATAAAAACCGACGGTCTTTGTCCAGCCACCGCCTAACAGCAGAAATAGACGCTGGGGGACTCGAACCCCCGACCCGCTGATTAAGAGTCAGCTGCTCTACCAACTGAGCTAAGCGTCCGGTGCGGACCGTAGTCAATCCATTTGCCGAATGCAAGCAGAAAAGACGGACGCGACGGAGCCCCTCAGTCTTAGGGAGGCAAGAGGTAGAGCGCGTTCGCCCTGGCCGACGCTCGGGCAGGCCGAACGCACCGCGGACGGCTCGCCGAGCCGTCCCTTCCACCCTGGCGGATCCGCCTGCCGGCGGAACCCTCACGTGACCACCTCGCAACTGATCATTACCGCCGCGTGAAGAAAAAGTTTTCAACTCAGACTTTTCAGCACCCGGTACAGTTCACTCACGCCCCAGGCCTGGGCGTCGCAACCCCGCGGGATATGCGGATAATCGCCATCCAGGATTTCCGGAATCTGGCCCAGGCAACCACGATCCACAAGCACAATACTGCTGCCCAGCCACGCCAAGGCGGCCGGGCGTCCACCCGATCCATGCACCTGAACCCAAGCTTCGCAGAATGAGGGGAAAAGCCAAGTCCAGGCCGTGCCGTTATGATAGGCCGGCTTACGGCGCGTATCTTCATCCCCTGCATAGCGACCCCAGTAAGGCCGCAGGGGATCGTTAAGCAATCGGTCTCCCAGCATTATTGGCTGGGGAAATTCCACCGGACAGTCGGCCAGCGTGCGGATAGCGCCGGGCACCAGCAGTTGCGCGCAGGCGGCGAGCGCGCGCGCCGCCAGAGCGCGGTCGGTCACCGCCCCTAAGGTCAACGCCAGAAGCTGGTTAGGGCGCAAGGCATCATCCGGTACGGCACGCGCGGCGCCCTGACCTTGCCGGGCATGCAGACAATCAATAAAATAGCCCCGGGATTCGTTCCAATAATACTGACGGATTGAGCCGCCCACCTGGTCGGCCAGTTCCTGGTATGCGCCGCTGCGGTTGTCCAATCCCGCCAGGAAAGTCAGCGCCGCAAACCAGAGCGCCTGAATTTCAATAGGATAGCCTTGGCGGGGCGAGCCGGCCGGATGATTGGTGTCCATCCAAGTAAAATGCGCCGGACTGAAAACCAAGCCGCTCTCGGGATCCATCCGAATGCCGTTGGGCGTGCCCTGGCGGTAGCCTGCGACAATTGATTCCAGGACCTCGCGCAGCGTCCGCTGGCCACACCGTTGGTCTAACAGGTGCTGATGGTCAGCGGCGCGGCCCGCCCGCAACGCTGGAGCGTAGCGACTGCGGGCGCGGCAGGCATCCGCGCAGGCGATAATAAACCACAGCGGCGCATCAGACGAGTCGCGGTTGCGGGCATCTTCTCCCAAAATCATGTTCGGCAACGTGCCGGCCTGCTCAAAAGCCGCGAATTGTTTAAGAATGGCCGCGACCTCCTCCAGCAAGCCGGCGGCAATTAAGCCGCGGGCACAAATGAGGGTGTCCCGCCCCCAGTCAAGAAACCAGGGATAACCGGCAATCACCGTTTTGTGCTTGCCGCGCCGAACGATAAACTGCCGCAAGGCTTGCTCCAGAACCTTCAGCAGCGGTTCAGCCGGCGTGGCTCCGCCCGCCGGCAAGACCGGCGCGAGGTTTGTTACCGGCGTAACCGGCTTGCTTTCCGCCGGGGTCAGTATTTGCGCTAACAACACCGCTTCGGCCCCGCCGGCCAAGGATGCGCGAAAGTACCCGGGACTGAAAAGATCGGTAGCGGCCTCCTGACCACGCTCGGCCTCCAGAGGATAATGAACCATGTATTGCCATTCCGGTTCCGGCTGAAAGCCGCCGCAAGAAATAGTCAGGCGCAACTGTCGGGCCCCATCCGGCGCAAAGACAAACCCGGCGGCATCCGAATGCACTGCGGCAGGATAAGCCTGCTCCGGTCCCAGAAACGCTTTGGTCACTTCGTGAAAGGAACGGTCTTCAATATCCGGACGGATAATTAACTGCACCGCACGCTCATCGGCCAGGGTGTTTTGGGCGTGAGCGCTCGGCAGCCGGCGGAAAGTCAATTGCACCGCATTCCGCCCCGGAATCATCGCGGTCTGGATATCCAGAAAAACTTGCTGCCCATGGCCAAATGGCACGCGAAAGCGCCATAAGCCCGAATTTTCTTCGCGCTGGAAGAATTGCAACCGGTCGGTGGTAATATCCTGGGAATAACCCTGATATACCAGCCAGGCGCGGCAGCGCGTCAGCATAATGCACCGGTCTTCGGGATAGTCCGGGCTCAAGTTGCCCGCCAGCAGGGCATCATAACGGCTGCGCACCTCAGCCCACTTTACCGGCGCGCGCATCATGCCGCCGCGCCCATTGGTGCTCAGGACAATTCCATTTGCGTCCCGCAGATCCTTATGCGCGAAACCCAATGGCACCCGCAGGCTATCCCCTGCTGGCAGAAAAAGCAGCGGCGCGGTTGCATGTCTGGTGCGTTCCGGTTCAAAAATAGAAAGCTCTAACCAAGCCGGACACGCTTGACCGGGAACGCCACCCGGGCAGAACATTACGAAATGATGTCCATCGGCCGCCGCGAGCGAGTGCTCGTGCTTGCTCGTTAGCTTCTTATCCGCGGACTCCGCCGCGACCGGCGGGGCAATTTTTTCTCGCTCTACAATGCGGGCGCGGAATGGCACGCTCGCGCGTAAATAAAGAAAATGATGGGGCGGGATCATAACCTCCCGTTTCAAATCACGCGGCCATTCCCAGGCAATGACCCGCGGCGCGGCATCCGGAGCGCCCTGGGAATTGCAAAAAACCTCAGGATTTTCAGCCAATAGCCTGGCAAGTTGGTCGGGATCCACCGTGGAAAAATCGCTCTTCTCCAGGCCGCTCGGCGCAAAGCGGCGATAGTCCTTTGCAATTTCCAGGGCCTTGGCCCGCAGTCGTTGGCGGCGCACGACGTCCGGGGGACATGCATAAGCGGCGCGTTCTTCTGCCAGCAGGGTTTCGAAATCGTTCCTGTCCGGGCTAAGGCATAGAACTTCAGCCGGCGCTAATTCCAACCGCGCCAGGCCATCCCCGAATGAAATGGCCACGGTTCGACCGGTAAGCAAATCAATTGGCGCAGGTGTGGCTGGAAACGCCTCAGCGGGATTCCAGGCCACTGGCTGAGGCGCATGGTCATCCAAATTGGCCAGCACCAGGAAGCGATGATCGGTTGCCGGTTGATGACGCAGGAGGGCAATGCTGTTGCCGGCGCCCTGGTGAATCAGGCGCAGGCTTGCCCCCGCGAAAAAGGCCGTATGACTCTGCAAGAGACAGTTCAGGCGCGTAATCCGGTCAACCTGGTTTTCGCTTGCGCCCCAGGCCAGCGCACTGCGGCCGTGCACGTCAATTTTCTCGGTAGCGTGCCATTCCACGCCATTGGCGAAGGCAAAGGCGCCATGGCTGGAGCAGAGCGCGGCGAGCGCCGTGCGCATGCGCGCATAGGGAATTGAGCGCGCCGCCAGGCGGTTATTGTCGTGGGTCTCCGCGAAGTGCACCAGGATGCCATCGCCCTGCGAAGTTTGAATAGCGCCCGGAAGATAGGCATCTATCTGCCCGCGGTCGTAATTCTGAAAAAGCTCGGAATAGGCCCAGTTCAGGTTGGCGGTATTGAGCAAGCTTGTGGTGGTTTCCATCTTGCCGCCTAAGCCTTCCAGCAGGAACAGCGTGTCGGGAAATTCGCGGCGCACAGTGGCCACAATAAATTCCCAGGCCGGGACCGGAATCATGTAGCCGGCGTCACAACGGAACCCGTCCACGCCCCGCCGGCACCAGGTGAGAAAAACTTTCGCCAGATAATGGCACAGTCCCACGTGCTGGTGGTCAAGTTCGGTAAGGTCGCACCAAACCACGCCCCAGGCACGGGGCGAACGAATGGTCCCGTCGCTCTCGCGCAGGAGCCAGTCCGGATGCTCGCTGTGGAGCTTGGCGGCCCAGCCGGTGTGGTTAATGGCGATATCCAGGAAAAGGCGCGCCCCGCGCGCATGAACGGCATCAACCAGCTCGCCAAACTGTTCCAGCGGCGTGGTCTTAGGGTCAAACTCCGCCAAGGCCGGGTCCACCTCCATAAAATCGAGCGCGGCATACGGACTGCCAAAACGCCCCATCCGCCCGTAGACCGTTGGCGTCGGATGAATTGGTAAAAGCATGATTACGCGGCAGCGCAAGCGGCCAATAATAAAATCCAACTGGCGCTTCAGGTCGCGAAAGGTTCCCGAGGGCGGAATCACGGCGTAACCACCGCCTTCCAGAACCTGAATACCAGCGGCCTGGGCGGGGCGTAGCGCCGGCAGGGGGCGGTGCTCCTGGCCAAACTGGCGGACAAAGGCATTGTAGATAATGTTAGCGCCACAATATTCGGCCGGGTGGACATTAATGACGGTGTTCGGCCCTTCCGGCCACTGTGGCTGGCTCGCGCCTTCCGGCAGAAACAACGCTTTGGCTTCGAAATGACCGGGCTCAAGCAAGGGCAGGGTCAGCCGATAGAGCGAGCCATCCACACTGGTCATGGGAATATCGAACCAATCCTCGTTCAGACGTTTCTGGTGCTCGATAGCTTCGCTGATAATTTCGCGCCGCGCAGTTTCGGCCTGGCCGATATTAGTGCGCAGAAATGCCCGGCCGCGCTGCGCGGGCGACAGGCGCAAGGTAAACTCGATCAGATCGCCACAGAAGGCCAGCCGGTGTTGTCCGGGATGGGGCAATTGCTGCAGGGACGTATTCATCGGAAGCTGATGATGACAGAAGCCGGCCGAAAAAACGAGTTTTTCTTTAGCGGCGGCGTAATGGATTAGTTACTGTGGGTTGACCATCCCAATAAAATTCCGCCGCGGTGCGGACTTAAGCCGCGCCCTCCATGCGGAAATATTACCGGGAGGGCGGACCTCCGTGTCCGCCGCGCATGGATGGCGGACGTTCTGGAGCAGCGGAACTATTGTTGCTTCTGATCGGAAGCTAATGCCAACAGCCTCCTCAGCACGGCCGCATCTGGCGCGAGCATCGCCGGATCATCGTTACAAACAAACTCCAGAAGCGCAAAGCGATCACCGGGATTTGTGACAGCAATGCTCAGAAAACGCTGCCAGGCTGCTTCATACTCGGCCAGCGGCCGGCGTTCCTTCCGATCGCTGCTCCAGGAACCCACGTGAATATTCGCCAGGGCGCTCAAGACCCGCTTGAGGCCCTCGGCACAGTCCGCGATTGGCATACCCGCCGGCACTTGCCAGTAGGTTTTGACGCGCGAGTGATTGATGGCCGCGAGCAAAGCGAGGGTCGAATCCACCGTATCCGTCAAGCTGCCGCCGTGGAATTCAAAGGCCAAGTCAAGTTCACGCCGCGCGGCCTGGTCAGCGAGCTGACGGGTCAGGTCGGCCAGCCGCTGCCGGTAGTCTGCTGACGCCTGGCTGGAACCCTGATTACCGGCCCAAATCCGAATGGTACCGACACCCAACTCGCCGGCGGTATCAAGAACGGGCGCAAACTCTTCGCGGCTGCTCACGCCAACCGAATAGTACGAGCCATAGGATGGTAGCTGCAAGCCCGCCTCCTGCGTGAGGCGCCGCACCTGGCGGGCAATATCGCTCCGGCCCGGCGGAACATGAACATCGCCGCCCCATTCAATGCCCTTTAAGCCGGCGGCGGAGGCCAGCCGGATAATCTCCTCGGGACTGAGCTTGCGAAACGTGACTGAAACCAGTCCGGGAAAAATCATGAAATCTCCCTACGAAAAAATTGTCAATCTATCCCTCTTGCTCCACCAAGCGCCGCAATTCCGGCAGCGTGCGCCGGATTTTTCCCTCGGCGGAAAGACCGACATGGATAGTGTAGCCGGTCACGATGACCGTGCGGCCGCGCCACACTTCGTAGCTGACGCGCAGGCATGGTCCCTGAAAAGCGCAGCGGCTGACGACTTTGAGCTCATCATCATAACGGGCCGGGGCTTTATAGACACAATGGGCTTCGATCACCGGCAAGGAAAGGCCATTTTTTTCCATCTCGGAATAGGGCAGGCCGACTTCGCGCAGCATGGCGGCGCGGGCCATCTCGAAATACACCAGGTAATTGGCATAATAAACCACGCGCATCTGATCCGTATGGGCATACGGCACGTGCAGCGCATACTGAAAACTTTTGCCCGCAGCAGTTGCCATGACGGCTAATTCCTTACCTAAAAGAATCCAGCATAACTATAAGGACCGGGGCCCCTCCTGTCAATTCGCCGGAAAAATACGAGGGGCTTAAAGAAAACTTCTTGATTGCGAGGCGATTTTCAGGTAATAAAGCGTCAGTCTGTCTAACGGAGATTAGCGCAAGATTTGGTTTTGCGGCTATCCCGGTTTCAATGCCAGCGCGGTTACCGCCCATAGCCGGCAGCCGCCGCCATCAAGCGAAAGAAAACATTCATGACCGACCGCGGACAATTAGCCAAAACGGTGCGCATCAAATTGCCGGCCGAAATACAGGCCGCGGCGGAGCCCTCGGAGAGTCCGAAGCCCAAGGCGGCTGATTTGGCGCATGGCGCCATCCGGGCCAAGCTGAGCCAA
Organism: Lentisphaerota bacterium; assembly: GCA_016188985.1. Taxonomy (GTDB): domain Bacteria; phylum Verrucomicrobiota; class Kiritimatiellia; order JAAZAB01; family JAAZAB01; genus VSJD01. The sequence continues at coordinate 10,071 of JACPGM010000090.1, read as the reverse complement.
GCCGAATACACGCTTTACCAGGAATTTCTCGAGAGCATTTACGATGCCGTATTGATTACGGACTGGCAGGGACAGATTCTGGACGGCAACGCCCGGTCCGCTGAATTTTTCCGCTATGCGCCCGCGGAACTATGCAGCCTGGCGATCGGCGAGTTGGTCTACAGTTTCGACAAAACCGTCCTGCAACAGATCTGCGACAACCTGGATCGCGAGCAGTTCACCCTGATTGAGGAAGCCTATTGCCGCCGCAAGGATGAATCCCTGTTTCCCGCCGAGATCGCCACCCATAAACTCCTGGGCGCGGAAAAGCACCTTTGCTTTTTCATCCGCGATATCACCATGCGCAAACAGAACGAAGAACTGCTGCGACAGACCCGCGACCGGCTGGCCCAGGCCGAGCGCTTTGAGATGGCGGAAAGCATTGCCGGTCATATCGCTCACGATTTCAACAATCTCCTGACCCCATTGGTAGCCTACCCCGACTTTATCCGCGCCAAGTTGCCGGCCGATTCGCCGGCGCACGCGGACCTGGAGGCCATCGCCAAGGCGGCCCAGCAGATGGCCGCGATCAACCAGCAACTCACCGCGCTATCGCAGCGCGCCTACGAGGAGCCAACGGTGCTGAATATCAATGCAGTCCTCGAACTGGTGGCCAAGCTGTTGGCGCAAACCATGGCATCCAAGGGAATCAAGCTGGAGCTCGCGTTGGCCCAGGACCTGGGCAACCTGAAAGGTTCCCAGCAGCAACTCCTGAGAGCCCTTAATAATCTGTGTCAGAACGCCATCGAAGCGATGACCACGGGTGGCACCCTTTCGCTCAAGACCGAAAACGTCCACCCGCAAACACCCCACAAGGGCCATGAACTTATACTGCCCGGCGATTACATCAAGGTTACGGTGGCCGATACCGGGCACGGCATTCCCCCGGAAATTCGCGACCAGATCTTCGATCCCTTTTTCACCACGCGCAAGGCGGAGGGCCGGCGTGGCGCCGGTCTGGGCTTGAGCATTGTGCAAAGCATCGTTAAAGAGCACCAGGGGTTTATTGACCTGAAAAGCACCGCAGAGCTTGGCGCCGCCTTCAGCCTTTATTTCCCGATTTGCCGCGAGGAGCCGCAGCCCGCCGCGCCGGAAAAAAACCATACCGGCACCGAAACCATCCTGATCGTGGATGACGACCAGCTCCAGATCGAAGTCATGACCCGCCTGCTGCAAAAGCTCGGCTACACGGTGCAAAGCGCGCACAGCGCCAAAGAGGCGCTCCAGCTTTTTACCGCCTATAAGCAGACCAGCCGGTTCCCGCACCTGGTAATCCTCGACATGATCCTGGGCGACGGCACGGACGGCGCTCAAACCTACCAGGAACTGAAGGCCATCAACCCCAGGCAAAAGGCCCTGCTCATCTCGGCTTACGCCGAATCGCCTCGCGTTGCCCTGGCGCAGTCCCTTGGCGCCGGCGCCTATCTGCGCAAGCCGGTAACGCTTGCCAAGCTGGGCAAGGCCGTCCGCCACGAATTAGAACGGACCTGAAAAACATGACTCGCTTTTGCGGAGCAGTTTGGCCTCCCAAGCCGTGGGCCTGGGTATAATCGGGAGTTGTTCAAGTCTTAGACCACGCAACCGCCGTGGTTGCGTGGCATGGGTGCAGGGCGAATTTCGCTCCCCGAGCTTGTCGAGGGGTTTGAAAAAGCAAGGCCAGTCCGGATCAGATGCGGGTGCGCCGCGCGAAGCGCTATACTCGTGTATGCGCGAGGGCGGGAAACCCGCAGATGAGCCGGAATCACCGCCGCCTTTTTCAAACGAAATTCGCCCTGCGATGGACAACGAAAGGCAATAAAAGAATAGGTTGCGGCCAAAGGCCGCCTTAGAACGGACCCGAAGGCCTGCTCAAGGCGCGCGCATGCCAAAGAAAATACTTCAAGGATCAGCAATCGGCCTGGCCGCCGCCGCCCTGGCCTTGAGCTTGTGGGCCTGGGGCGCCCTGGACCGGTTCGAAGCCAAAACCTGGGACTGGCGCGTGATCAGCCTGGCCAAGCCCAGCGAGTTCACCGACAAAATCCGCCTGATCTTCATTGACCAGCAAAGCCTGGACTGGGTTAACCAGGAAATGGCCTTGCGCTGGCCGTGGCCCCGCGAGGTCTACCGGCCGCTCCTTGAATTTTGCCGCCGGCAAGGCGCCAAGGCCGTGGTCTTCGATCTGCTCTATACCGAGCCATCCTCCTATGGCGCCGATGACGACCATTCCTTCGGCGCGGCCATTGCCCAGACCACCGGCTTCGTCAGTACAGTTTTTCTCGGCCATGAAACCGGCCGGACTACTGCTTGGCCAACGAACATCCCGGCCGCGCCCATAAAAATTGCCAATCTGCCGGCCTGGCTGGCAATCGCTGATCATGCCGGAGTGGTCATGCCGCGGGCGACTTTCCCGATTCCGGAGGTCGCCACCAATGCGTCTTTGCTGGGCAATGTCGAAGCCCGGCCTGATGCCGATGCCATCTTCCGCCGCCTGAGTCTCTTTGCCGTATTTGACCAGCAGGTCGTGCCTGCGCTTGGCTTGGCCGCCTATCTGGCCGCGGCTCCTGACAAGCAGTTGGCGGTTGAACCCGATTGGCTGCGGCTCGGGCTGCGCCGTATTCCCCTCGATCGCCATGGCGCCACGATCATGCGTTTCCGCGGGCCATCGCAAACTCACCAACGCGTCAGCGCGGCCGCTGTGATCCAGAGCGAACTTAAACTTCAATCGGGCGAAACGCCGCCCATTACCGACACGCGGATTTTCAAGGATTGCTACGTATTGGTTGGTTGTAATGCGCCCGGGCTCTTGGACCTGCGACCGGCGCCGGTGGGCCGGGTTTATACCGGCGTGGAGCTGCATGCCACCTTGCTTGACAATCTGCTGGCCGGGGACCCTCTCAGGGACATGCCGCCTCTGGCCACGGCCGTCCTAACGCTTTTCCTGGGAATCCTCTGGGGCGTGGCAACTTTGTCTTGCCGCAATGCCCGCGAGACTTGTTTTGCCTTTATCATTGCCTTGACCATTCCGGCTGTCCTGGGCGTTGTTGCTTATATCAAAGGGTTCTGGTTGCCGTTCCTGGTTCAGGAAACGGCAACCGCCTTTGCGCTCGTTGGCGCCGTGGTGGTGAACTACGCCACCGAAGGCCGGCAGAAACGGTTTCTCCGCGGCGCCTTCAAGCAGTACCTGAGCGCGGATGTGATTGAACAGATCGTCAAAGACCCCGATCGTCTGCAACTAGGCGGGGAAGAGCGCACACTGTCGATTTTCTTCTCCGACTTGCAAGGTTTTACCACGATTTCCGAGGGGCTTAAACCCCAGGAGCTGACCGCCCTGCTTAATGAGTATCTGACCGCCATGACGGATATTATTCAAGAGGAAGGCGGCACGCTGGACAAGTATGAGGGCGATGCCATCATCGCCTTCTGGAACGCGCCGCTGAGCCAAGCCGACCATGCCGAGCGCGCCGTGCGCGCGGCGCTACGCTGTCAAGCGGCCCTGGCGGCAATGCGCCCGGCCGTTCAAGCGCGGATCGGCAAAGCGTTGTTCATGCGCATCGGGCTTAACACCGGCCCGGTAGTGGTGGGCAACATGGGCTCGCGCAACCGGTTCAACTACACTATCCTGGGCGACGCCGCCAACCTGGCCGCGCGGCTGGAAGGAATTAACAAGCAATTCGGCACTTACACGCTGATCTCGGAAACTTCCGCGCGCGCCATGGGCAAAGCAATCGCCGCTCGGGAGATTGCGCTGGTTGCGGTGGTTGGCCGCAAAAAACCGGTGCGCGTGTTTGAGCCTATGAGTCCGGAAGCTTTCGCGGGACGCTCCGGCGATTTTGCCCGGTTCGCCCAGGGGCGGGACGCTTTTTACCAGGGCCGCTTTGCCGAAGCCGCCGCCGCCTTTGAGGCGCTGCGTGAAAATGATCCGCCCGCGGAGGCCTACGGGCGGAAATGCCAGGAGCTGCTGGCCAAACCGCCGGCGGCGTGGGAGGGCGTCTGGGTCATGACCGAAAAATAGTTGCCTTGCGCTTTCCTCCGCAACATAATTGCCCGCCATGCGCTTCACACCCACTGCAATTAAGGACGTATTGGTCATTGAACCGAAGGTGTTTGAAGACCCCCGCGGTTTTTTTATGGAAAGCTACCGGCGCGATGTTTTCGCCGCGCAAGGTCTGAGGGCGGATTTCGTCCAGATCAATCATTCTCAGTCCATCCGGCATGTTCTGCGCGGACTGCATTACCAGATCGGTCATCCACAGGCCAAACTGGTGCGGGTCCTGCGCGGCGAAGTCTTTGACGTGGTGGTGGATATCCGATGGGGCTCGCCGACTTTTGGCCGCTGGGTGAGTGAAACTCTCTCCGCGCAAAACCGCAAACAGCTTTACGTGCCGGCCGGGTTTGCCCACGGTTTCTGCGTGCTCAGCGCCGAGGCCGAATTTCTGTATTACTGCACGGATTATTACTATCCGGCGGGCGAAAAAGGAATTATCTGGAACGACCCGGACCTGGCCATTCCCTGGCCAACCGCCAAGCCGCTGCTATCGGCCAAGGACCAACACAACCCCTGTTTCCGTGATATCGCCAAGGATTTTATGTATAAACCGGAAAAATGATTAGCCACAAAAAAGCACAAGACCTGCCCGCAATGGCTACGCCATAGGCGTTGCAGGCGGGTTCACAAATATGATACATCAATGTCTTTTTTGTGGCAACATTGTCCTCCGTAGGCGGAAAATTTCTTAACGGTAATGCGTCAGTTCTTGGGTGGTAGGGCGCGCTCGCCGAGCGCGCCGCGGCGGTTTCGGCGAAACCGCCCTACCATTTACCACCTTATAAGGGGTTACTCTTAACGTTGAATTAAGCCCAAAAGGCGCGCGGGCCGCGCCAGCGGAGACCACATGAATCTTAAAGGCATTGTTCTGGCCGGCGGCACGGGCTCGCGGCTGCTGCCGCTGACCAAGGTGACCAACAAGCATCTCCTGCCGGTCGGGCAGAAGCCCATGATCTATTACCCGATCGAAAAACTGATCGGCGCCGGTATTGACGAGATTTTAATCGTAACCGGCACCGAGCACATGGGCGATATGGTCAACCTGCTGGGTTCCGGCCACGACTTCCACTGCCGCTTCACCTATAAAGTCCAGGACGAAGCCGGCGGCATCGCTCAGGCCTTGAGCCTGGCCGAAAACTTTGCGCACGGCGCTCCCGTGGCGGTCATCCTGGGCGATAATATTTTTGAGGATGCCATGAAGCCCTATGCCGACGCCTTCCGAGCCCAGCAGCAAGGGGCGCGGATCATCGGCAAGGAAGTCAGCGACCCGGAGCGCTTCGGCGTGGCCGAAGTCGTCGGCGACCGCGTGGCCGCCATCGAGGAAAAACCCAAAGCGCCGAAATCGCACATTGCCGTAACCGGCATCTACTTTTATGATTCTCAGGTCTTCGACATTATCCGCGCCTGCCGGCCCAGTGCGCGCGGCGAGCTGGAAATTACCGACGTGAACAATGCTTATATCCGGAAGGGCCAACTGCGCTTTGATCTCATGACCGGCTGGTGGAGCGACGCCGGCACATTCGTTTCGTTAGCGCACGTCAACAGCCTGGTTGCCCAATGGCCGCCCAAGGTCTGAGCGCTCACGCACCATGTCTGAGGCAATCACCATCCTGGGCGGTCGCGGCATGCTGGGCTCGGATCTGGCGCGGGGGATGGCGCAAGGGGGCTATTCCGTCCAGGCGCTGGACCTGCCGGAGTTCGACTTGACGAAGAGCAAGGACCTTGCGCGCGCCCTGGATGGCGCGCAGGTTGTCGTCAACTGCGCGGCTTTCACCAACGTGGATCAGGCGGAAACGCAATTCGCCACGGCCCTGGCCGTGAACGGCCAGGCCGTGGGCGCCCTGGGCACGCTGGCCAAAGAGCGCGGTGTGTTTGTTGTCCACATTTCCACTGATTTCGTTTTCGATGGCCGGCTTGACCGGCCTTACACCGAGACCGATCCGCCCTGCCCGATTAACGCTTATGGCCGCTCCAAGCTGGAGGGCGAGCGCGCGCTCCAGCGCGCCGGTGGCGCCTACGTCATTATGCGCGTGCAATGGAGTTATGGCCGCCATGGAGCAAACTTCATCACCAAGATCGTGGAACGCGCCCGAACCGGCGCCGAATTGAAGGTCGTGGCCGACCAGGTCGGCGCGCCGACCTGGACAGTGGACATGGCGGGGGCAATCGAGAGACTGATTCGCGGTCGGCGGGAAGGATTGTATCACTTCGCCAACACCGGCTATGCTTCGCGCTTCGAGGTGGCCCGGGCAATCGCGCAGGAGCTGAATCTGCCGGCTAAGATCACGCCCTGCGCCAGCGAGGCGTTTCCCACACCGGCCACGCGTCCAAAAAACTCGCGGTTCAACACGGCCAAAATCCAAGCTATCCTCGACCGCCCCATCCGCTCCTGGCAGGAAGCCCTGGCGGAGTTTCTGCAGAATGCTCCGGCCTGATCCGGCTGGCATTGCGGTTACAACAATCTGGGGCTCAGCTATGCGCCAATCCTAAAATCCGAGTTGCTGGCGTGACCGAAATGTTATAAGTTCAGAGCATATTGCCTGAATGGAACATTGTTAAGAGCTCGAGCTTGTGCCTGGTCATCGGCGCAATCCTGGGAATAGTTCCGGCCGGCCAAGCGCTGGTTTGCGCCTGGAACGGATCGAGCGGCGACTGGTTTGACGGCAGCAAGTGGACCAATGGCGTACCGTCTAATGGCGATGATGTTGTCATCGGTTCCGGGGTAGTATATTTGACCAATGAAACTGCCACGCTGGGTTCTTACACCCAGAATGGGGGCGGTCTTATCTTCTCAAACTGGATGACAAAACTGACCGCGACCAACGTTTATCTCAATGGCGGCAGCAACACGACGCCGGCGGCCTTTACTACCAGCCAGATGTCCAACCGTGTCTGGATTGCCTGCACGAACCTTTTTATTGCCACCGGCGCCCGAATTGATGTGAATGGCAAGGGTTACGCCAAAGCCGGCACCGGGTACGGGCCGGGCGGCGGAGGCAACCGCGCCGGTGGCGGCTACGGCGGACGCGGCGGCAACTATGCCGCCGTTGGTGGCGCAACTTATGGCTCAACCAATGCGCCCACCGAACCCGGCAGTGGCGGAGGTGGAACTTCCGGCGGTGACGGCGGCGGCGCGGTGCTGATCGAGGCTCCCGGTGGCAGCGTAACAGTCAGTGGAACAATCAGGGCCAACGGCGCCAATGGCGCCGCCAACGATGGCGGCGGCTCAGGCGGCAGCATTTATATCACCTGCCGCACGCTCTCGGGCACCAATGGTTTGATTTCGGCTGCCGGAGGCAGTGTCGCCGGAAATGCCGGCTGCGGCGGCGGCGGACGGATTGCGATAATCTACGACTCCGCCGCCCAGAGCAATGTGACTGGCCTGCTTATCCAGATTTCTGCCGCCGGCGAGACCAGCGGCAGCTACCCAGCGGACCTTGGCACCTTATACTTTCCCGATAACCAGTTGCTCATTTCGCCTTTCATCCATTCCGGCCAATGGGCGGCGCCTGGCGCCGCGAACTTCAGCTTCGATACACTGACCGTGAGCAATGGCTGGGTGCGTTTCTTCCAAGATGGCACCAGCATTACGGTAACCAATAACCTGATGGTTGTCGGCAGCGCCGGGCGGGTCGAAATCGGGGCAAACACCTACATGGCCAATGGAAGTTATTTAGACGGTACCTACAACTTGCTTCTTTTCTATAATGCCGGCGCTGTGCCGCCGGCGCTCAATGTGGGCGGGAACCTGATTCTGACCAATGGCGGCAAACTTTATATGTATAGCATCCAGACCAACGATAGCTACCCGAGCTATGGCGCTCGCGTGAGTGTCACCAATGATCTGCTCATCTACGCAAGCAGCCGGCTTTATCCTGTCTCTCATCCAACCAACGGCGGCTCGGTGTTTTTCACCATGAGCAACTTGGTGATCGCATCCAACGCGGCGATTGATGCCAACAGCCTGGGCTATGCTCCCGGCTCACAAAGCGGCAGTAATCCGGGTTTTGGCCCGGGAAAAGGCGCGGCCCGCGCCGGCGCCGGCTACGGCGGCTTTGGGGGAAACTTTGGCAACGGCGGCGGACTGACCTATGGCTCGACCAACACCCCGCTTGACCCCGGCAGCGGCGGCGGAACATTTCCCGGTCAACCTGGCGGCGGCGGTGGTGGCCTGGTGCGTGTTCAAGCCTCGCAAACGATAACAATTAACGGGGCAATTTCCGCTAACGGCTATAGTTCCGGAGCGAATAATTCCGGCTCCGGTTCGGGCGGCGGCATTAATCTTATCTGCGACCTGCTTTCCGGATCGAACGGAACGGTATCGGTTGATGGCGGAACCACCACCGGCGGCGCCGGCAACGGCGGCGGCGGGCGCATTGCCATAATTTATAACCCCGCGTCCCAAGCCACCAACCCATTGCCTGCAATCAGGTTTTCCGCTCGTGGTGGAACCGGCGGCAGTTATCCCGCTGACCTGGGAACACTCTATTTTCCGGACAACCGCCTGCTGGGCGAAACAATTCCTCACTCTGGACAGTGGCTGGCGCCGACCAACAACTTTGCCGTCAGCACCCTGGCGGTGACCGGCGCGTGGTTCCGTTTTGCCATTGAGGGTATGCAGATCAGGGTTACCAATGACTTACTGGTCAGCGGCAGTTCGGCGCGGTTGGACCTGGGTGGCGCCAATTTCCTGGCTAACGGTTACTTCAAGGAATATTCATTAAACCAGCGGTTCCTGTTCAGCCAAGGCACGCTGCGGCTGGATTGCGGGGGCAACCTGTTCCTGACTAACAGCGCAAGTCTTTACGTGTTCAGCGGATTCACCAATCAGACTACCACCAATAATTATGGCGCCCTTGTCCAAGTTGGCAGCAATCTTGTTGTGGCCAATGCCTGCTGGATCTACCCCGTGTCAAATCCAACCAATGGCGGCTCCGTTTTTCTTCATGTGGGCAGTCTGACGATTTCTACCAATGCCGGCATCAATGCCGATGACGGCGGTTATGTGGGCATGTCCATAAATAGCGCCGCTGGTTTTGGACCGGGTTCGGCGGGCTCCCGCGGCGGGGGCGGCTATGGAGGAACCGGTGGGTATACAGGCCCAGGTAATCCCTATGGCAATTCAAACGCTCCGGCGCAGTGTGGCTCGGGTGGCGGCAATTTTAGCACTTCCGCGGGCGGGACCGGCGGGGGGTTGGCTTGGATTCAAGCGGATAGCACGGTCGCGGTGGATGGGAGAATCAGCGCCAATGGCACCTCAGTGGGTGCTGCCAACAACGGCTCTGGCTCGGGCGGTGGCATTTATATTCGCACCCGCAGCTTTACCGGAACCACGAATGGTCTTCTGCGGGCCGTTGGCGGAGCCAGCACCGTCGCAACCGGCGGCGGCGGCGGCGGCGGCCGAATCGCCGTCTGGCGAATGTATCACTCTTATCCGGGCGCCTACTCGGTAACCAACGGTTCCGGTGGAAATCCACAGGCTACGGAAGGCACCTTAGTTCTGGGCACCCTTCCCATGCCCGGTTCAATTATGACTTTTCATTAAGCTTGGCCACTTGTAATGGCCCAGGGTCATCCGGCTATTGCGGACTTCTCCTGTGCCAGGAACTTGTGGCCTTCGTCCTCCTTCAACAATCGTTTTGGCCCCTGGTCCCTGGTATTATCGTAGCTCCTTGCGAGACATGCCCGGGCACGCACTTTTTTCGCTTGTGGCGCCGGCCAAGCTAAATATGCTTACGGCTCGCATGAGTGCTGACGCCGCAATTTTAGCGCTTGATCCTGGCGGGACTAAATGCCATGCCTTGCTGGTCCGTGCCGACGGCCAGGCACTGGGCTGGGGCAGCAGCGAGGGTTCGGGCTTAAGCGGGCGCAGCGAGCAGGCTCTGCTCCTGGCCGCGCGGGGCGCGTTAGGCCGTTACGTTCCTGAACCGCTCGCGATTGCATCGCTCCAGCCCCGCTACTTTGCCAAGTTATCAACCAATGTGTTTATCAGCTCTTTCCGCAAACTG
>JACPGM010000091.1 GCA_016188985.1 Lentisphaerota bacterium | reverse complement strand
GGGCCGCGGTCTCGGCAAGGCGGCGCTGGCCTATGCTTTGAATCGTCTGGCGCAGTGGCACGAGCGTTGTTACCTGGTAACCACATCCGCCCGAACGGGCGCTATTGCCCTCTATCTCAATTTCGGGTTTGAGCCGGATTTAACTCCTCCGGGCGCCGGCGCCGTCTGGCGGGAGATCGCAACGCGCTTGGCCCATCCGGCGCTGGCCGGGTACCTGGCTAAGTTCGCTTCCTGAAACTGCGGGCTTGGTGAAAATATCTTGGCGGAAATACGCTGGCGGCGGAATAGTTCTTTTGATAGGTTTAACGCACGAGGAGATATTTTTATGAAGATCACCGTTATAATCATGACAATTCTTGGCCTGGTCCTGACCGGTGCGGCGCAATTGGAAACTTGCGTCCGCGTGAAGGTTTTAAAAAACAACTGCAACCTGCGGGCCAAGGCGCTGGCTACGGCGGAAATTGTCGGCCAGGTTTCCGAAAACGATGTGCTGCTGGCCAGAACGATCGGCGAAGACTGGGTTGAAGTTGTCGCGCCCACTAACGCGGAGGTGTGGGTGCTGGGCGATTACGTCAAAGAGGGCCTCATCAACTGCCGCCAGAAGGTTAACGTGCGCGCCGGACCCGGCATCAACTTCAGTGTCGTGGGCCAATTGGCCGATGGCCAGGCCGTTGAACGACGCGGCAGCCATGCCGACTGGATAAAAATTGCTCCACCCGCGGTTTGCTCCGTGTGGATTGCGCGGTCGTTGGTCGAGGAGATACCCGCCACGGAGTTGCAGCCGGCCAAACTGGATGTGGCCAAAATCCATGACGGTGAACCGGCGTTACCGCCGACGGCTGAATCGGGCACGCCAAAGCAGGAAACCAGGATTGCCGCCCCGGCGCCGACGGCGGCCTTTGTGCCGCCGGGTCTGACTTTGGATCCGCTCAAGGAACAGGGGCGCTTGCGGCAGGTGGAAGGCGTTCTGCGCCGTAAAAATTTTCTTATGCGCGCGCCCAGCGACTTCCGGCTGGTCTCTTACGATGAAAGCGGCAAAGAGTCCGAAACCATTTACTTTATCAAAGGCAATCAGGAGCAATTAAAGGCTTTACTGCACCGCCACCTGGTCATCAGCGGCCGCGAGTATTGGGTCCAGCGCCAGAAGTATCCGGTGATTGTTCCCGATCACATCGTGCTGAAATAGGCTTGTGTGACCGGCCTATTCCGATTGATCCAGGGTGAAGCGGATGCCTCCAACCCACTTGGCCGCAAGATTGTAGAGTGCCGCCATAATGACACCGCCCACGAAACCAAGTAGGGGATAGAGGAGCACAATGATAAGCATGGGGATTACGCTTGCGCCGCCATTTGGGCTGAGCAGCATTGCGATTAGAATGAACGGCAACATGATTACCGTGAGAAAAGCATACAGCAAGGCCGACACCTTTCCCATCCGCAGAACCGCAAATCTTTTCAGTTCAGTTTGCATTTAGTCCTCCTTTTCTGTTGTTCCATCGAACGTAAGGAATCAAGCGCGGGAACTACGTCGCCTGAACTCCTTAGTTTGATAATTCCTTCTCATTCCCCTGGTGGTTGTTCCATCATCCACCAGGGGGTATTGATGAACTTTGCGCCGTCTTCCTTCTTGTAGAAGGTGTGCATAGCGTCGTTTGTGAAGTATCGCCAGAAACCGGATTCATACTGCTTGTCAAGAATCTGGAATGTTACTTTTTTCTCCTGTTCCCGTAGAAAGTCCCGATATGCATCAAGCGGCTCAACGCCTGCCTGCTGGAAGATCACCCGTCCACCGTATTTCTCGTAGAGCGATTTGTTGATCTTCCACGACTTCACAAACTGCTGCGCCATTTGGCGTTTCATAGGGCGCATCTGATCTTCCATTCCCTTCGTCATTTCCTTTATTTTACGGGTGGATTTCAGAATGCTCTCGATCGTTTGCAGTTGAGATTCTTTTTCTTTTCGGTTCCGATCAGAAAGGGACGTGGATTTCAACTCCTGCCGTAACTGTTCCTGGTCTGCCTCGAACTTGGCTTTGTTTTTTTTCTCTTGCTCCTCGAACTTGGTCTCGAAGGCATCCAGTTCTACCTCGGTGGGCTCGATCTTGTTTTCCTTCGCATACTGCTGCAGGAGCGTGCTGAAGATCAGTCCGCTGAGCTTGTCCTTTTCCCTGGCGGTGATCTTCTTCCCAATGACAATGGCTATGACGTTTGAATCCGTGGCCTCCGACTTGGGATGGGCGGTTTGTGCGAAGCACGAAACCGTCAGCACGACGATGACGACTGTTGCGAACATGCCTCTCATCTCATTTCCCTTTCTTTATCAAACATTGCAAATGCGGCTGAGCCCGACCATGAAGCGCAGCGGGGCGATAGCCGGTATTTGCTGGGTCGAGAATAACCACCAGCCTGTTGTTGAAAACCATTTTGTCTTTACCAGTTGAAAAAAGCAAATGGACTGTCCAAAGCAAACCAAGAATAAACTGCCAGAATTACCATAATGAGTAAGCCACAAAGAAGTGGGCCGACAAGACCAGAAAAGATGCCGCCTGAGAATGCGCGACGAGGCGAGGCAAGCCATGCGGCCACTGCTCTTTCTTTGAAGAGTATGGCTACCTGTCGGCTCGTGGGTGTCGTGTATAGTTGACCAGCAAGAAGAAACGACCCTACAAGCAAGATGAGTTCAACGATCCAATAATCTCCGCTGAGCCAGACTTCTGTTGTCCAGCCCCTGAACCATCCGAACAGTCCGGAAAAAAGGAGTGAAGTCCCGATAAAAAATCCTATGGCAAACAAGACGATCACCGCTTATGGCCTCCAACGTTTCGGCGCGGTTTAGCGCCGAACTGTGCAACGTTGTTCCGGCCGCCAATAGCCTTCATGAAATCTGCCGGTGACATGATTCTGATGCTTCGCCATTCGCGTAGCTGCCGCAGGTGCGCATCCCCGCAGACGATGGCATCAGCCTTGGCTTCGGCCGCGCACTCCAAGATTCTGTCGTCCGCCGGGTCGTCGCCAATCACCTGGGCCACGATGCACGGGGTAACCACCTCACAAAGGCGTTGTTCGGTCTATTTGACAAGGGCTGAGGGAATGTTGGGGCTCTTCGGATTAACCGTAATCGTCCGGCCGGAGGGCGCAATCACGAGGTCCATGTCTTCCATGGGGACTGCTCCGAGGAGGATTGATTCCCCGATTACGAGGGCGCCGGTGAAGCAGGTTCTATTCTGGAACCGGATTTGAATCGGCCCAACGTAAGGCACAACGTGGGATCGGTCATCTGCCGTTGTGACCTCTCGTTTCTCGATCTCCGCAAGTTGAAGTTGGACAGCCACATGCTCAGGAATGCAGATTGTCATGGCTCCTGTATCCACAAGGGCTTGCACCGTCAGTGGCTTCAGTTTGGGTCTACTCGGATTTTTAAATTCTATCTCGACATTGATCATTCCCATGGTCTTCTCCCTTGGGATGCTGAATACTCTACGATGCCCTTGGATTCATTTCAAGCTCAAAGACCACAAATCCGGCTAAGCCGCGTTCACTGCCCTCTCCTCTCATGGCGAATGTTACGCCTTAAACTGTGAACTTTGCCGTCACAGCCGCACTCAGGCGCCCGTGCCACGGCATATCCCATGCCGGTTGTCCCAAAACCATTCCCGGTAAACCAGCAACGGAACTCTCCACGGTGGATTATGATGGTCTGGTACGACCTTTGCTTATCATCGAAACACCCGGCAGCCCCTATACCCATTTCGCCATCGGGTCCCAACCGCTCTGCCCACTGCCAGCGCAACCCGTCTGCGCTGATAAGCCGATGAACACGGTAGGCCGTCCCAAATGTGTTGACCCACATGATGTAGTTCCCCTGCTGTTTAATGATGCAGGGTTTTGAGCAGATATACTCATACGGCTCCACGGCAAAACCCCGCGGAGCGACCAGCAGATGATCAATGGGCTTGTGCCAACGAATACCATCCTCCGACTCGGCATAGGCTATCCCGATCTCCGGAATTGTGTCGCCGTGGCCGGTAGCGACGCCATCAGGCTTTGCAAAGTACCTCCCGATAGCTGTGTAATACATTCGGAACCTGTCGCCCTCTCGCAGGACCCAGACACTGCCGGTGCCCTGGGCATCGTAGCTGCGGTCAAGAGAGATGATGGGGTTTTCCGCATGGTAATGCCAACTTGTTCCGGCGTCGTCCGAGACCGCTACGCCGGTTGTGTTCAGTGGCCTTCCGTCGGGCCGCCTTCCCCAAGCCGTGAAATAGAGGAGCCAGCGGGTATCAGTCGCCATAAGAAGAAATGGGAATCCTGGGCCTTGGCAATTGAACGCCGTCTCCGGCTGAGGACCGATCAGGGGTTTTCCGACCGGGTGCCACTGATTCGGGTGGTCAATCGGGCTATCGGCGCGCAGGATAAAGTGCCGTCCTTCCGGGTCGCTGCCCCAGTAGACCATGCGGTATTCATCTTCCACTTCAACCACGTGTGCTGCGCCGGCACGTTTCTGATCGAAAGGCGGATGGAGCATGCCGGGGCTGATGACCGGAGAATCCTGCGCAATAGTCCATGGAATCATACCCATCAATCTTTCGGCAAACGTGATGGCTCAGGCTGAGTCCCGATGCGCGAAGCGCGCATCGGGACGATAGCCTCAAGTGCCTGCTTGGGCTTTCTTCAATTCTCTGTATTTGCGCTTCAGTTTCTCCTGGTAATCGAGAAAAGCGAAGTTCACCGCGTGATCAGGTTCGAAGAGCAGCGGTTGCCTGGAGAAGAATTCCGCGACGAGCGCTGCTTCGCGTTCGGTTTCCCCCGTCTTTTCCGCAAGCCGGGCGCGATGGATCAGAATGACATCCGCCAGCCATTTGAAGTCATTGTCGGCGAACGCCACTTCTGCAAGGCATTCCTCGGCCTGCGCGGGATCGGCGAGGGTTAAGGCGCGCAGACAGGCCAACTGGGTCCTCGAGTAGCCCTGCGGGAAGCGTTGGTCGGCATTCTGCAAATGCCGTTCAAGTTCTGCGATCTTCTCTTGAAAAGAATGCGCCTGGTAGCACCGGAGCGTAGATGCCAGGTGATCAAAATCGTAGTCCGACAACTTCGCGCGGGCTTGGTTGGTAAAATCCTCAATCACCGTGAAGTCGTTCCGCAGCGCGCAAAAACACAGGAGGTAGCTCCAGGTCTGGCTGAAAAAGGGAAGGCCCCTGACATAGACAAAGTGGTCGTCAGCAATCCCGAGTTGAAAATAGGCGGCGCGAATCGGGTCAAGCAAGCGCTGGCCGTCCTCCAGCAGGTCCCACAGGTAGCAGTAGCGCGAGGCAGCCAGAACATATTGGGCTGAAATCTTGGGAAAGGAACACGCCTTGAAAAGACTGACCATCTTTTGCGGGTCGGCTTTGGCTTCATATTCCTGGCCAAGCGAGAAGGCGATCTGATCGGATTCGGGACACTCGCGATGGGCTTTATCTAATCTTCGGAAAGCCTCCGGTCGGTCTCCGCGCCGGAAGGCGGCAACGCCCCAGTAAAAATACCATGTATCCTTTTCTTTGCCACGGAGTTTTTCCGGGTCAAACTTCCTCAGTTCGGTTTCGATCTCGGCAACTCGCTGTTCTTTGAACAATCGCTCAATCGCCTGCTCAACCGACTCGGCTTTGTTTGAAAATAATCCCATTGTTTATCCTTGAGCTTAACATCTGGTATCGGACGCAGCGTTTACGGCGTCGGATGGATGCCTTTGTTAGCTCTAACTCTTCCTTCTCCTGAAGGGTACTCCTGGCCAGGGACCAGGGGGCGCACCCGGGGGTGTGCATAGTGGGTCCCCTGCCGATAGTCTGTTTCTTCTATCCACCTCGCTAACATGTCTCGGTGTTGTTGCAGCTCCGGTTGGCAGGATGTTTCTCCAGCCAGATTCACCATTTCTCCTGGATCATTCTCCAGATCGAAGAGTTGTTCGCGGTACTTACCCCAAGAATAGAGGCAATACTTATACTTGCCGGTTCGCATCATCAGGCCGTGCGTGCCGAGACCGCCGTCGAAAAGCGTCTCGACAACCACGCACTGGCGCCACTCGTTCGACCTCTCTGCCTCTAACACCGGCCGCAGGCTGAGCCCATGCGGTCCCGGCGGCATGTGCACGCCGGCATAGTCACAAATAGTCGGATACAGATCGAGACCATTCGATACAAGGTGGGTACTGTCCGTACGACCCAGGGTGCGCTGACCGGGAGGGGCAACGATAAGGGGCACACGGGTGCACTCCTCGTAGAGTGCACTCTTCTGATTCCACTGATGTGCGCCCATCCCATCGCCGTGGTCGCTGGAGAAGATAATCAAAGTGTTCGTATCCTGTCCTGTATTGCGAAGAACAGTGAGGATGGTCATAATGCCTGCATCAACTTTTTCAACTAACCGATAGTGGGCGTAGCGATAGCATCTCCAGTCATCCGGCGTGAATGCTCTTGCGCGATACATGGGCAATGCCTGTTGTTCACAGCGCAACGCTTCGGGTTCACAGTCTGAGACGGCGAAATTCGGCGGGAGATCGGGACATTCTCCCGGAGGAGCTTTCTCCACGGGGCCCCAGGGGAGAGGCTGCTCTCTGGACCACTCACAGATGTTGTGCGGGTTGTCGAATGCGGCGACAAGGAAGAACGGTTTGGCGTGCTCTTGTAGAATGAATTCCGCACAGCGTTTAGGCAGCTCCCAATCGGTGAATCCGCAAATTCGCCGGAAACCATGACCGTCCGGGATGGCAATTTCAGGAATATGCCACTTGCCTCCGTAGACACATTCATACCCGTTGCTGCTCAGAACGTGGCCTAGCTCGGCTAATCGGCGATCCTCGGCGATCGCCTGGCCGTTTCGGTCAATCCCGATCTGATGCGGCATCATGCCGGTAAACATGCTGGCCCGCGATGGTGTGCACAATGGGAACGTGCAGTACGCTTTCTCGAAACGGACGCCTCGTTCAGCAATAGAGTCAATTGCCGGCGTGCGGATGTCGCGATTCGCCGCGCAGCTCATCGCTCTTGCTTCTTGCTGGTCAGTGAAGATATACAGGATGTTCGGTCGCCTGGGCATGGAACGTTTCCCTTTTCATAGGTGAGCGAACGTTAGCCTTCTCGCACTGAGTCAGCCGCGCCTGGTGCGGATTCCGAAGTCGCGTTCGAGGCTTTGTTTGCGAATAATCACCATTGTTTATCCTTAAGCCCAACATGGTTGATTAGAACCTATTGACTGAGCAGTTACGAAATAACTTTTTGTTCCAACTGGGCATAGCGGGGCAACAGGGCCGTATAGAGCCGGTGCCTGGAGCGATCGGGTTCGGCTGCCGCGCGGAACGAGGAAGCTGGCTGCGCAACATTGGCAAAGGGCACGAACTTCCGCGCGCGCCAGCAGTGCCAACCGTGCAATGCCCGTAAGGCGGCACCCAACGAAGCTGAGTTGCTCTGGCGGGAAACCAGGACTTCGCGGCCAAACACGTCGGCCATAACCTGCAGCAAGCTACTGTTCACGGAAGCGCCGCCCGTGGCCAGAAGAGTATGCGGCTCAAGCCCGAGGTTGCCGCTATGGAGCCGCATGGAAAGAAATTGGCCTTCCACTACTGCGCGGATATTCTGCGCGCGCGTAAACCAGGCCGGGCGGCTACTCGGACCGAAGCGGTAAATACCGGGCTTCAGCGCCAAGGGCGTAATTTCCGGTTCCTTGAAATAAAATCCGATCCGGCCGCCATTCCCCGGCGGCGTTGCGGCCAGCTCCTCGGCAAAAGCCTTCCAGGATGAATGGGCATATTCATCGCGGGCCCATTCGCGGGTCAGCGAGCCATTCTTGTAGCAGATCAAAACCATGTAGCCGCGCGGATTGATCGGGTTCCCAAAAATGTGGCCCTCGCTGGCCGATGGCCTGGGCGCGGAGAGCGCGCCGAAGACCGTGTCGCTCGTGCCCAGGCTGATGGCAATATCTCCAGAACGCGCCAGACCCAGCGCGGCCAAGCTATTGGGATTGTCCCCTGAAAAAGCGATGACCGTGGTTTGCGGCGCGAAGCCATACCGCTGAACAAAGTATCGGCTTAAGTTCCCGATAACCTGATGCGCGGGCACGATTGCGCCCAGCCGTTTGGCCAGGCCCGGCGCAGTGCAGCGCAAAGCGCTGGCTGCCCAGTCACGGGTGCGGATATTCATCAAGTTCATGCCGGCGCCATCGCCCGGCTCAAGGGGCGCGTAGTCGCCGATCAGCAGCGAGGCGGCGAATGAGCTGACCAGGGCAATATGTTCGGTGGCGGCATACAGATCGGGGTGTTGCTCATAAAACTTGGCGATCTGGTTGCCGGTGAAACGCTCGTAGGAGCGCGAACCGGTGAGTTGGGCCACAGCCTGCGCGCCACCCAGCGCGGCATCCCTTTGCCGGCATTGGCGGGTAGTGCTGGAATCCATCCAGATGGGCGAGCGGTCAAATGAAAAAATGTCGGCTAACTGCTCGCGCAGGGCCTGCCGGTGATTGAGCGTTCCCAGCGCCGCCCGGGCGCCATGCTTGAGATAAACGCTGCCGTGCTGCTGGCCGGAGCCGGAGATAGCCGCAATCCTGGCCAGGGGCCAGCGATCTTTGCGCATCCGCGTGAGCAGCACATCCAAGGCTGCGACCCACATGAGGGGCGGGGCCGTTACGGTTAAGCCATCGGCCTGACGATGAACGCCACCACGTGTCTTGAACTCCGGCAGGGCGGCATCGAACTGCACGGCCATTTCAGCTTTGACTTGGCCGGCACGATCAATCAGCGTGGATTTAAGCCCCTGAGTGCTGAAATCGAGGCCGAGGAACAACTGTTGGCGAGCATGTTTAATGATACGCTCAGGTTTCATGGGCATGGTTCCCAGTGATTGCGGCTCGTTTGGGTTTTGAACACTTGGCTTTCTGCAGCCGCGCCACATGAGGGGCGCGTTTGCGGCCTGCCCGAGCGTCGGCCAGGGAGCGTCGGCCTGTCGTCCCGCCTACGCCCAGAGGCTACGGCGGGCAGGCCGACGGCTACAGCGAATTGAACGCAGCGAGGGCCGGAAAATTTCAAATGCCATTGACCTCGGCTTACTAATGTATAACACCAACGGCCTGTTTTCAAGTTCGGCTTCCAGGGCGTTCAAAATGTTTTTTATGGCCGCGGGTCTTTATCTTTGCTACGGTTTGGGCCAGGTCAACTAAACGCGGGGAGTAAACACCATGATAATCGGCAAGAACATACGCCTGGAACGTATTATTAACCGCAAGACCGGGAAAACCGTCATTGTGCCCATGGACCATGGCGTTACCGTGGGGCCCATCCGCGGGTTGATTGACATGAAGCAGGCCGTGGATAACGTGGTCAACGGCGGCGCCAATGCCATTATTGTGCATAAAGGCATTGTCAAGGCCGGCCACCGGCAGTCGGGCAAGGATATCGGGTTGATCGTCCATCTTTCGGCCAGCACGGCGCTCTCGCCCGACCCGGCCGGCAAAGTGCTAGTCTGCACCGTGGAAGAGGCGCTGCAACTCGGCGCCGACGGCGTTTCCATCCACGTCAACCTGGGCGCGGCTACCGACAATATCATGCTTGAGGAACTCGGCCAGGTCAGCCACGAGTGCATGCGTTGGGGCCTGCCGCTTCTGGCGATGATGTACACCCGCGGGGAGAAAATTAAGAACGACTTCGATGCGAACTGCGTCAAGCACGCCGCGCGCGTCGGCGCGGAATTGGGCGCCGATATCGTCAAGGTAAATTACACCGGCAGCCCGCAGAGCTTCGCGGTGGTTATCGAGGGTTGCCCCGTGCCGGTGGTGATTGCCGGCGGCGAGAAAATGGAATCAGATGACGATCTGCTTAACATGGTCGCCGGCGCCATTCAGGCCGGCGCCGCCGGGGTCTCCATCGGCCGCAATGTCTTCCAGCACGCCGCGCCCACCCGGATGATCGCCGCTATCACCATGATTGTTCACGAGGGCGCCAGCGCCCGCGAGGCCGCCCGCGCCTTGAAGGGAAAATAATGAAACAGGTGTGGGTGCAAATTCAGCCGTGGGATAAGGCTTTGGCCATAGCCGCCATCGAAAGCGGCGCCGATGCCGTGGTGGTGGATGCCGGCGTCACGCCGAAGATAAAAAGCCTGGGACGCATGACGACGGTTGCCGCGGATGGCGACCTCGTGCCCGGCCGTGATGTGCAGCGCCTGGAGATTGCGTCAAAAGCCGACGAACAGCGGGCGGCGACCGTCCCGCGCGCCGTGATTCTCTGGTTGGCTTTGAAAGATTGGGCCATTATCCCGCTGGAAAATCTGCTTGCCCAGCGTGATCGGCTCATGGCCGAAATAGCGACGGCCGAACAGGCCCGCACAATGCTGGGCGTTCTCGAAAAGGGCGTGGATGGCGTGGTCCTTACCGCGCGCGCGCCGGACGAGGTGCGCAAGGTAATCGCGCTGGTCCATGGCCTTTCCCCATCGGTTGAACTCGTGGCGGCCACCATTACCCGCATTGAACCCAGCGGCATGGGTGATCGCGTCTGCATTGACACCTGCTCGGCCATGACCATAGGGCAGGGGATGCTGGTAGGCAATACCAGCAGCGCTTTCTTCCTGGTGCATTCGGAAAGCCTGGAAAATCCGTATGTGGCGGCCCGGCCGTTCCGGGTGAACGCCAGCGCCGTGCATGCTTATCTCCTGCGGCCCGGCAATAAGACCGCCTATTTATCCGACCTGCGCACCGGCGATGATGTGCTGGTGGTAGACAGCCGCGGCCAGACCACGATTGCCAACATCGGGCGCTGCAAGGTCGAAAGGCGGCCCATGCTGCTTGTCTTTGCCGAAGTGAACGGCCGCGAGCTTTCCATCTACCTGCAGAACGCGGAAACCATCAACCTGGTCACGCCCGATGGCAAGCCGGTTTCGGTCGCGCGGCTGAAACCGGGGGACAAAGTCCTGGCGCACCTGGAAGCCGGCGGCCGCCATTTCGGCCTGAAGATTGACGAGACTCTGGTGGAGCGTTGAAGCCGGCTTCAGCCGATTGCGTCCGGACTCTCAGACTGCTTCTCGCGGCGGACGAGCTGAAAAAAATCCTGCAAGAGTTGCCGGCATTCCGCGGCCAGCACGCCGCCGATGACTTCGCGGGCGTCCAGCACGCCGGCGTGCTGCGGATCGCTGGCCCCGAACACGACTTTGGGGATGCGCGCCAGGACGATCGCGCCCGCGCACATGGGGCAAGGCTCTTTGGTGACATAAAGAACGGTTTCCGTAAGGCGCCAGTCGCCGACGGCCGCGGCCGCCTGGGTGATGGCAATCATTTCGGCGTGGGCCGTCGGGTCTTTAAGCAATTCCACCTGGTTATGCGCGCGGCCGATGACCTGCCGCCCGCGCAAAACAATGATGGCGCCCACCGGCGTTTCGCCGGCCTCGGCGGCTTTTTGCGCCTGCTGCAAGGCCTGCGCCATGAAAAACTCGTCTTGACTGCTTGCGCTCATGGCTTTAAGTTAAATGCACCACCAGCTTGGAGACAATCTTTTTCTGCGGAAGGAAGTAATCAGTCAGTTACGAGGTGGTCGTGTGAAGGTAGGGACGGCTCGCCGAGCCGTCCGCGGCGCGTTCGGGCCTACTCCGCCGTAGTAAGCCTACTGGCTGCGAAGGCTGGACGAACGCGCCCTACCTGTTGCCTCCACAAGACTGAGGGATTGCGGAAGGAAGTTCCTGATGGCAACCGACAAACCGTTGAAGAGCGCCTTTGAACTGGCGATGGAAGGCCTGGAAAAGCGCGCGGGAACAGCGGCCAAGCTGACCGACGCGCAGAAAGCCGCCTTGGCGGAAGTTGATCGCAAAACGAAGGCAAGAATAGCAGAGTTGGAAATACTTGGTAATGATCGTTTGACCAAAGCGCTCGACAATCCGGAGAAAGTCGAGCAGATTAAGGCCGAGCAGCGCCTGGCCCTGGAAAAAGCAAGGGCACGCGCCGAGGAAGAAAAGGAACGCATTCGCCGGGGAAAGACTCAATAAACGCTGTCTCTAACTGGGTAAAGCGAAAGGAAGGGAGCTATGCATGTAGGCTGGCAGGAAGTTGTTCTGATAGTGGCGATCATTATGTTGCTCTTTGGCGCTAAGCGGCTGCCGGAGCTGGCGCGCTCGCTGGGCCGAAGTATGCGCGAGTTCCGCAAGGGACGCGAGGAAAGCGAAACCGCCGATGAAAAGAAACCGCCAAATGCGCCGGCCGGGTGAGATGGCTTGAGACGCGCTTGAGGGGCGGAGATGGCGGATAGAACTCCCTGGCAAGGTTTGGCAACGGTAGGGTCGCTGGGCTTTACCCTGGTGGCCAGCACCTTTTTGGGCTTGCTCCTCGGCTATAACCTGGATCGCTGGCTTGAGACCTCGCCATTGCTTACGATCCTGTGTCTGCTCTTGGGCATTTTTGCCGGCTTTTTCAACATTTTCTCCGCCGTGTACCGTATGCGTTCAGCACGGCGCGCAGCCGACGATTAGCGCCGGCCAGCCGGATCAGGCTATAGCTGCAGATTTGGCCTTGACCATCGGGCGCAAGGCCGCTAACTTTGCCCGGTTTTTTGGCGATGGCATTGTGGCTGACTACCAAATAGGATTATCTTAAGGAGAAGCGCAGGAAGGCGATCTGGTGAATATGGTTTCCGCCATAGCCTCTGGTGTCGGCGTGGGCGCCGTCTTGGGTGTGCTTAATGTTCTGATATTGCGTCTGGGTGTGCGCCGTGTTTTAATTGGCCAGAAACGGTGGCAGGCGATTCTGACGGTTATCGGCAGTTATTTGCTGCGCTATACGCTGATCGCCGTGGTGATCCTGGGAACTGTCCGGTTGGGTGAAACGACCGTAGCGGTGAGCGCCTTGGCCGTGCTCCTGCTGCTTACGGTGCTGCTGCCGTTGATGAGCCGTAAACGGGGCTGCGGCTGTTGATGAGCATTATACGGAGCGTCATAAATAACGCAGCATAATTCCTTGGTAGGGACGGCTCGCCGAGCCGTCCGCGGCGCTTTCGGCGAAAGCGCCCTACCATACAATACCGTAACATTATTGTCGCCATGTATAGCGTTCCGAGGGCGCGCGGAAAGTGTTTTCATGGAAGGATTGGAAAGTCCGAACCTATTAGAGGGACTGTGGAGCTTTTTTGTTCCGAAGTTTCCTGTGCCGGCGGTCCTGCTGACGGCCTGGTTTATCATGGGGTTCCTGATCGTAGTAGCCTTGCTCGTCGCGCGCCGGGTGGCGCTGGAACCAGGCCGCTTACAGAATGCGCTGGAGACGGCTCTGGAATACGTCACTTCTTTAAGCCGGCAGATTGCCGGTCCGGAAGGACCGCGGTTTGTGCCCCTGTTTGCCACGCTGTTTCTTTTCATTTTGTGCTCCAATCTGATCGGGCTGATTCCGGGTTTCGTCTCGCCGACCACGAATGTGAACATCAATGCGGCCATGGCGTTGGTCGTCGCGGGCGCCGCCGAAATTACCAATGTTCGTGTGCGCGGCCTGGCCGGTTACTGCAAGCACTTTTGCGGGCCGCCATACTACCTGGCGCCAATTTTTATCATCATCCGCGGCCTGGAAGTATTTACCCGTCCGCTCTCTTTGACCATGCGGTTATTCGGCAATATGCTGGCCAAGGAAATCATGCTGGGCGTGCTGGTCTATTTGCTGACCCTCTTCTTTTTCTCGCACGGTATCGTGATCAAGCTGTTGGCGATCGTGCCTTTCCTGTTGCGGCCGGGCATTATGCTGCTGGGTGTGCTGGTCGGTTTCGTGCAAGCGCTGGTCTTTACGGCGCTGGCCATGACCTATATCGGCAGTGCGTTTGAAAAACATTAAAACCTTAATCAAGGAGGAAGAATGCTATGGATATCCTGACAACTTCGGTTCTGGTGGCGGGCTTCGGCATGGCCGCGGCCACGCTGTGTACGGGGATAGCCCAGGGTCTGGCCGTTAACGGCGCCATGCAGGGCATTTCGCGCCAACCGGAAGCTTCCGGCACAATCGGCACCAACCTGATTATCGGCCTGGCTTTCATCGAGTCGCTGGCTATTTACGCGCTCGTTATCATGTTGTTGCTGCTGTTTGCCAATCCCTATACCGCCGGCGCCAAGGAACAGGTGGAAATGCAATCCAAGGTCAAAGTGCTGGAGCTCAAGATCAAGGAACTGAAATTGCAGGGCGAACTGGACGGCCTGCAGAAAGAAGCGCCGGAGGCGCCCGCGGCAACCAAATAACCGTATAAAAATTTCCGCCAGAGGCGGATCCGCCTATACGCTGGACAATCCGGTGTAGCCGCGCCCGTGAGGGCGTGGATTCATCCAATGGCCACGGCGTTACCGCCGCGGCTACATAAAACAGTGGCCGCCTTTGGCGGCCACATAATCAGCTATGCTGCACATTGATCTGCCTTTAATTATCGCGCAGCTCATCACTTTCCTGATCGGGCTTACCTTGCTGTGGCTGATCGCCTACAAGCCGCTCAAGGCTATTTTCCAGGCGCGGATTGATAAAATCCGCGGCGACCTGCAAGCGGCCGCTGATGCCCGGCGGGAGATGGAGGAGCAGCAAAAAGCTTACGCCGAGCAGATGGCCAAGCTGACCGACCAGAGCCAGGAGCTGTTGCGCCAGGCCACCCGCGAGGGCGCGCAGTTGCGCGAAGAAATTGTCCGCTCCGCCCGCGAACAGGGCGAGGCGCTCATCAAGCGCGCCGAGGAAATCATCGCCATCGAAAAGGCCAAGGCCATTAAGGAGCTGCGCCAGGAAGTGCTCGATATCTCCTTGCGCGTTACCGAAAAAGTCGTGACTCAGATGGCGGATACCAAACTCCAGCAAAGTATGGTTGACCAAGTGTTTGCCGAATTGGAGACGACAAAACCGGCATGAGCGCCAACCAGTTAGCCGAACGCTATGGCCGGGCCTTATGGCTGCTGGCCGAACAACAAGCGCAGCCGCACAACTGTGTCGAGGAGCTGAAGGGGCTGGCGGCCTTGATTGAGCGCACGCCGGAGCTGCGGGATTGCCTGGATAATCCGACTATCCCGGTCAACGCCAAGCAGGCCGTGCTGGATAAGATCGCCGCGCCATGGCTGCAGCCGCTGACCCGCAACTTTGTCAGTTTACTCCTGCGCAACCGGCGCGCGGCCCTCTTGGCTAAAATTGCGCAGGTTCTGGAAGCTAAACGGGATGCGGCCGAAGGCCTCCTTAAGGTGCAGGTTGCCAGCGCCTTGCCGATGGCCGCGGCCGAGGAAACTGATTTGCAACGCCGGCTTTCGCGGTGGCTGAATAAGAAGGTCCAGCTACAAGTAACCCAGATGCCTGAGCTCCTGGTCGGAATCATCATCCGGGTTGGCGACCACCTTATTGATGGCAGCGGCCGGGGCCAGATAGCCAGGCTGCGCGAGGTTCTGAGCACCTGATGGTTTTACCATGGCTGATCCATTTAAAATAAGACCGGAAGAGATCACCGCGATCATCAAGCAGCAACTGGAAAGTTGCGAAGGCCACGTCCAACAGGCCGAGGCCGGAACGGTATTGCTGGTGGGCGATGGCATCGCCCGGGTGCATGGCTTGAGTCGCGTCATGGCCATGGAACTGGTTGAATTTCCCAAGCGGGTCTATGGCATGGCCATGAACCTGGAGCGCGATAATGTCGGCTGCGTAATCCTGGGCGATGACAAGCATATAAAGGAAGGCGACCTGGTCAAAAGCACCGGCCGTATCGTGGAAGTGCCGGTTGGCGCGGAGCTGATCGGCCGGGTCGTGAATGCGCTGGGCCAGCCGATTGACGGCAAAGGCGCCATCCCGGCTAAAAAGGCGCGGCCCATCGAGCGCCGGGCGCCCCAGGTTATTGAGCGCCAACCCGTGTGCGAACCGCTGCAGACGGGCCTTAAGGCCATTGACTCCATGGTGCCCATCGGGCGCGGCCAGCGCGAGCTGATCATTGGCGACCGCCAGACCGGTAAGACTGCCTTGGCCATTGACACCATTATCAACCAGAAGGACAAGGGCGTAATCTGCATTTACGTGGCCATCGGCCAAAAGGCATCCACTGTGGCGCAAGTGCTGAAGGCCCTGCAGGACAATGGCGCGATGGCGCACACCATCGTGGTAAGCGCCAGCGCCTCGGAGCCGGCGCCCTTGCAGTATATTGCGCCCTATAGCGGCTGTGCCATGGGCGAGGAATTCCGCGATAACGGTCAGCATGCCCTCGTTGTCTATGATGATTTGTCCAAGCACGCCGTAGCTTACCGCCAGTTGTCGCTTCTCTTGCGCCGGCCGCCCGGTCGGGAGGCTTTCCCAGGCGATGTATTTTACCTGCATTCGCGCCTGCTGGAACGCGCCGCCAAGTATTCGCCAGAGAATGGCAGCGGCAGTTTGACGGCCTTGCCGATCATCGAAACCCAGGCCGGCGATATTTCGGCCTATATCCCGACCAATGTAATTTCAATCACCGATGGCCAGATTTACCTGGAAACCGGCCTTTTCTACGCCGGCATCCGTCCGGCAGTCAATGCAGGCTTGTCGGTCTCCCGCGTCGGCGGCGCCGCTCAGATCAAGGCCATGAAGAAAGTGGCCGGGCGCCTGCGCCTGGACCAGGCCCAGTATCGGGAGCTTGCGGCTTTCTCCCAGTTCAGCTCCGACCTGGACAAGGCCACCCGCGATCAGTTGACCCGCGGCGAACGCCTGACCGAGATTCTGAAACAGGATCAGTACCAGCCCCTGCCGGTTGAGAAGCAGATCGCAATTATTTTTGCGGGTATCAGCGGCTTTTTAAACGATCTGCCCTTGACGGCAATCAAGGAGTTTGAAAGCGCTCTTTATCGCTTCATGGACGAAGAACGCCCCGAACTGCTTCATCAGATTCGCCACAAAGGCGTTCTCGATGAGACCTTGGAAACCAATCTCCATCGGGCCATTGATGAGTTTAAAAAACGAATGGCAGAAAGTCCCGATAGTAAAACTCCGAAAGCGTAAAATGGTAATGTTTCAGTTATTGGGTGGACAAATGTAGCCGCGGCACTCCGTTGCCGCGAAAAGACGCCCCAACGGAGTGGGGCGGCTACAGAATACCCGCAAGACTGAGACGTACGTAAAACATTATGAGCAATCTCCGCTCAATTAAAAGCCGCTTGCGCAGCATCCGCAAGAACCAGCAGATTCTGCGCGCCATGAAAATGGTCTCGGCCGTCAAGCTGCGCCGCGTCCAAACGGTGCTCTCCGCCGGCCGCCCTTATGCCCAGTGGCTTGAGACCGCGGTCCATGATTTTCTGGCGCAAGTGGCCGAGCACGAGCCGCCGCATCCGCTCCTGGCGCGCCGCCCGGCGCGGCGCGTTCTGTGGATCGTGCTTTCGAGCGACCGGGGCTTGTGCGGGGGACTCAATACAAGTTTGTTCCGCTATGTCCAGCAGGCCCTGGCACACCCCAGGCTGCCCACCGAGCCGGCGCTGCTGCTGGTCGGGCGTAAGGCGCTCGATTTCTTCAAGCGGCCGCAAAAGATTGCCCACAACTTCCGAATCGAGCAAGCTTATCCCCTGGCCGAGGCCGAGGCCAATATTCTCGGCGCGCAATTGTGCGACCAATATCGCCGTGGTTTGATTGACACGGTGGACGTGTTTTACGTGCGCTGTCCGTCAACCCTGCGGCAGGTTCCGGAGCTCGCTGCGCTTTTGCCGGTGGTTGCGCCGCCGGCGCCGGACCGGCCCCAACAGCAAGTGCGGCTGCTGGAGCCATCGGCCGAGAGTATTGCCGACGACCTGCTGCCGCGTTACGTGATCAGCCGTCTGCGGCAGGCCTTGCTCGAACAGCAACTCGCCGAACACAGCGCCCGCATGATTATGATGGATCAGGCCAGCAAGAAAGCCGCCGACATGATTGACCAGATCCAATTGGATTATAACAAGCTGCGGCAGTCCATGATCACCCGGGAACTGGCCGATATTACGACCGGCGTGGAAGCGATGGCCTAGTACCTGATTCATCAGGTACTGCTATGGAAAACAAGAAAATTTAAACAGAAGCAAACAAAGATTCCGCCACAGGCGGATCCGCCTTTGGCGGAAACGAAGGGGAAATTGAAAGAAATGCGGCATTTCTTTCAATTTGTCCGATGATTCCTTCGTTTTCTTCGTTACCTTTTGTTCAAACATCTTATTGTTATTTTTGGGTTGCGGGCATAGGCCCGCATTGGAGGGAGCAAGTAGTGAACAACCAGAACTCACAGGGTAGGGTCATCCAGGTTATCGGCAATGTGCTTGATGTGGAGTTTCCACCCGGCTGCCTGCCGTTGATTAATATTGCGCTGCGCATCAAACGCGATATTCCTGACGACCAGGGACGCATGGAAGTCGTAGCCGAAGTGCAACAGCATCTGGGCGACAACATCGTGCGCTGTATCGGGCTTTCACCCACCGACGGACTGCGGCGCGGCAACCCGGCGCTCAATACGGCTCAGCCGGTTATGGTGCCGGTGGGCCGCCAGAATCTGGGGCGAATGTTTAACGTGTTGGGCGAACCTATTGACGGTCTGGGCCCGGTGGCCGCCACGCAGTTTGCGCCCATCCATCGGCCGGCGCCGTCGCTGCAGGAACAGGAGCCTAAGACCCAGATTCTGGAAACCGGCATCAAGGTCGTGGATTTGCTGGCTCCCTATGCCCGCGGCGGCAAGATCGGGCTCTTCGGCGGCGCCGGCGTGGGCAAGACCGTGATCATCATGGAACTCATCCACAATATCGCTACCGAGCACGGCGGGCTTTCCGTGTTCGGCGGCGTCGGCGAGCGCACCCGCGAGGGCAATGACTTGTACCGGGAAATGAAAGAATCCAAAGTGCTGGAAAAAACCGTGCTGGTCTATGGCCAGATGAATGAGCCGCCCGGCGCGCGCCTGCGCGTGGGCCTGACCGCCATGACCATGGCGGAAAATTTCCGCGATGAAACCGGCCAGGAAGTGCTGCTCTTCATTGACAATATCTTTCGCTTTGCCCAGGCTGGCCAGGAGGTTTCCACCTTGCTGGGCCGCATTCCCTCGGCCGTGGGCTACCAGCCGACCCTGGCCTCCGAAATGGGCGAACTGGAAGAGCGCATTACTTCGACAAAGCGCGGCGCTATTACCTCGGTCCAGGCCATTTATGTGCCGGCCGATGACTTGACCGATCCGGCCCCGGCCACCGTCTTCAGCCACCTGGATGCTACTACCGTGCTCTCGCGCGCCATCGCCGAGCAGGGCCTTTATCCGGCGGTGGACCCGCTGGATTCAACCTCGAAGATACTTTCCCGCGAAGTCCTGGGCGCCGAGCATTACGCGATAGCCCGCGGCGTCCAGCAGGTGCTCCAGAAATACAAGGAGCTTCAGGATATTATCGCCATCTTGGGCGTCGAGGAACTCTCCAACGAGGATAAGTTGACCGTGGCGCGGGCCAGGAAAATCCAGCGGTTCCTTTCCCAGCCGTTCCATGTAACCGAGCAGTTTCTGAATACTCCCGGCCGCTATGTCGCCCTCGCCGAAACCATCCGGGGCTTCAAGGAAATCCTGGAAGGCAAGCACGATGCTCTACCGGAACAGGCCTTCTTCATGGCCGGCTCGATCGAGGATGTGATCAATAAGGCGAAGGGCCTGTAAAGAAATTAAATGAACAATGACGCTGAAAATTTTGCCGTCTCCGTAAGGCGCGCACGAAGGGCAATACCTGGAAGGTATTGCCCTTCGTGCGGAACGCCACGGAACGGCAAAATAGCCTGCGCCCGTATGGGTTGCGTCCGTTTTCGCCCGGGGCTGTGTTGCCGCAAGCGGCACGTACCTTTCAGGTACGCCTCCGCTTGCGGCGCCTTGCCCGGGGCGAAAAATGGCGCAATCATTGTGCATTTAATTTCGGTCCTTCAGGCTTTAGAGTGAAGACCCCCAACATATAGTGGTCGCCGCTTAGGGATGGCCGCTCCGACGAGCCTTGTATGCCCATTCTCGCAGCCATCCCAGCGGCGACAAAATGGGCAAACATGATATGCTGTTTGCTC
>JACPGM010000089.1 GCA_016188985.1 Lentisphaerota bacterium | reverse complement strand
GTTCGTGCTCCAGGACGGGTCCACCTATAAGATGTGGTACTCGGGATGGGGTGGCACGCCGGGACGCTATTCCATTTATTACGCCACCTCCACCAACGGACTGACCTGGACCAAGTTAGACAACAACGTCCCGGCGGACTCCAACGGCAGCTCCACCAACGGCAAAATCCCCTTGGGCACCGCCGGAACAGGCGACGATACTTACGTGCTTTCCCCGTTCGTGCTAAAGGAAGGGGAAGGTCCCACCTCTTATAGGATGTGGTACTCGGGACACGACGGGGCAAACTATCGCATTTATTACGCCACCAGCTCCAACGGCCTGGAATGGACCAAGTATGACAATACTGTCCCGGCGGACTCCAACGGCAGTTCCACCAACGGCAAAATCCCGCGGGGCACTGCCGGAAAGGGCGACGCCGCTGGTGCGTTCTCCCCGGCCATACTCAGGGACGGCAATAGCGATTATAAGATGTGGTATACGGGCTACGATGGGACAAACTATCGCCTTTATTACGCCACTTCCTCTAACGGCCTGGAACTAATTCCGACACGACCAACAGCAATAGCCGCCTCGGCCTGGGCACAGATACAAGAGGCGACGACTACCATGCGGCCTATTCGAGCATGGTGCGTCGTGAGGATGGCCGGATGTATCAGTTGTGGTACTCAGGATACGACGGAACCTATTGGCGGATCTACCATGCGACTCAGCCTCCCCTCGCCGGAACCATCTTCACCTTCAAATAGGCGAGTAGCGCTCCGCCGCGACGATTCTCAGGGATATACCTGATTAGGGTATGATATTGCCCGGCTTAAGTATAGGGACACCGCCGTGCCGGTGATGGAATCAGGGTGACATTGGAATGGTGGCCGGAATTAAGCTTGCAGTGTTTGGTCGGACGGGCTAATGTAATTTTATACATGGCTTCGGGAAAAGCCTTCATATTATGAAGGCCTACAGCCGGACAGAGTCAAAATTGGATATTCGTATTCCTTGTAGGCCGCCATAGCATGGCGGCATGGCTTCCCGCAGGCCAATTGCTGAATGGCAGCGGCCGTTTTTTTAGAATGTGAGGACTGTCACTATGAGCTTTCTCAGCCAGTTGTTTGGAACTCGGCGCCTTGGGGCACGCAAACGGGCTCGGTCGCCGGAAGAACGGGTTTATCTGGTGGATGCCACTGGCCTGGTGGACCCGCGGCAACGTATCGGCGACCAGGCCAGCCCGCGCGATAACTTTGCGGTGCTGCGCCTGCTGGCCCAGTTTGCCGGCCGGGAAGCGATTGAAATCCAGGCGGTCTTCACCGGGCGGCCCTTGCGCGAAGCCGGCGACGGCCAGGAATTCAGGGGCGTGCGGGCGTTCTACGCTGAAAGCAGCGCGGCCACCCGCGCCAGGATCAAAGAATTGATTCGCAAGCTCTCCGCCAACAAAGACGTGCTACTGCTTACCGCCGATCAGGCCCTGGAGCGGGAGGCCAAGGATCTGGGCGCCCCCTGCATGCGCCTTGCGACTTTTCGGAAAAGTTTTGAGGAACGCGATGAACGCGAGCGCGACCGGGATCGTGGTTCGCGCGAGCGTGCGGCGCGGCCCGATGAGCGCAGGGAGCGTGAACCCCCAGGCTTCGCCGAGGCGCCGTCGCGACCAGGCTTCGCCGGAGCGCTACGCCCAGGCGAGAGCGCTTTGGCGAAGCACGGGGCGAGGGCAGCGCCGGAAGAAAAACCGGACGAGGAAGCTGAACCGCGGGACCAGAAAAGTCCCGGCGTCCTCGACCTGATTGATCCCATCTGAGGCGCACGGCGCGGACTCGCCTCGGCGTAGCCTCCGGCGAAGCCTGGCAGAGCCGCGCCCTCCATAAGATCTGGTATTTGGAGGGCGTACCTCAGTGCTTGCCACGCTTTCAGCGTGGTCCGCCGCCCAGGCTACGCCGAGGCGAGCGCATGCAAGGGGCGCGTTTTTCCGGAGTAGCCGCGCCCGTGAGGGCGTGGAAATCCTGTAGCCGCGAGACGACCCGCCTGCAACGCTATGCGCAGCATTGCGGGCAGGCAGGCTCGCGTCCTGTTTTCCCGCCAGAGGCGGGTCTGCCTCAGGCATGATCCGCCATAGGCGGATCCGCCTTCGGTGGACCTGAGCGTTGCTCTTCAGCGGGTGCGCCGGGAAAGTTGATCTACGCGCTCGAAGTAATAGAGCGCGTTGGCCAGAGGGATGTTGGCGGGGAAATGGTTGCCGGTGGCAAATACGAAGCCGGGACATTCCCGAGCCATCTTGAAAACCCATTGCAGCTCCTTCTCGATAGCGGAGATCTTACCGAAGGCCAGCGTGCGGCAGTCGGCCCCGCCCATCAGCACGTGGGTCTGGCCATAATCGCGCACCATCCGCTCGAGGTCGTTGGTCGGCTCGAAACAGAAACCATCCGCGCCGGCCGCGGCCAGGTCCGCAAGAAACATGTCGAAAGTGCCGTCCGAGCAGAACAGGACGCGTTTGCCGGCTTCTTTGAGCGGCCGCCACAGTTCGCGGTAGCGCGGAAAAATGTATTTTCGGTAAAAGGCGGGCGACATGAACGGTCCTTCCGTCCAGACCATGTCGTCATGGCACATGAAGAACTCGATCGAGGTTTCCGCCCAGGCCTTGCAGTGATGCAGCGAGAGTTCAAAGATTGAACCCAGCACGTCGCGGCCGAACTTCTCCGGATCCTCGCCCGCGGCGGTCAGCAACATGTCCCAGCCGAAAGCGGCGATGGCGCCGGAGACGATTGTTCGGTAATAGCCTCCCGAAATCACCTGGTTGGGGTAGTTGGCCCGGGCCTGGCGGTAGCTGGTTTCATAATAGTTGACCAGCTCCTTGAAATCCATAAGCCCATATTCCTTCACGGCGTCAAAGCCCAGCACGTCGGCGGCCGTTTTGAACGGACATGGTTTCTGCTCCCGGAAGTCCACGCCGCCTTCCATATACTCGGCATGGCCCATGTCGGTGGTGCGGCCCTTAGTGTAACTGCGCGGGCCGTCATTGGTGCTCCAGAGATAATCCAGGTGGATGGCGTCGCTGAAGCGGCGCCTGGCCATGGGGTCGCGGGGGTCCAGGCCGGTCAAGTGCCGCACAATTTCGTCGTTATCGTTGTATTCGGTGCGCGCCACGCGCGGCGTCCACTGCAGGTTCAGGGCCGCGCGGCCAATTTCATAGCTCATGAAAGTTCCTTCTGATTAATATGCACCACTTTAGCGGGCGGGAAGCCGTTGAAGGGTGTGGAAGAGGCCACGCTGTAGGCTCCGATGTTTTTGCTGTAGAGCAGGTCGCCGCGCTCCAGGTTCTCCGGCAGCTCCTCGGCCAGGGAGACCACGTCCAAGGCATCGCAGGTCGGGCCGAAGACCGTGCAAATCCGCTTCGGGCCCTTCTTGAAGGCGTTCAGGCGATAGCGGCAGTGATCGAAGATGATGCCGGAAAAGGTGTGATAGACGCCGTCGTCAATGTAGTAGCACAGCTTGCCGTCGCGCACGGCCTTGCCGATAATTTTTGAGACGGCGGTTCCGGCCGTGGCCACCAGGAAGCGTCCGGGCTCGGCCAGGATCTGGATGTTCCTGGGGAAGAGGCGGTCGAGCTCGGCGTTGATCTTGCGGGCCAAGGTCCGGAACGGTTGTACGCTCTCATCGTAAGGCGCGGGGAATCCGCCGCCGATATCCAGCAGGTTCATCTTGGCATAGCCGCGGTCTTTGGCCTCCTTGTACACGCCGGCGGCCAGATTGATGGCTTGCACGTAGTTCTCGAAGTTGGTGGTTTGACTGCCGACGTGGAAGCTCAGCCCTTCCACCACCAGGCCGGCCCTGTCGGCCGCCAGGATCAGATCCACGGCTTCGCCCGAGGCGGCGCCGAACTTGGAAGAAAGCTCAACCATGGCGCCCGTGTTGGGGACTTTGAGGCGCAATACCAGGCCGGAGTTGGGCGCGTATTGTTTGATTTTTTTGATTTCCTCGAAGTTGTCGTAAGTTACCAGGGCCTTGTATTGGTCAAGCTCCGCCAACGTTTCGTTAGCCTTGATGGGGTTGGCGTAGATGATCTTGTCCCAGATCCAGTCCTGGCGCTGTTTGGCGGGCAAATCCTTGATATAGCGGTGGACTACCATGAACTCCGGCATGGAGGCCACGTCAAAGCTGGCGCCGGCCTGGTAAAGGGTCTTAACGATGGCCGGATCGGGATTGGCTTTGACCGCGTAGTAGGCCTGGACGCGCGGCAGGTATTTCCTGAAGGCGGCGTAATTCCGGCGCAGTTCGTCATGGTCCGCCACGAACAGGGGCGTGCCATGTTTCCGGGCCAGTTGCTGCAGTATTTTTAAGGCGGCCATTGGCCACAACCTAATTCTTTTATCGCCTTTCGTTGCCCATCGCAGGGCGAATTTCGTTTTCCGCAGCAGCGGATCCGCTATGGCGGAGAAAAAGGCGGCGGTGATTCCGGCTCATCTGTGCTACTCTGCGAAGTAGCTTCGCTACGTAGCACGAGCGGGTTTTCCGCACTCGCGCATACACGAGTATAGCGCTTCGCGCGGCGCACCCGCATCTGAGCCGGACTGACCTTGCTTTTTCAAATCCCGAGCGCGAAGCGCCTCGGGAAGCGAAATTCGCCCTGCACCCATGCCACGCAACCGCGGCGGTTGCGTGGTCTAAGACTTGAACCACTCCCGATCATCCCCTTGGTGGCATCTAGATGCGGCCGGCAGGGACACCGGCCGCCACCAAAAGCGAGTTATCCGATGTAAAGGTGGCCGTCGCCGTCCCGGCGGCGGCATCCGGCTGCAAGAAATCAAAATAATGAAAGTGATTCATTATCATCCCATAAGGTCGGGATTTTGAGTTAGAACACGGCTAATATCGAGGAAGAACAAGTTCTCCTCGACAAGTTCAGTTTCAGTTTTTTGGTGGAACACATATGGATAGCATCCCTTTTCAACAGATAGCT
>JACPGM010000093.1 GCA_016188985.1 Lentisphaerota bacterium | reverse complement strand
CGTCATTTCCGCAACCCGTTCCTGTATGAGCGCCAGATCCTGCCGCTGACCACGATTCCACCGGGTAAAATCGGCATTGTCACCTCGAAGGTTGGCGCCGAACTGCCGTCCGGCGAGTTTCTGGCGGCGTCGGGCCAGAAGGGTATTTGGCGCCAGGTGCTGGGGCCGGGGAAATACCGGATCAATCCGCAGGGGTACCAGGTGGATGTGCTGGATGCCATCAGCATCCCGGTGGGTTACGTGGGCGTAATCACCTCGCTTTCTGGTGAACAGGCCCCCGCCGGCGCTTTCGCGCAGCGCAATCAGAAAGGCGTTTGCCAGGATATCCTGCAACCGGGCCTGTACTATGTGAACTCGAAAGAGTTCAACGTGGATGTGCTGGAAATCGGCGTGAACCAGGTCTCGCTGCTGGGGGTTAAAGGCAGCGAAGTAATTACCAAGCGGCAGATTGTTACGCAAACCAAGGCGGCCGAAGAACTTCAGCGCAACGTGCTCATGGAACAGCGCGAGAAACGCGAGGATTACCTGGAACAGTCGCAGAGTCTCGGCGCGGCGGCCAAGTCCGTTGCGCGAGCGCCGAGGAAACCGCCCGCGGACGCGGCCAGCAAATTGAAAAAAACCGGCGAGGAAGTCAAAGTGCGGGATGAAAAAACCCTGCAAACATTTGCCTTGAGCCAGTTTGTGGAGTTCCCCTCCAAGGACGGTTTCACCATCAGCCTGGATATGACCGTGGAGTTCGAGCTTCTGCCGGAATCCGTGGCGATGGTGTTCCGCACCTATGGCGATCTGCCGGCGGTGGTGGATAAAATCATTCTCCCGCAGATCCTTTCCGTGTCGCGGCTGAAAGGTTCAGCCTACGGCGCCAAGGATTTTATCGTCGGCGAGGGGCGCGAGAAGTTCCAGAATGACCTGACCGAAACCCTGGCGAACACCTTGAAGGTCAAAGACATCATCGTGCACAATGCGCTGATCCGGCACGTCGGCGTGCCGATGCAGATTCTGGATCCGATCCAGCAGGCCAGCATCGCCGTGGAGCAGGACCTGACCAACAAGGAGATGCAGAATACGGCCAAGAAGCAGGCCGAACTGAACACGGAAACGGGATTGATCGAGCAGAAACGCGAGCAGGTTGTTCAGGAAACGGAAAAGCTTAAAGCTGAAATCAAGGCCGACCAGGAGAAGCAAGTTGCGGAAACCCGCGCCTTGGCCGGCAAAAGCGTGGCCGAGATTGAAAAGGACAGCGCGATTGTGCGGGCCGACAAGGTCCGTAAGTTGGGCGAAGCCGATGCCAAGGTCATTCAGCTTGTCGAAGGCGAAAAGGCCAACGGGCAACTGATGAAAACGCAGGCCTTTAGCGATCCGCTGGCGTTCAGCCTGTGGGAAATGGCCGGCCGTTTGACCGATGACCTGAAAATTACGATCCTGCATGCCGGTCCCGGCACGCTCTGGACGGATTTGGAGAAAGCCAAATTAGGCGAACTGGGCGGCGCGAAAATCCTGACCGAACCGGCAAAGCCGGTCAAATAACCAACATGGGTTTTGCCCACAACCCAGAATTACCGCCGCCGGGACGTCGGCTGCCACCTTTCCGCCGAAGTAGGCGGATCCGCCTTATGGCAGAATGCATTTATCATAAGGTTCTTAAGGTGGCGGCCGGCGTCCCTGCCGGCCGTCCTCCGATATGACTTTTTTGTTTGTTATAGGCAGTTTCTGATGAATCAGGTGCTAATTATCGGGTTGCTCTTCCTGAGCGCCGTGGCGCCAACTCATTTCAAGCGTTTACTGGTCAGGACCCTGGTAAAGCAGAAGGCGGCTATGCCCAGGATCAAGCCCCAGAAAAAGATCAGCAGAATCCAGCCGGGGATAGTCATGCGGGTTCCTCCAGCTTTCGGCCTTTGCGGTGCCAGGCCAGTTTAACCAGGACCGCCAGGGCAACAAAAATCACCGCCAGTCCGATACGGGTGCCCATGATGTAGGGCCGCGCTTCCGCCGCGACGTGTTTCATGAAAATAATGGGAATCCATTCCTGCCAGAGCCACAGGCCCAGGATCACCAGCAGGAAGAGCGGCGTGATGTATTTGATGATGAACTTGTAGATGCGCGGCACGCGTAAATCGGCGCCGTGATGAATCTCGTCCCAAGCCGCCTCCATGCCGAAGACCCAGGCAAAGAGAATGGTCTCGACCAGGGCAAACACCACCAGGAAAACCGTTCCGCCCCAGAAGTCCAGTTCATCCACCACGCCCTGGCCCAGGAAGAAGATGGCCGGCTGGCAGAGAAAGAAGGCCACCACCGTGAAAATGGCAACGGCTTTCTGGCGGTTGAGGTCAAATTCATCCTCCAGGAAAGCCAGGCAGGGCTGGGCCAGGGAGACCGCCGAGGTGATTCCGGCCAGAAACAGCAGAAAGAACCAGCAGAAGCCGAAAAATGCCGAGAAAGGCAACTGGTTCAGCACCAGCGGCATGGTGATAAAGCCGAGGTTAAAAGTTCCGGACTTGGCAATGGCCTGCATCTCGAGGGGCCCGAAAAAAACGAAGGCCGCCGGGATAATGATGCTGCCGCCCAGGACAACTTCGGCCAGCTCGTTGGTGCTGGTGGTGCTTAAGCCCGATAGCACCACGTCATCGCCCTTGGCCAGATAGCTGGCGTAGGTCAGGATGACGCCAATACCCACGCTGAGCGTAAAGAAGATCTGCCCGCTGGCTTCCAGCCAGACTTTGGCCGACTTAAGCGCGCTGAAATCAGGGTTCCACAGAAAGCCGAAGCCGTTGAGGATATTCCAGTCCGGATGCGCGGCCAGGGGCGCGCCGATGGTCAGCACCCGTCCCACCAGGATCAGGGCGCAGATGAAAAGGGCCGGCATGGCCCATTGGCACAGGCGCGCAATCCCGGCGCGGATCCCGTAGAAAAGCACACCGATATTGAGCAGGAAGGTGATGAGGAAAAATAGATAAGCCCAGCCCAAGCTGTGAAAAAAATCGTTGCGTTCCAGTCCCTGAAAGCCATGCAGGAAAGACTGCATCGAGACCTGATCGCTCAGCGCGGCGAAACGGCCGGTCAGGGCGAAGAAACTGTAGGCCAGGGTCCAGGATTCAATGAAGGTGTAATAGATAAAGATAATCAGCGGACCGAAGATGCCGATGACGCCGAAATACTTGATGAACCGGTTTTTGCGCGCCACGCTGTGAAAAATACCCGGTGCCGTGCCGTGCTCGAACCCGCCGCCGTAGCGTCC
The DNA here is from genome assembly GCA_016188985.1 of Lentisphaerota bacterium. Taxonomy (GTDB): domain Bacteria; phylum Verrucomicrobiota; class Kiritimatiellia; order JAAZAB01; family JAAZAB01; genus VSJD01. The sequence goes on along the minus strand of JACPGM010000093.1, from coordinate 13,429 downwards.
CAGTGTCCACTCGATCCACATCAGGGGCAGGCCCAGTAACAGCAGCGACACCAGGTAGGGAATCATGAAGGCCCCGCCGCCATTGGCCGCGGCCTTGGCGGGAAAGCGCAGAAAGTTGCCCAGGCCGACGGCGGTGCCGGCCATGGCCATAATCACGGCCCAACGCGATCCCCAACTGTCCCGAGTGGTGGCCATATCTCAACACTCTTCTGTAGCCGTCGGACGTCAGGCCAACGCGCCTGATAACACGCCCCTACGTGGCGCGGCGGACACGGAGGCCCGCCCTCCATAAGATGCATTCGCGGGGAGGGCGCGGCTCTGTCCGCGCCGTCCGTGCTGTAGCCGTCGCACCCCGCGAGGCGCGGGGCAAGCGTTAGGCCGACGCGCCTCAACGCTTGTCCACCGCCGAAAAAATCATTTTCCGCCGGAGGCGGATCTGCCTTCAGCATGACAACTTGCGGATGAACCGGGCCGGATTGCCCGCCCAGATTTCCCCGGGGGGCACGTTTTTAGTCACCACGGCGCGCGCCCCGATCACGGCGTCTTCGCCGATGGTAACGCCTTTCAAGACGATAGCGTCCGTGCCGATGAAGGCCCGTTTTTTGATTGTTACCGGACTGGCCGGGATATTGATGTTGGCCACGCGCTCGGCGTAATCAAGCGAATGGAAGTCGGTATCCATGATTTTGGCTCCCGCGCCGATCCAGACGCCGTCTTCGATTACGACCCGCCGGCAGGCGGCGATGATCGCATTGGACATGCCGACGTCGTTGCCGATTTCGATGACGGCTTGCGGGCATTTAATAACAAAGGCCGTGCGCCAGCCGCCAATGGGATTGGATTCGAAACTGGAGTTGATGACTACATTGCGTCCCAGGCGGATTATGCCGCCTTCGGCGAACTTGGCGATCAGGATCCGCCCGTCTATTGCGGGAAACTCGGCATATTGCACGCCATGCTTGACAAACTCCTGGCGGTTAAATTCCAGGTCTTGTTGAGCTCTATCGTCTGAGGTATCCATACGCTTTTTTTTCTTATTTAACCCGTATCAGTTCGCGGAGCAAGCATATCTGGGGCTGAAAAAGAAGACAACACCAATGCCGTTCTTACGAACGGCCCCTACATCTAAGGCCATATCGCTGCGGGGTGTAGCAGCGGTTCGAGAGAACCGCCTTGTCATGCCACAAACCCTTCTTTTGCAACCCTGCCGTTCTTATGGACATTGGCCTGAGGCGATGCGCCCGGACGCGCCTTCAAAAGCGCCAGCAGCTCGCGCGCGGCTTGCTCGGGATCGTCGGCCGCCGTGATGGCCGTGACCACCGCGATCGTACGGGCGCCGACCTTGATCAAAGCCGGCACATGCTCCGACTTGATTCCGCCCATGACCGTCCAGGGAATGGAGACCAGCGCAGCGATTTTTTTCAATCCTTCCAGGCCAAGAAACTCGCCCTCCCACGTTTTGGTCTGGGTGGGGAACAAGGGGCCGATATTGATGTAAGATGCGCCCGCGCGCTCGGCAGAGAGCGCTTCGGCCGCAGAATGGGTCGAGGCGCCGATAATCAAATCCGGCGCCAGCCGCCGGGCGGGTCCGATCGGAAAATCGTTTGTGCCCAGGTGCACGCCATCGGCGCCGACCGCCAGGGCCACGTCCAGGTGATCGTTGATAATAAGCAGGGCGTCCGCGGCCTTAGTTTGCGCGCGAACCTGTTCGGCCAGACCGAAAAAATCATTGCGCGGCATTTCCTTTTCCCGCAGTTGCACCAGGCGCACGCCGCCGGCCAGGGCCTCCGCAATAATTTCCGGCGTGCGGCGTCCGCGCGAGAGCGCTTGCGAGGTGACCAGATAGAGCCCGGCCTGCTGAAACTGCCGCAGGCGTTCGTCATGGAGAGCCGTGAAGTTCATGTTTTAGCAAAGCCAAATTGCAAATCGGCTAATTATACAGAGTGTCATAAGAAAAGCAGCATGATCTCTTGGTAGGGACGGCTCGCCGAGCCGTCCGTCTTCGCGACGCTACAGAGCGCCGCTACGGCGCGATGAGGGTCCGCGGTGCTTTCGGCCCGCCTGCAACGCTATGCGTAGCATTGCGGGCAGGCGAAAGCGCCCTACCACACAATGCGGTAACATTATTATTGCCATGTATAACGAATTAACCGCGCGCCGCTCAGGCCGGCACGCTCAAGTCGCGGTAAGCCGCGTCCCAGTTTTTGAACACGGGGGATAGTCCCTTGCTTTGCAACATGGCGCAAAACTCCGCGACGCTGCGGTTGTCGCTGACCTCAAACTGGCCCTGGCCTTCAGCGGCTGCGGCTTCATCGTGGTAACCGCCAACCGTTGTCCGGCTCTCGACGCTCATTTTGTTGATCCCGACGCCGGCCAGGCCGTCGCGGAAGCGGGCGCTTTCCCGAGTGGAAAGCACCAGTGTTAATTCAGGCAAACAAATGCGGAAGGCATAGATCAACTGGGCCAGGAATCGGTCGCTGACCGCCACCGGCGGCATGTAGCCGCCCAGTTGCGGTTGGATGCGCGGGAAAGAGATTGAAAAGCCCGCGCGCCAGTATTGTTTCCGCAAGGTTTGCGCGTGCTGAAAGAGCGCCAGGGCGTCCCGGACCGGATCGGCCAGACCCAGAAGAACTCCTAAACCCACCGAGCGCATCCCGGCGGCCAGCGCCCGCGCGGGCGTTTCCAGGCGCTGCTGATAATCGCGCTTAAGCCCCCAGCGATGGCTGAGCTTATAGGCGGCGGGATCGTAAGTTTCCTGGTAAACCGTCACGCCCGTACAGCCGGCCTCAGCCAGGCTCTTATATTCGGCGGTGGTCATTGGAAAAACTTCAACCGTTACCAGGTCAAAACGTTCGGCAGCCAGGGCCACCGCCTGGCGCACGTAATCAAAATCGGCTTGCTTCAGGCGCGCGCCGGTAAGCAGCAGCACCTCGGCCAAACCCTTGGCTTTGAGGGCATCCATTTCCTTGATCATCTTGTCCGGCTCGAGCCGCCGGCGCGGGCGCTGGCGGTTAGCGGCAAAGCCGCAATATACACAGCCGCTCGGACAGTAATCGGAAAGATAGAGCGGCGCGTAGAGCGCCACGGTCCGCCCGAATTGCCGGCGGGTCATTAACTGGGCGCGTGCCGCCAGCGATTCCAGGGCGGCGCCCGCTGGCGGCGAGAGGAGCGCGGCTAATTCAGCGATGCCAGGATCTTCGACCAGCAAGGCTTGCCGCACGGCGCGCTCGTCGGCGGCGCGCGCGCGCGATAGCCAAGGATCGGAATTCAACCATTCTGGAACGGAATTGCTCACGCTGATTATTGCACGGAAATTGTAACTACTCAGCTACCTGAGCAAACAATTAACTACGAAATGCGCGAAATACGCTAAATTTGAATACAATTTCTATTCGCATTTTCGCGCCTTTCGCGTATTTCGTAGTTTCATTTCTTGATGTCTGAGCAGTTACCGGAAATTTCAATATGCCGCCCAACTCAGCCCGCCCCGCCCGCAGCGGGGTTGGGGTGTTCCTACGGCAATTGTTTCCAGACAACTTCGCGCACGCCGGCCAGGACGCCCATGCGCCCTACCAATTCGCCGCGCAAATTGAGGTTCGATAGTTGCAGATGGAACACCAGACGGATTTTCTGGGTGGGCGGCTCTGTCAGTATTTCAATGTCGCGGATTCTGATTTGCGAGTCAGCCAGAACCTGGCGGCAAGCGCTTTCAAAGTCTGGCAACCTGATACCCTCGCCGATAACTGTCAGCGAACGAAAGTGGCGTGGCGGGATACGTTCTTCCAGATACACCAGGCCCAGTAAGGTAACCAGCGCCAAGGCGGTGGCGACGACGGCCACGGCAAAAAAACCCAGCCCAATGATTACGCCCAAACCGGCGGTGAACCAGATCGAGGCCGCCGTAGTCAGTCCGCGCACAATATTGCCGCTGCGCAAAATAGCGCCGGCGCCAAGGAAACCTATGCCGGTGATGACGCCGGCGGCTATGCGAGTTGAATCCAGGTAGACCGGGTTGCGGCCGGGCGCGGTGGAGGCGGCCAGGTCGGAAAGCAGGACGCCGGCCAGGGTAACCAGCGTGGCGCCCAGGCATACCAGAATATGCGTGCGCAGACCAGCGGCGCGGCCGCGCAACTGGCGTTCCAAGCCAACGATGCCGGAAAGCGCTACGGCCAGCAGCAGGCGCCAGAACCAGAAGGGCAAGCCTAAGAAGTTGTCCATGGTGCCGTCTCTAATTTTGCAGAGCGTAACTACTCAGCTATCGGAGAAGACACTTAACTACGAAATACACGAAATGCGCGAAATTGAATACAATTTCTATTCCCATTTTCGCGCCTTTGGCGTTTTTTCCGCCAGAGTTAGGCGGATCTGCCTCTGGCATGACGTAGTTTCATTTCTTGATGGTCTGAGTAAACAATGCCGAGCTTTAAAGTTCGCCGCTATGGTTGCCTGCCGCCGATGCCGCCTCACGAACGGGAAACGAACAGGCGATCGCTGCGGCGTTTCCAGAACGCCAAAAAGGCGATCAGCGCCACCAGCGCCAGGACCATAATGAGCCAGAAGGAAATGGGATGATTGGCGCTCAGGGGCATCGCGACATTCATGGAAAAGATGCTGACCACCAGGGTCGGCACCATAATGCCGATCGTGATGATGTTCAGTGTCTTCACCAGCACGTTGATGTTGTTGCTGACGATAGAGGCCCGGGCATCCATCAGGCTGGCCAGGATGTTCGAGTAGATTTCGGCCTGGCGCGCGCACTGGTTGCTCTCGATCGTGATGTCATCGAGCAACTCCAGGTTTTCCGGGGTCATGGTCAGTTTGGCGGCGCTGTTCTTGATTTTTTCGATCAGCATGGAATTGCTGTTAATGGCCGCCAGGTAATAGACCAGGCTTTTTTCCAGGGTGAACAGGTTGAGCAGATATTTGTTTTCCATGGAAGTGTTGATTTTCTGCTCCAGAGAGTCGGTAATCATGTTGATTACCTTCAAGTGCTCCATGAAGTGGTAAATCGTGCGGCCGACCAGCCGCAGGGCCACGTCCAACAACGAGCTGACCCGCGCGAACAGCTTGGTTGGGAAAAGCTGGATATCGTCGGTCAAGAGAATGATCAGGCGGTCCTTGAAGAGATATACTCCCATGGAAGCGACCTTGAAGAGAAAGTGGTCCTTGGAGGAGTAGTTTTTGGGACGCTTGAAAATCATGGCCACGTGGTCCGGCTCAAACTCCAGCCGCGAGACTTCGTCAGGGTCGAGGGTCGAGTTGAGGGTGTGTTCGTCGAACTGGTAATCCTCCAGCAGGTGCTTTTTTTCAGCTTCGTCCGGATTGATATAGACGATAATTTGCCCCTGCTGGCCTTCCTCGGCTTCGACCACCTTGCCCTCGATGATTTGATAACGCTTGACCATGGCCGTATCTTTTTTTTTGACAAACGAATCGAGGGGTATCCTAACACGCAGCAGGCCAAACGCAAGATTTATCAGGCACAGATTTATCAGGCGGGCAGAGTAAGGCCTCAGTCTTGTGGGTAGGTCGTGAACATCAACACTGTCATTCCCGCGAAAGCGGGAATCCAGCATTGATTTTTCTGGATTCCCGATCAGGTCGGGAATGACAATAAGCCCACAAGACTAAGGGGCTACCGGGCAGATTTTTCAGGCGGGAGCGGCAACTTCTCTGGTTAGCCCAGGCCGACCTTTTTCTTTATTAACGTTATTTTTCATTCATCAACTGTTCGAACCGTTTGCCATATTCATCCTTATCCCTGCCCTTGGGACCCGAAATCAATTCCACGGTTCTTCCGTTAGGTATGTAAAGCCATACCGCCGGTAGGGTGGGTTGCATATAGCCCTCTGTTGGGCGATGAGTAAATCCTGCAACACGTATCATTCCGGCGCCGATGGTTAGGGATGTGATTTCCTGCCGATCTCCCATGGGCACAGTTGCTGTATTGCGGATCTTGCCTTTTTCGTTCATGACAATTGCCAGCGAAAGAAAAACTCCTGTGCCTCCGGTATTTTCCCTTAAAATAACGACGGCGTCTTCCAATCCGTCATTATTCAAGTCGCCAAAGGCATAATCCGCATGATCCACCTCATGGACACCGGAGATATATGTTCCCCGCATTACTTCCCGATATATCCTGATTGAAGGATCATCTTTGTAATTGGTCCAACTGATATACTCGCCATAGGTCAACCGGCATTTTCCCCGGTCAGTCCAATATTCCATGTTGTCCAACTGTTTGAGCGATATCCCTGGTCGCGGGGTAGGCGAAGCCGTTACGCGCGCATTGCTTGCTGTATTTGTGGTTGAAGTTGATGAAATGCCGCTGATAGGCGCCGCCATTACATCGGCAAGATGGCCGATCAAAAATACTGCGAGCAAAACGACAAATGAATTTATCATCAATCTGTAATCCCATCCCGCGTTTCATCTCATTTCCTGTCATCAATCTCCTTGATGGCCGCGGCGGGAGCGGCGTCGGCATAGATCACCTTGAAAAACCCCGGCCAATACTTATCGAAGATTGCCATATTGCTCCTCGCCAACTGGCGGATCAAGGCGACGGAAAGCCGGTCGTTTTCAAAGTCCAGCGAGGTCTTATAATTGACCTCGCCGTCATTGTAATCCATCTCAAAGCATCCGATCACCGTCCGGTAATTGACGCGGGTAATGTATTCGGCAATCGCCGGACGCTTTTCCTCCGGCGCCGCGACCGGCAGAAACGATTGAACCAAAATCCGCTCGCTTCTTAACAGCAACATCACCCTGAACGGGTATCTTCCGTTGCGGCCAGTGACGCCGGACTCGATGATTTTGTGGTCTTTATCGGATGCCCTGCTTTCGTGGTAGTTCCATTCTTTCTCCTTGAAAAATTGGAGCAGGACATCATAGGGCGCGCCGCTTTCCTCGTTGCCGGCATCGGCGGCTGATTTTATTCCGGAGCAGATATAACCGTCCTCCTGGTCGCCGGAGAGTGCCGCGGAATCTGAGATTGCTTTATTCAATTCCTCGTTGTAAATGCGGTGCAGCAGGCTGACATGAAACCGGAAGCAGGCCTTGCGGTCGTCGGCCAGCGTGACAAAATGCTTGTGGGCAAATTTGTCGCAGAAACGCGCATAATCCTTCTTGTTCTCCATGAGAATGGCGAACCGGTCCATGTTGCCCCGCACCAGGGCTTCGCCAACGACATCGGCCAGGAAACCGATTTTCTGTGCCTTTAAGGCGGCGACCTGGTCCTCGTTCAAGCCCAGGAGTGAGAGGGGCGCTGAGAATTTTACAATGCCTTTCTGGTCGCACTCCATGATCTTAACCGCTTTGCCGGGCAAGGACAGAGTTTTGACGGTTTGCAGCAGACAGCCGGTGGCTTGGTCGGGAATGGGGGCGTTTGACCGAATGGTTTTTTTACTCATGGGGGTCTCCTTGTCAGGCTAAGTGTTCAAAGGCATAAATCCGCTAACGTTAGCCGAGGCGATTTTGGCGCTGGGCAAGGCGTTCGCGCCGGAGCAATGCCTTGCCAGGCCTTGCCCGGCGCGGAGAACACGGCCCAGCGCCAAAATCGCCCGGTTCCAAGGAATGGGGCGGCGTTGGGCGGTGCGCTTTGTTACGTTCGCGGGCCAAGCCCTTCCAGGGATTGGCGCCGCGAACGCGCCGTGCGTCCCGCCCAACGGCGTTCCCACTAACGTGAGCGTATTTATGTCTTTGAACACTAAGTTTGTTTGAGCGCTTGGTTGTCATTCGACGTTGAACCCTAAGGCCTGAGTGGTTTCCATCATATGATTTTTACGGCCGGCTTCATACTGAACGGCCAGCAGCCGGTGAGCCTTGAGGGTTGCGCCATCGTTAATCTTCCCATCATAATCACGGATGGCAACGACGCCGGCCGTCACCCGCAGCTCGTTGATATATGCAAATGTCCAGCCATTGGTTGTCCGGGCCAGCTTGTCAAGGACCTCTGCGGAGCATTCCTTGAATTTATCCCCCAGGTAACGCCGGCGGAGCTTGACGTCCGGCAATTCAAACCGCCATACCCTGTCAAACCGGCTTGGCCGGTGCATCAGGGCGGGATCCACTTCGCCCGGATTGTTCGTGGTGGCCAGCACCATGAGCCCTTCGTGCGGCTCAAGTCCGTCCAATTGGGTCAGCAGGCCTCCCCGCTTCACCCCGCTTTGATTGGCAAGGGAATCCAATTCCTCCAGGATTAGAATCGAAGGCAAATTGACCTCGCCCCGCGACATGACGCTTCCCAGCAGCTCTTCGTCTATGTGACTGCCTGTGACCGCGCTGACCACGATGTTCTTGTGCCGGGCACAGACCTTGCGCAGAAGATTACGGATCATCATCGTTTTCCCCGTGCCCGGGTAACCTACAAATAAAAAGCCGCGTTTGTAAGGCACCTGGAGCCGGCTGTATAATTCACGATCCTTGAAAAACGACAGGCATTGCTCCTCAATATCGTCCTGCATGGCGTCGGCCAGGTATATTGGCTCGTGAGAGAAATTCACCGTGACATCGGGACCGCTGGTTGTATGAATAAGGATGCTATCATTCCTCCCAGGCTGCATTTGCATTTCAACAGCTTGGCCAAACCGATGTGCGGCCTTGAGATCGGGCGTGGAAACAAAATAAAACTGGCCGACCCTTCCGGCCGAGCTGAGATAGGAGAACAAGACAAATCTTTCCCCGTCCGGCCCGCGCACCTCGATCGCCCCCGTCCAGTTGTATCTATGACGCTTATCCTTGGGATCGTTGGTCCAGTAAAAGACTTCCGGATATGAACAGGCCCGCCGCTGCCACGACCACTCGTCCACCTTGCCTTCCCGTTGATCCGGGCGCTGCACCAAGTGCGTCAGATAATTGTCATAGGTGGTCCGGCTGGGGTCCCACCAGAACCAGTCCTTTTGGTCGGGAAACTCGCGGCGCAGATAATTGATGGTTTCCACGGATGTCATGCCCCTTCGCATGAGGGGCGTGGCATCATGGTCGTCGAAAATTTCGGCCAGCGTGTCGGAAAGCGCAAATTCGCAGCGACTGCTCATAATTGTTTTTCTCCTTTACCAATTGCGCCCCTGTATCAACCTCATCTGGACATTGACCAGGTGCTCGATATCCTTGAGATTTTCCGGGTGTTTTTTGCCGACATAGCCGATGAAATCACGGCTGATATTGACCTGGGTGTCGTCCAGACCGGCCCTGAGGAACCCGCTCCCCCGCCACCGGGTCATGATGTTATTGTGCAACCGCTCGAAATATAATGACTTGTCTCCATAGCGTTTGCTCTTGCGCTCGCTGTTTTTAGACATGTCTCCTTCCTTGCCCTTTCGGCTTGCGCCTAATCAGGCTTTTTATTTATTTTTTCGCGATTATTCTATCAAGCCTGGACGGACAAATGGTGTCCGACCGATGTTTTTGTTCGCCTTCCCTCCGATTGCCCGACCGCTCTATGTTATTTCCTTCAATAGCAATTGCTTCTTTGCGACCGTTACCATACCATTCGCTGACAGACAAAGAATGTCTGATTGAAAATAAAGGCGTAAAAAGAGGGGTTTTCCAAATGGATCGGTCACACCGACGCTCTTTGTCCGTCAAGCATGATACAATTGGGGGCATGCGCATGAATCGCACAAAATCACAGTTCTGGCGGTTGCAGCAACTGGTCGCTGCCATCCGTTCCGGCAAGCATCCCAATTGCCTGAGTTTCGCAATGGAATACGAGGTATCGCAAAAGACCGTCCAGCGCGACATTGACTATCTCCGGGACGCCTGGGACGCGCCCATCGCCTATGACCGGCTCAAAAATGGGTTTTATTTCACCGAGCCCAACTGGTTTTTGCCGGCCGTGATGATGAGCGAGGGCGATTTCCTGGCCCTGCTGCTCGCCGCGCGAGTGCTGGAGCAATACCACGGCACGCCGGTGGCGGCGGAATTGAACAAGATCATCGGTAAACTGACGGATATGCTGCCCGATAAAATCAGCCTGCGGCCGGAATGGATGTTCACCCGGTTCAGTTTCACCGCGCCGCCGTCCAAGCCGGTGAACGAAGCCGTATGGTCCGGCGTGGTGCGCGCCACGATTCAGCAGAAATGGCTGAACATCAAGTACCGCTCATTTAACGATAAGCAGGCCAAGAGCCGCGTGATCGCGCCCTACCACGTTGCCAACCTGCAGGGCGAATGGTATGTGTTCGGACCGGAGGCGGAAAGCACCCTCGTGCGCCAATGGTCAATGGCCCGCATCGGCAAGGCCGAGCTAACGGACAACACATTCTCCGTTCAGTCAGACTTCGACGCCCGGCAATTCCTGGCGAGCACTTTTGGCCGGTATGCTGGGGCGGGCAAGAAACCGTATCATGTCCGGCTGAGATTCAAGAAAGAAGTCGCCGATTGGATTACGGAACGGGAATGGCATCCGGGCCAGAAGGTAAGCTGGACAGCCAGTGGCGACCTCGAGCTTAATTTCACTGCCGCCGGCCTGCTGGAGCTCAGACGTTGGGTCCTGGCCTGGGGTGGCAACGTCAAAGTGCTGGCGCCGCCGGAACTGCGTCAATTAGTCAGTGATGAAATCAAGGGGATGGCCAAGATTTATTGATATTTTGCGCTTGTCAGTTTCCTGAACTATGCTATTTTCCTACGCAGGAAAACAATGAACTCTAAGAAAACGACTACTGAGCAAGAGATGCGGGAGATGCTCACAGACGGGTGTGTCCTCCTCCAACCGTTAGTCATCCGGTGTATCCGACTGGATCAGACGGTCGACGCCGGTCGCACGCTTGATGCCCTGATTGAAGTCGCCTGGGGCAAGCAATCGGCTCGGTTTGCTGTTGAGATGAAGGCCCTCTTTACACCCAAGGCGTTCGAGGATGCCGTCAACCAACTCAAGGCCGCCACACTCCCGGCAGGTACGCTTCCGATGGTATTAATGCCCTACCTGGGCGAGTCACAGCTCAATGAACTGAAACGAGTGAAGATCAGCGGCATTGACCTGTGTGGCAATGGGGTGGTCATCGTGCCGGACCGGCTGTTCGTCTTCCGTATGGGCGCACGGAATCGTTTCACCTCATCCGCGCCAATCAAGAATATCTACCGGAAGAACAGCTCCATGGTGCCGCGGGTGTTCCTGGCTCGACCAAGTTTTGAAAAAGTCTCTGAAGTGCTCGTCGAGATCAATACCAGGAATCTGCTCGTGTCGGCGTTCAACCGGACGGCGATGGGTATGGGCACGGTGTCAAAGGCAATCAAGGTCCTCGAAGAGGACCTGATCGTCAGCCGGGAAAAGGGTCCGATACGACTGATTCAGCCGGACAAACTGTTGGCTAAGTTGCTGGAGAACTACGTGCCCGGGAAGCCGGGGATCACACGCGTCCGGGTTTCGCTGGCGTTATCTGAATTACCCGGGCGGCTGGCAGATCTATCCAAGGAACTCAACTTACCTATCGTTGCCACAGGTCTGGGCTCCGTGAACCGCTATGCGGTCATGCAGCGCGGCGAAACGCTTTCAGTGTATTGCCCGCGCCCCGAAGCGCTCCTTGCGCGGCTACCGGCCAGTGAATCCGACCGATTTCCAAACCTGGAGATCTTTGCGACCGAGGATGAAAGCACTTGCTTTGACAGTCGGCCGGACGAAAAGACGGGGTTCCGCTGGGCCGCTCCGGTGCAAACCTATCTTGAACTCATGCGTGGTGACAAACGCGACCAGGAAACAGCAGAACAAGTGCGCGTTGATCTGATCCGTCAGGCTGTGGGTGCGGCATGAACGGCATGCCGACACTGACCACGGCTCTGCTGGACTTGCTCAAGGAGATCGAAGGCGCGAACGTCCCGTTGATCATCGGCGGTGGATACGGAATTTATCTGCGCTATATGCGGATCGTGGAAGAACGCCGGCAGACCATGTTCGATGCTCTGCCTGAGCCGCGGTCCACCAACGACCTCGACCTGTTCCTGCGCGCCGAAGTGCTTCTCGATTCCGCCCGACTCAAACTGCTCTGGGATGCTTTGCGCCGACTCAACTATGAAGTGATTGAAGGGGCCGAGCACTACCAATTCGTCCGCCCTGGTCCCGGTGGTGACAAGGAGCGCGGCATCAAGATTGACGTTCTCACTGGTCCGACCAAACCGTTTGAAGGGACGCAGGTCAAGTTCGACAAGCGCAGGGTGAGGCCAAATCCATCAGTAAATCTCCATGCTCACCCGTGCGAAGAAGCGCTGACATTGACCGAGCGGGCATCGCAAATGGAGATATCAGGCATGTTGAGCCTTAGCGCGGCATATCGTGGAACGGTTTTACTCCCGCACCCCTTCACATTCCTGACAATGAAGCTGTTCGCGTTGCGAGATCGTATCAACGACGCAGAAAACGACTACGGACGGCACCATGCGCTCGACCTCTACATCGTGGTGGGTTCGATGTCCCCAGGCGAGTGGGACGAGTGCCTGGTCATGCGCAACGTGCATAAGGGTGAAACCGTGCTGACCGAATGTGGCCGGATCATCGGCGAGCAACTCGCCGGCATGGATACACTGGGCACGCTGCGCCTTCGGGAAAGCACCTATTTCCGGCCCGACTTCGACGTTAATGGCTTTCTCACAGCCCTAAAAGAACTGTTTCCGTAATAAATATGGTATCGGAGAAATTTTACAGCCGCCGGCTTGCTGGAGCTCAAACGCTGGGTCCTGGCCTGGGGCGGCAACGTCAAAGTGCTGGCGCCGGCGGAACTGCGTCAAATGGTCCGGGAAGAAATCAAGGGGATGGCTGGGATTTATTGAAAGTAGAGGTAAGAGCACTGCCGGCATATTATCCGCAGGACTGCGCCTCCCACCTTCCCATTCGTTGAAAATTTAGACTCGACCCTAACGCCTCGAGATTGGGCTTACAAGAAATGGGGTAGCGTTTATTTCAACTATTGGACCACACCTTCGACTAAATCAGTTGATGCTACTGTTGCAGGAACAACAGATTATCATCGTCGGCCATCTAATTGGGCTGGGATTCTGGCTGAGCTTTTTAGCTTTAGTGCGTATGTGAGGGGATATGTTAAGGTGAAATGTTGTTGTCCATCAAAAAAATATATTGTTGATTGGACCGTAGACATTGAAGGCGAACCTTTAAGAGGCATGGGTACCATAGGCGGAAAGGTGTATACGGAGCCGCAGGTAAACAGCGAATCAGACGCTGGCTGGTTCGAGTTAGATGCGAGTAATTGTGAAGCGTCCTTCTTCTTGGAGGCTGTTGCAACTTGGGGGCACGATCACAGAATACCTGAGAAACATGAAGGCGTTAGTCAAGTTAGTGCGAGTGTATCTTGCAAGCCATAGGTCTGGTTAGCAGCTTTTATTGTTCAACGTAGACTTCCACGGTCAAAAGCAGGATTAAAAAACGCAGGACTGATGTATTTGGCAAAGGGCATGCAGTGAAAAAAAAGAGCCGCTT
>JACPGM010000092.1 GCA_016188985.1 Lentisphaerota bacterium | reverse complement strand
AATTTCTCAAAAATGATAAAAACGATGCGCTTGGCCACAGGGCAATTTATGGGCCATCATTATTCCTTAATGTTTTACATGGTTTTTGACTGCCTTTGCATGGATGCGCAAGTTGGTATGAAACTTGCTTGTATTTATATGGGAAAGCCAATGACCAGCGAGAAATCGGCCCAACTGCGTAAAAATGACTGTTGAGGCTATATAGCAATAAGCAGTTTGATCTAACGAGCTATCACTTCATAAGGCACTTGAGGGGGTAATTATGAGAACGTCCCCCAGTGAAGCACCCTGCGAAGCCAAGAATGGCATTTCTGCCTGTGACAAGTTACAGGGCTTCTTGGCGAAGAAGGGTGGAAGAAGGAGATGTACGTGCCTGAGAGGGATAGCTTGTTATTTTTTTAGCCCTTCCTTCCTAAAGCGGGCTATGCCCGCAACCCAAACAAAACAAATCTCACCACGGATACACGGAGACAGGACTGCTCCTCTCGTGTTCTCTCCCGACCAATCGTTGCGCGCATTTGCGAAAGGCGCTGCGCCCTACGCCAAATGCGCGCAACACTCCTGTGGGGAGCCATCGGCGGTCGAGGCCGCCCGCCCTCCAAAATACATCCCCCGATTCCATGGAGGGCGATGGGCCTCCATCGCCGTGTCATACGTGCCTCCGTGTCTCTGTGGTGAATCCCCTCTTGCTTTAACAACATCTTGTTTTTCATGGCAGTTCATCGTGGTTGAGTTACTAATTGTCTGGTTGCTTCTTGCGGCAATTAATGCGCAAGGAGCGACATATTACGTCAGCCCCGCCGGCAACGACGCCAACAACGGCACGAGTTGGTCGCTTGCCAAACAGACCATCCAGGCCGGCATCAATGTGGCCGCCGCTGGCGATACCGTCCTGGTTGCCGACGGCACCTACATGGTGACCCATCAGATCGAGGTTAACCAAGGCATCACTGTTCGTAGCGTCAATGGCGCCCAGGCCACGACAATAGATGGTGGCGGCGTAACGCGCTGTGCCTACCTGTACACGAACGCCGTGCTGGATGGGTTCACGATAAAAAACGGATATGATCCTGACTACGGCGGCGGAGTGTATATTTCTGGTGGCATGGTGCGTAACTGCACGATAAGTGGAAACATGGCCTACACTTACTACGATTACAACGAATACTTTAGTGGCTACTACGGTAATTTCGGTGGCGGAGTGTATGTTTTGGGTGGCACGGTGGAGAACTGTACGATCAACGGAAACTTAGCCTGCTACGGTGGCGGAGTGTGGGTTGAAAACGGCTTGGTGAAGAACTGCGCGATCAGTGAGAATTGGGCCTTCGCCTGGTACTGGGGGTGGGAATACGAGGGCGTCTTTAGCCTTTTCGGGTACTTCGGTGGCCCTGGCGGCGGTGTGTATGCTGTCGGCGACGCAACAGTGGAGAACTGTACGATCAGCAAGAATACGTCCGGCTACGGCGGCGGTGTGTGGTTAGAAGGCGGTATGGTGCAGAATTGCGTGATTATCGGGAACACGGCCATAGCCCATAACTTTTTCAATGCACTGACGGGCGGCGGCAATGGCGGTGGCGTGTATGCCGCAGGCGGCACGGTGCAGAACTGTACAATCAGCGGGAACTGGAGCTATATTGGCGGCGGTGTGCATGCCGCCGCAGGCGGCACGGTGCGTAACTGTACGATCAGTGAGAACACGGCCTGCATCCAAACAATTTTCCCCTTAGACTATTTCGGCCACGGCGGCGGCGTGAGTGTTTCTGGCGGTACGTTGGAGAACTGCACGATCAGTGAGAACGGGGCCATTACTGCTGGGGGTGGCGTATATGTTTCTCACGGCATATTGCGGAACTGCACGATCAGTGGGAATGGGGCCTACGACTGCGGTGGTGGTGGTGCGTTTCTCTGGGATGGTACGTTGGAGAACTGCACGATTAGCGGGAACACGGCCTACTGGGATGGTGGCGGGGTATTATCTGGTGGCACATTACGGAACTGTATGATCAGCGGGAATAGAGCCTACGCCGCAGGTGGCGGTGTGTATAATTTCGGTACGGTAAAGAACTGTGTGATCAGCGGAAATTTGGTTATGTATTACGCCGGCTGGGGTGGCGGTGTGTATAATGATGGTATTGTGGAGAACTGCACGATCACTGAGAACACGATCTTTTCCGACAACGGCGGCCGTGGTGTTGGCGGTGGCGTGTATGTCCACAGTGGCACTGTGCGGAATTGCATTGCCCACTACAATCAGGGCAACGATGTCAATGGCGCCATTTCTTATAGCTGCAGTGGAACGGAAATTACTGGTGCGGGCAATATTACCAACGAGCCGCAGTTTGTGTCCACTGGCACGGGCTACGGAACCAACCATGTGCCCGGCAACTACCGGCTGCAGCCGACTTCCCCTTGCATCAATGCAGGCATAAACCAGCCGTGGATGACGAGCACGACAGATCTGGATGGCCTGCCGCGCATCTTTGGCGGCGTTGTGGATATGGGTGCCTACGAGTGTCCTGGCACGAACAGTTATCTCCGGCGAGATCCGGCGACATTGTCCAACCAATGCGGCTATGGGTCCAATGCCCCTGTGCAGACGGTCCGGGTGTGGAATGATGGCATGGGGGTAATGGCCTATGACTTGTCCGCTAACGTTGGCTGGTTGTCGCTTTCACCAGCGAGCGGCGCGAGCGCGGGTGAAACCGATCTTGTGAGCGGCAACTATCTAACCGCCGGGTTGCTGCCCGGAAGCTATACCGGCATCGTCACCATCACGGCGGCGGGCGCGCTCAATTCGCCGCAGGTCGTTACCGTGAATCTGGTGGTGAATAAGCTTAACCAGACAATTACTTTCCCGGCAATTCCGGACCAAATAGTGACCTCGCGAGTTGGGCTGGTGGCGACGTCCAGTTCGGGATTGCCGGTCAGCTTCGCCGTGGTCTCCGGGCCGGGAGCAATTACCGGCGGGACGAACCTTACGTTCTCGGCCGGCGGCACGGTCAAGGTTGTGGCGTCGCAGGCGGGTAATTCGATCTGGAAGGCGGCGCCTTCGGTGACGAATGCGGTAATTTTGAGAACCTTGCCTCCGGGTGTGTTGCAATTTGCGGTAACGTCGGTAGAGGGCGATGAAGGCGGCGCCTCGGTGACGCTGACGGTGACAAGGACACAAGGCAGTTATGGGCCCGCGCACGTAGACTACGCGACCGTTGCTGGGACGGCAACCGAAGGATTGGATTATCAAGCGGCAAGCGGCAGGCTCTCATGGCCGGATGGGGATGCTTTCAGCAAGACCATCACCGTTTCCATCACCGATGACAGTATTGATGAGAATGACGAGATCTTCACGGTCCTACTCAAGAATGCCTGCGGCGCCAGCCTGGGCCCGCTCAATCCAGCGAGTGTGACGATCATAGATAACGACGCGACTCCACAGCCCGGGACCATCCAATTCGGCGCATCGTCCTACAGCGTAAATGAGAATGGCGGGACCGTTACGCTCAGGGTGACCAGGGAAGGCGGCAGTGATGGACCGGCCACGGTCGCGTATGCCACGGCCGCCGGCACGGCTTCGGCCGGGTCAGATTATACGTCCCAGTCCGGGACCTTGTCCTGGCCGGCTGGGGACAGTTTAAGCCGGACCATCACCGTTTCCATCAGCGATGACAGTATTGATGAAAGCGATGAGACTTTCACGGTGACGCTGAGCAACGTCACAGGCGCCGGCTTGGGTTCGCCCAGCTCGGCCGTTGTTACGATTGTTGATAACGACGATCCGCCGGTCGGCCAGGACGAAGCTGACCTGGAAGTTTCCGACTTCAAGTTCGTGCCGGTGAAATTGTGGGCGGGAGACCATCCGGCCGAGATTGAGTTTGTGCTGGTCAACGGAGGGCCGGCGGATATTGACACCCAGGGCACGCAACTGGAGATCACCTTCTACTTGTCCTCCAACCAGACGTTCGGAGACGCGGATGACATTGCGATCGGGACCAAGATCGAGGCCCTGAATCTACCGGCGGGGAGTCAGACGACAATCAGGTACCCAGGTCGGGCGCACAATGAGGATGTGACCATTCCGGAAGGGCTCACTGGCGACTACTATGTGTTCGTCAATGTCCGGCTGGCGTCATCGGCGGGCTTGTCCGATCCGGATGGCGCCTATGCCATGCGGGATGGCCCGATCAACGTGCGGATTCATCCTGCCGAGGAAGGGGATAATGGCAAGCAGCGCAGTGTGGTGAACGATTATGATGGGGACGAGCAGACCGACATGCTGAGCTATGACGAACCCAGCGGCGAATGGGCGGTCCGGCTCTCGGCGTCGGATGAGAATGTGCGCTTTATCTTTGGCGGGCCGGGATTTGAAACCGTGTCCGGGGATTACGATGGGGATGGCCTGACGGATCCAGCGATTCATCAACGAGCTGGTTCGGCGTGGCGGATTATGCTGTCAGGAAAAGGCTATCAGACGGTCAATTTCGATCTTGGCGGTTCAAGCGCGACACGCGGCGCAGTTGGGGACTACACTGGGGAAGGACGCGCGAATCCAGGGTTGTATGAGGAAACGAGCGGGCGCTGGTATGTGATGTTGTCAGAGCCAGGCTCCGGCAACGCTGAGATTGCCAGCGCCGTTTTTGGCGGCAGCGGGTATCTGCCAGTGGCCGGAGATTATGACGGCGATAGGCGCACGGACCCGGCGGTGTATGGTGAAGCGACGGGGGATTGGCAGGTCCTGCTTTCCGGTCAGGGCTATGGCGTGGCCGCGGCGGTCTTTGGCGGGCTGGGCTATGCGCCGGTCGTCGGGGATTATGATGGCGATGGCAGAGCCGACCCGATGTTGTTCAATCAAGCCACCGGGGAATGGACGGCGCTTATGTCGGCCAATGGCTATGCGCCAAAGCGCTTTACCTCCGGCGCCAGCATTCCCGTGGCGGGCGATTTTGATGGCGATGGCATTGCCGATCCGGCCGTGCTCTCCACCAGTGGCGAATGGTCCTTCCTGTCCTCCGCCTCCGCCTATCTCCGCGCCGGTCCTTATTCACTGGATTCGCCATGAAAGCGCTATAAAAAAATTAGCTAAACATATTTAGAATTTTTCCGCCAGAAAGCGGACCCGCCGAGGCGGGAACCAAGGATGACACCAATAAAAAAATGATATCTATCCGTGAAATCAGTGTAATCAGTGGCAAAAAAAAGGCAGCGTCTTGAACATTTGTTAAAGACATGTAAAAAGGCATTACAAAAGTAACGAGCTATAACCTCATAACGCATAAGGGGTGATGGATGATGAAGGTCACCCGCAGTGCAAAGAGGAATTCTTATTGGGTAGTCATATGCCTGATGGGGGGTAGCTTTTTATTTTTTGGCTGGCTTATTCTCAGGTATTTTTCCTCTGACAACCAACCTCCTCTTTCCAGCCCGCCTGCTCAGACCCATATCTCATCTGATCGAAGCATTGATACGCAAGCTCATGCCAGGGAGCCATCAGCAAGTGGCTCTTCGGCTTTAGCGCCTGAGTCAACTGCCATTCAGCAACATACTGCCCCTACCGAGGAGCGCACCAGTAATTCTAAAGGCATTCAAGCGCCGGATTATATTGGGAAGGCCGAGGAACTAAGCCGCAGCGAAACTGCGCCCGATGTGAACAGGGTCTTTCAGCGCACTCGTCTGGTGAAGACAGACATGAAGCATCCGTATTTAAGAGTCAAAGAGGCGATAGTAAGAGATGAGACCACCGGCAAGGAAATCGTGCTTTCCCGGGAAGCGGTTGTGGCAGACCACATGATGGTAAAGCTGAAGGAAGGTGTAACCGCGGCCGACTTGGAAGCGATTAATCGGAGATATGGCTGCGAGATCAGGAAGGTAGTAGGCGTAGCCGGTCTATACCTTGTGAAACTACCGGGTCAGGACCTCAATTTGTTATCGGCAATGATTGCCCGGTATCTGCAGGAAACTAACGTTGTCAGCGCGGCCGAACCGGATAGCGTCGTCGCCGTCTTCGGGCGAATCCCCAACGACCTGCGTTATGCGGAGCAGTGGGGCCTGGGCCAGACTGCCGACCATGACATTGATGCCCCGGAAGCCTGGGATTTAGCGGTCGGCTCCACCAGCGTAGTGGTCGCCGTAATTGACAGCGGGATTGATTACAATCACGAAGACCTTGCCGCCAATATCTGGCTAAATT
>JACPGM010000088.1 GCA_016188985.1 Lentisphaerota bacterium | reverse complement strand
TGGCGATCCACTCGGCGTGTCCCCAAGCGTGGTTTGCCTACGATCCGTTCGACACGTCTGACACGCAAGCCCTGCTGCAACAGATGGCTTACACCAACATTGATGTGATTTCCTTCCATACCTACGCGCCGCTCGATAAACCCACCAGCCCAGCCAGTTGGACGTACTTGCCCAACATGACTGCCTATTTCCGGACCACGCTGGGCATGACCAATCTCCCGCGCGTGTGGGCCACCGAGTATGCCTTCTACGAACACACGGGTGCCTCGCTCACCAACATGGTCGGCACGCAAACCGATAACGCCCGCTGGTTCGTTCAAACCACGGTCTATGCGCTGGGCTCCAACCTGATCGAACGCTTCATCTACACGGAACTAATACCGCCGATGGAGGACGATGTCCGCCTGAAGTGGATGACGCCGATCGACACTAATGGCGTACGCCGTCAGCTTTACTACGCCTATCAAAAGCTGTCCGCCCTGATTGACCGCGCCTCCGTCCGCCAGCCGCTGGCGCTCGGCTCCAACATTTGGGCCTACCGCTTCACGGCCAACGGCACGAACGTGGTGGTAGCCTGGAGCAGTGAGACCAACAGCCCCCACACCAACGTGGTCGTAACGGGACTGGGCACCAACACGCAAGGCATCCTCGTGGACGCGGTGCCCGATACCAACGGCGTGTTCACGTCCACCAACGTGACCATCAGCGGCGGCCAGTACACCATTGCCTTGCTTACCTCGAATCCGGTCTATCTACTGGTCAACGCCGGCACGTTGGCCGCGCCGACAGGAGTGAGCGCCGGCGACGGCGCCTACACGGACCGGGTGCAAGTGGCTTGGTCACCGGGGAGCGGGGTAAGCGCGACGGGCTACCAAGTGTGGCGCAATACACTCGATAGCTACGCCCAAGCGACACTGGTGGGCGGCACGACTACCACCAATTATACTGATACGACGGCAGCCGCCGGCGTATCGTATTATTACTGGGTCAAGGCCACCAATGCCGCACTGATCAGCGCCTTCAGCGCGTCTGACCACGGGTTTGTCGGTGTTATCGGGCCGTTAATCACGGCCAATAATCTGTTGGAATATACGTCGCTTAACAGCGGCGACCCGGTTACGATTGCCGTTCAGATGATGAATATAGACCCTTATTTGGGAGTTGAAGTTGACTGGTGGGTTGTTGCCAGCGCGGATGGAACGTTGTATTACCTGAACAATACAATGCAATGGACGGCGCCTTCTAACGGTGATCTGGCATTCTGCCAACCCGTGTATCAGGGACCTCTGGTCCATGTGTCGTCCACGCCGGTGTTGTCCGGATATACTCTGCCTGCCGGAACCTATGATTTCTGGTTCGCCATTGATCATCCCATGGACGGCATTCTGAACCTGAGCGGCCCGATCCTGTATGATCAGGTGACCGTTGTCGTGCAGTAGCCCGCATTTTTGCTCGATGCTGCGTAGTGCTTCTGATGCCGCCATATTATGGCGGCCTACAGTGAAACCATTTATTATTCCGGCCATTGATTTGAAGGGCGGGCGCTGCGTGCGCCTGCGCCAGGGGCGTGCTGACAAAGAAACGGTTTATTCGGCTGACCCCGTCGGCATGGCCCAGTTCTGGGAACAGCAGGGAGCCGCCTGGTTGCACGTCGTGGACCTGGATGGCGCCCTGCAAGGCTTTCCCGTGCATACGGCTTTGATCGAAAAAATTATCCGCACAGTGCGGATTCCCGTCGAGGTCGGCGGCGGCTTGCGGACAGATGAGCAGGTTGCGGCTTTGCTTGCCGCCGGCGCGCAGCGCGCGGTGCTCGGAACGCGCGCTTGTCTCAAGCCGGAAACTCTTGCTAAGGTTATTGGCCGGTTTGGCGAGCAAGTGGCCGTGGGCCTGGATGCACGCAGTGGAAAAATCGCCATCAAGGGTTGGACTGAAACCACCGATACTGATCCATTGGCGCTGGCTGTGCGTCTGGAAGAGATTGGCGTTAAGACGCTGATTTATACAGACATTATCCAAGATGGTATGCTTACCGGACCGAACATACCGGCCATCGCGGCGCTTTGCGACCGAGTGGCCTGTGGGGTGATCGCTTCCGGAGGCGTGGCTTCTCAAGCGCACGTAGCGGCCCTGGCAGCCCTGGGCAAGCCCAATTTGAAGGGCGTAATCGTGGGCAAAGCCTTGTATGAAGGTAAAGTATCGTTTAGCGCACTACAATCGGCACTTTGACTATTGAAAACTCATATAGCTATATCCATAAATTCCAAATTCCAAGGAAATGCAATCAATAAAGACAAATGAAGAAACAGAAAGCAACCCAGGATTGACTTTGTTTTAATTAGAATTTTACGATTCCTTGGAATTTGGATTTTGGAACTTGGAATTTGAATTGTGGGCTTTAGCCTGCGTTGGGGCGTAACACACCATGATGATGGACATCCAGGTATCGTCGCTGGCCAACGGCATCCGCGTGGCGACTTCCGCCATGCCACACGTGCAGAGCGTGGCGTTAGGCGTCTGGGTGGGCGTCGGCGCGCGCTACGAAACGCGTGAGTTCTGCGGCATCAGCCATTTCATCGAGCACTTGCTGTTCAAGGGCACGGCGCGTTTGTCGGCCCGCGCCATCTCGCAGGCCATCGAAGGCCGCGGCGGTTATTGCAATGCCTTTACCCAGGAAGAGTTGACTTGCTATTACGCGCGCACATCCGCTAACCACGTCTGGAGCGTGCTGGGCATTCTGACGGAAATGTTCCGTCATCCGCGGTTTGCGCCGGCGGATATCGAAAAGGAGCGCGGGGTCATCATCGAGGAAATCATGATGTACCGCGATCAGCCCGAGCAGGTGGTGCATGAAATGCTTAACGCGGCGCTCTGGCAGGACCATGAGCTTGGCCGGCCGCTGATCGGGTATCCCGAGACCTTGCGCGGCCTGCGGCGCCGGCAGATTTTGAACTTCAAGAACACCAAATACGCCCCGCAAAAAACCGTCTTTGTTTTCGCCGGCCATATTAAGCACGAGGAATGTGTCCGCTGGGTAGAGAAATTGACCGGGGGCGTCCCGCGCGCGCGCGCGCCCACCTACCAGATGGTCAGCGCGGCGGTGAGCCAGCAGCGCCTGAGTCTGAAGGCCAAGGATATTGAGCAGACGCAGATGGCGTTGGGCTTCCGGATTTTCGGCCGTAACGACCCGCGGCGTTATGTCCTGAAACTGCTGAACGTGATTCTGGGAGAGAACATGAGTTCGCGCCTCTTCCAGGTTGTCCGCGAAAAACATGGCCTGGCCTATGCCATTCACTCGAGCGCCCATCTCTTTGCCGAGACCGGCGACTTTGTGATCAGTGCCGGGTTGGACCGCAAGCGCGACCGCAAGGCCCTTGATCTGGTTGCGCGCGAAATCCGGCGCATAAAACAGCAGCCCGTCACGCGGTCGGAACTGAAGCGCGCCAAGGAATATGTTCTGGGCCAGATCCGGCTGGGGCTGGAAAGCCCGGCCGGCCACATGATGTGGGTCGGCGACCACGTCCTGAATTACGGCGCGGTCATAACGCCCGAAGCGATGATCGCGGAACTCCAGGCCGTGCAAGCCGATGATATTCAGGCTCTGGCCAACGCGCTCTTCCGGGAACGGAAAACCAGCCTGGCCTGGCTGGCGCCCGGCGCGACCGACCGGGACGGCGAACGTCTCAAAGAGCTGCTGGCGGAAATGTAGCTTGGTCCGGAAAAACACGCTTGTTTTGCGGCCAGTCTTACAGCAAACTGAGTTTCGATGAAAAGCAATTCACTTGATGTTGGCCTGACCAGCCAGGTATTGTCGCCTTTCAAGTATGGCGCTTGGCGGGCGATGGATCCGGCCGAGCGCCTGCGGCGCTGCCTGCGTCTGCGGCGGTTAATCCCTAACCTGAAGAAGGTTCATGACCAGAAACTTTTTCCGGCAATTACAGATAAATAACGTCCGTTATCTGCTGATCAGCGGGCAGGCTGCGGTGCTTTAGGGCGCCAGCACATTTTCCGAAGACCTTGATATCTGGCTTGACTCACAGAAAGATAATCTCAAGCGGTTTATCAACGCATTGCGGACTCTGTCTGCGCGCTATTACTGGCGCCCAATCATTGCTGAACTGAAAAACCTGCGCGCCGCGGGTCGCTTAATGCCGGAGGGACAAAAAGTATAAAGTTTTTTCCGGCCCTGGCTCTCCTGTAAATGCAGAACGTGCCGAACGCATTACGCCCGGCACTCGGTAATAAAGCGCCAAAAGGAAAGGGAAATTAATCATGAATAAAAAATGCCAGTTTCAATTACGGTGTTTCGGAAAACAGTTCTTGGCGGCATCGCTTGCGTTGCTTGGCGTCGGAACCGCGTTGGCGGTGGCGCCGCAGGTTACAGACGTAACGGCCGCCCAGCGCGCCGGAGCCAAGCTGGTGGATATTGCTTACACCCTCACCGGCGGCACGCCGGCTTGCGTGGTTTCAGCGAGCGTCTCCACCAACAACGGCGCTACCTATGACCTGACGGCCACCAACTTCAGCGGCAACGGCTATGGCGCCAGCGTGACGCCCGGCGCCGGCAAGGCAATTGTCTGGAACGCCGGCGCGGACTGGGATGGGCATTATTCCACCCAGGTCTGGGTCAAAATTGCCGCGCAGGAAACCAGCACCAATCCGTTGACCTTCACCCTGGTTACCAACATCAATGTTGATCAGGGCACGAATTCCATTTGGGCTCAGCCGGTTTTTGACGGCACCAACATCGCGATCTCGGTCGAGATGGAATCAAAGCAAATTGCAGTCCGGCGCTATGATCTAAACCTCAATCCGGTTGGGCTATCAGCGGTGGTTGCCACGACCAATGACACGGCCGGAGAAAACATCGCCGATCACAAGCATGTTTTTCAGAATAACTACCATTATCTCGTGTTTTCCATTTCCGGCTCCGGCGATGGCGGCCACCTGTGGCTGACGAAGTTCGACCGCAACTTGACCAGGGTGGGCATCGTCCAGGTGGTAACCAATGAGCCGCCGACCAACGACATGCTGCTCTTCGGCGATGGCGAATATCTCTACGTGGGCAAATTTTATCCCGAGGGCCAGGCCGCACATAAAATTTACAAATATGACGGCAACTTGAACTTCATTACGAATTACATTGAAGGCACAACCTCCAATACCCATGCCAACGCCGATACCGCCATGTATCTTGACGGTAATTTTTATTTTGTCTCCCCACAATATGTCGGCCCGAATATCAACGAGAAATACTACCGGATAGTGTATGACACTAATTTCAATACCGTAAAAACCAGGGAAATAATTTTGCAGGATACCAATAAACTCGGCACCGTGAACGGGCTTTCTTACTACAACGGCCGTTTCATTGTGCATTACATGAAGGGCTCCAACGAGGCCAACCCCGTTGGCCGCGCGGTTTATGACGCTATTAACTGGAGCTCGATCCAGAACGAGACGATCATCAGCGGCAGCAATCATGCCACCCACACCATTATCGTTAACAACGCCTTGTATCTCGGATATACCGAGCAAAGTCCCGGCTTCCACAGCCGGCTGGCGAAATACACGATCACTGAAACGCCCACCCTGGCCCTGACGGCCACCGGCATCGGCTATGTCGGGCCGGTCGTGGTGAATACGTTGGGATTTTCTTCGATTGTCTCCGCCGATTACGACGGCGACGGGCTGGCTGACCCCGGGATTTATGACGAGGCCACCGGGACCTGGAAAGTGCGGCTTTCCACACTCCAGTACGCCCTTTTCGTCTCCACCTTGAACGGGCTGGGCGGACCAGGCTTCACCCCGGTTTCCGCCGATTATGATGGCGACCGCAAGGCCGATCCGGCCGTCTACCAGGAAACAACCGGCAAATGGATTATTCTGCCATCAGTTCTGAATTACATCAAAATGGAGCCATGGATATTAGGCGCTCCGGGTTATAGCGGCATGCCCGCGGACTATGATGGCGACCGCAAAGCTGACCCCGCCATTTACGAGCGCAGCCGAGGCGATTGGCAGGCGCTTCTTTCATCAGCTAACTACATCAGTGTCGAAGAAGCCGGCTTGCTGGGCGGCAGCAATTACTGGGCCGTGGCGGGAGTTTATAACGCCGATAATTTTGCTGATCCGGCCGTCTTTGACGAAACCACCGGCGACTGGGAGTTCCTGCCATCCCCCACCTACAATCCGGCCTTGATGTTCACGAACTTGCTCGGCGTGGGTGGAGTCGCTTATATCCCCGTCCCGGCCGATTACGACGGCGACGGACTCACCGATCCGGCCGTCCGCAGCGCCACCGGCAATGAATGGGTCGTAATGCTCTCGGACAGCGGTTACATACTTTTATCAGTCACTGTTTCGTTTGAATAAGAAAACAGGACGCTTGACTCTACCGGCCGAGACAAATAGCTTGTCCCGATAGTTTTATGGCAGGCGCTCAACCAGTCCAAGAATTTTTCCATGATGCCGATTGTCCAGATTGGTTTGGGGCCGTTGGGGCAAAAGATTGTCCGGTTTGCGCTGGAACGCGGCACGATCCGGATTGTCGGCGCGGTGGATCCGGGCCCGGACAAAGTTGGCCGGGATCTGGGCGAGCTCTGCGGGCTCAAGCCCCTCGGACTTACCGTGCGCGCGAATCTGGCGGCAGCCTGTCATGGCGCCAAGCCCCGCGTGGCCATCCTGACCACGGTTTCCAGTTTGCGCCGCCTGGAGCCGCAAGTGCGGGAACTGGCGGAAGCGGGTATTCACATCGTTTCGACCTGTGAGGAATTGGCATTTCCGTGGAAAAGCCAGCCGCAAATT
>JACPGM010000084.1 GCA_016188985.1 Lentisphaerota bacterium | reverse complement strand
GTTCCAGCTTCGGCCGAGCCTGAAGGCTCTCAGCGAGAAACTCTTCGATCAGTTGATTGCCATCATGGCCGGCGCGGTCATCATTGCCTACGCCATCTACACCCAGTGGCCGGATACCGTGGCCAAGTTTCAGACTACGCATCTAAGCTATACTATTCCCTTTGTCATCTTTGGCGTGTTTCGCTACCTGGACCTGGTCTATCGCCAAGCGGAGGGCGACCAGCCGGAATATATTCTGTTGACCGACCTGCCGCTGATTCTGGACATTCTCCTCTTTGGCGCCTGCGTCTGGTGGATCATTATAGGGAATGGTTAATGGTCAATGGATGATGGTTGATGGAAAATGGTCAATGAGAAGCATGTTCCCGCGCTGGCCATCAGTCCAGAGCTATAGAAGTTGCGTACTTCCTGTTTCATAGACCATCAACCATTTCCCATTAACCATTCTTCAATTGACCCGCCCCCGGCAATGAGTGTAGGATGCGCCTGCTTTTTCCCTTCTTCACGAGGAATCAGAAGCATATGGCCAAGGCCAAACAGAAGCAGCAGAACGTTTCCCGGCCTTCAACCGCCGCGCGACCTGTAGCGCAGCCGCCGACGCCGCTCAAGCGCGGCCCTTTTTTCAAGCGGTATGACTGGCTGGCCTGCGGCGTCGTTTATCTAATCGCGCAGGTGTTTTATCTGCTGACCCAGGCGCCCACCGTCACCTTAGAGGACTCGGGCGAGCTGGTTACCGGCGCGGCCAACCTGGGCGTGCCGCATCCGCCCGGCTATCCGCTCTGGACGATTCTCGGCTGGATTTTCACGCGGATTTTCTTCTTCATGCGCTACTGGGATCATCCCAACCCGGCCTGGGCGGTCAATTGCATGTCGGGCTTTTTCGGCGCGCTCTGCTGCGCCACGGTCGCCCTGCTCGTCAGTCATTCCGGCCGCGACCTGCTGCGCACCTTCCGGCATGAGGACGATCCGGAAGCGGCCACGCCGGCGGAAAAAATCATCAGTTTTTCCAGCGGGGTAGCCTCGGGCCTGATCCTGGCCTTCTGCCCCTTCATCTGGTCCCAGTGCGTGATTGCCGAAGTATATACAATCAATACTTTCCTGCACGTGCTGCTCCTGGCGCTGGCTTATGCCTGGCTGCACCGGCCCTACGAGGATCGCCTGCTCTACTGGCTGGCCGCGCTCTTCGGCCTGACCTTCACCAACTGCCAGCCGATCACGCTGCTGACGCCGGGGCTGATGCTGATTTTCTGGGCGGCTGACCGGCGCCTTTTCCGGGACTGTCTGGCCGCCGGCCTGGCGGTCATGGGCGCAGTGATCCTGCTGCAGCTCAATTTTCCGCAATATGCCTTCGGCAACTTCGTCCGCCGGGAGTTCTGGTATACCGTGGGGGTGCTGCTAGTGCTCGCGCCGGTGATCATGTGGGTATTTACCCGCCAGATTTTCTCGGAATGGCGGCGCCTGGTGCCGATGATTCTCTTTGCGCTGCTGGGCCTGTCGCTGTTTGTCTATATGCCCATTTCTTCGGACTTCAACCCGCCGATTAACTGGGGCTATCCGCGGACTTTTGAAGGTTTCCGCCACGCGGTGACGCGCGGGCAGTACCAGGCTTTGAGTCCGGCCTTGAGCCCCACGGCGTTCGTGGCGCAGATTGTGGAGTTTATCAGCGAACTGGAAAACCAGTTTCCGTTTCCCCTGCCGCTCCTGGCGGTGGTGCCGATTTTCTTTTTCCGCTCTATCTGGCGGAAACACTGGCCCTGGCTCCTGGGCACCCTGATCGGGTTCGGCGTTACCGGGCCGGGCATGATGGTGCTGCTCAATCCGGCGCACGATATCCAATCGCTCTTTATTGCGCAGGTGCAGTTTATTCAGTCCACGGCCATCTATGCCCTCTGGGTGGGCTATGGCTTCCTGTTCGTTCTGGCGTTCCTGGAGCGCTATTTCAAGCGCCGCTTCGTGCTGGCCTTGGCGCTGGCTATTACGCTGCTGTCGCCCTTGGGGCTTATCTGGCAGAACTGGTACGACGAAGAAATGATTGCGGCCACCGGCGGCTTGGAATTGCGCGGCCACGATTTCGGCTGGCAGTTCGGCAATTACCAGTTGTGCGGCGCGGAGGCCATTACCCGGGAGCTCAAGCCCGGCGAGGCGCCTCTGCCGAATCCGAGCTTCCCGCCGGCGATGACGAGCAACGCGGTCTTCTACGGGGGCACCGATCCCGGGCGGTTCGTGCCCACCTATATGATCTACTGCCCCCTGGTGCGCCCGGACGTGATGCTGATTACGCAGAACGCGCTGGCCGATAACACCTATATGAACGTCATGCGCGACCTCTACGGCGACCTGATCTGGATGCCTACCCCGCAGGATGCGAACTTGGCCTTCCAGAAGTACGTTGACGACGTGCGCACCGGGCGCATTCCTTCCAACGCGGCGGTAACCATTGACAAGAGCGGCAAGGTCAGCGTGCAGGGCGTGCAAGGCGTCATGGAAATCAACGGCATCATCAGCCGCTCCATCTTTGAGGCCAACAAGTGGCGGCATGGCTTCTACGTTGAGGAAAGCTACGTCATTAACTGGATGTATCCTTACCTCATTCCGCACGGCCTGATCATGAAGATCAACAAGGAACCGCTGCCCAAACTAACCGATGAAATGGTTAAGAACGACCAGGATTTCTGGGCCTGGTACTATGAGCGCTTGATGAATGACCGCAAGTTCCAGCGCGATATCGTGGCGCGCAAAACTTTTTCCAAGCTGCGCTGCGCCATTGCCGGAGTCTATGTCTATCGCCGCCTGATGGACGACGCGGAAATTGCCTTCCGCCAGGCCGTGAACCTGTACCCGGCCAGTCCGGAAGCCAATTTCCGTATGGCTGATATGTACTTGCAGATGGGCCGGTTTGCCGACGCCCTCAAGCTCATGGAAGCCAACCTGGCGGTTGATCCCAAGAATGAGCGCATTACCGGATTTATGGGCCAGATTAAGGATATGGCGCAGATGAGCCAGCGCGCCACCCAGTTGCAGACCCAGCTCTCCCAGGGCGGCGGCACGCTGGATATGGTGTTCGAGCTGGCCGCAATTTACCAGCGCACGGGCCGCGAGCAGGGGTTCCAGGACCTGGCCATGCAGGTGTTGAACAATTCGAATGTTCCGCCCCAGGCTTATCTGAAGGTGGCCGAGCTGGCTTCCAATCCGCCGCGTTGGTCGCTGCTGGCCGAGGCCTATCAGCGCTACCTCCAGCGCCAGCCGGGCGACCCGCGCGGGTGGCTGGAAATGGCCTGCGCGCAGGTCCAGATGACTCAGAATGACCGCGCCCTCCAATCCCTGCGCCAGGCCGTTGCTTGCGGCGGCGAGCCGCTTAAAGACGTGATTCGCAAGGATAACCGCTTGGATCCCTTGCGCGGGATGGAAAGCTTCCAGAAACTGGTCCAATCCAGTCAGCAGCCGTTTATGCCCTTGCCGGGACTGTTCGCGCCGTGAATGGTCTCATAATGCAGCAGGCTCAGGCCGTAAAGCGCGGCCGTTTCCACGCGCAACACGGCTTCACCTAACCTGACCAGGCGCGCGCCCGCTTTTTGTAGCGCGCTGGTTTCCGCCTCGGTCAAGTCGCCTTCCGGACCGATGACCAGCGCAAGGCGCGTGGATGTCCCGGCCAGATGCGCGCGCGCCGGCCCAATCACCTCGCGGAATGAGCGAGCCTCCGCCTGGAGCGAGGCCACCAGGCACAAGTCAAAACGCGCCAGGTCGGCGGTCAGCTCCGGCAAGGACCGGACGGGAAGAATGGTTGGTAGCCAGGCTCGACCGCATTGGCGGGTGGCTTCCAGCGCAATTTTCTGCCAGCGTTGGCGGCGCCGCTCAGCCGCGCCTGGCGAAAGCCGGACTACAACCCGCTCAGTAACCAACGGCTGAATAGCTTGAGCGCCCAACTCCGTTGCTTTCTGGATGATAATATCCATGAGCGCGTGCTTCGGAATTGCCTGGATGAGCGTTAGGGCGGTCTGCGGTGGCGGCGTTTGGCGGCGCGTGGCTCTCAGTAGCCGGAGGAATGCTTTTTTCTGCCGCGCGGCTATGAGCGTTGCCTCGGCGGTATGACCCTGACCGGTAAAAAGGCCCACGCGCTCGCCCAGCCGCGCGCGCAGCACCTTGAGCAAGTGATGCGCTTCGTCCGGGAAAAGCTCAATTTCATCCGCTGACCATTGAGCAACATCAATCAGGCAGCGCATCATAATTCGTTCATATCCCGGAGTGTCTCCGGCGCGCCAGGAAGGTCTCGGCCTGTCTTTCAAACTCCTTGCGCTCGGGATATTGGCCCGCGGCGCAGGTATCAATGAATTCTTGCAGTTTGCGTTTCTGCGCGCCGGAAAGATTCTTGGGTGTTTCAACCACGATGCGCACGTGCAGGTCGCCGGGCCCTTCGGGAGCAAGTCCGGGCGCGCCCTTGCCGCGCAGGCGAAAGAGCTTGCCGCTTTCCGTGCCGGGCGCGAGCT
>JACPGM010000086.1 GCA_016188985.1 Lentisphaerota bacterium | reverse complement strand
TTACCCCGGCAGTTCCCAGGATGTGCTCTCCGACGTTAATCTGACGCTGGCGCCGGGACAGGTAATCGCTTTGGTGGGCCGGAACGGCTCCGGCAAAACCACGCTGATCAAACTTTTATGCCGGCTCTATGACCCGCGGGCCGGCAAGATCACCATTGACGGAATTGATTTGCGTGAGCTTGATCCCATCCACTGGCGCCGGGAAATCAGCGTGGTCTTCCAGGATTATGTCCATTATCAGCTCAAAGCCCGGGAAAACATCTGGCTGGGCAACGTGGCCGAGAAACCCGACCAGGAACTTATCGTCCAAGCCGCCCGCTTTTCCGGCGCCGATCCGGTGATCCGCCGGTTGCCGCAAGGGTATGACACCCTGCTGAGCCGCTGGTTCCAGAACGGCGTGGAGTTGAGCGCGGGCGAGTGGCAAAAAGTGGCCTTAGCCCGCTCTTTTTTCCGGGACGCCCGGGTGGTGGTGCTGGATGAACCCACCAGTTCTTTAGATGCCTTGGCGGAAGCCGAGTTGTTTCACCAATTCCGCGAGCTGGTCAAAGGGCGCAGCGCCATCCTGATCAGCCACCGTTTCTCCACCGTGCAGATGGCCGACTTCATTTATGTGCTGGACTCCGGCCGGATTATCGAACAGGGTACCCACCAGGATTTGCTTCGGCAGTCTGGGCGTTATGCGGCGCTTTACCAGGCCCAGGCAGCCCATTACCAATCTGGCCAATCAGCACCTTGACCAATTCAAATAATTGCAGCATGGGACGGACCAACTGAAAGAACCAGACCACCAATGGGTTTGTAACGTTGTACCGCCGCATGATGAACGCGCGCGGCGGAAAGAAGGCGCGAGCGACAAACCGCATTTTGCCCCGCAGCCCGCGTTGGCTGATGAATTGCAGCAGGTGGCCGATCTGCGGCACGGGCGTCGAGCGCCAAACCATTCGGTAAAACGCGCCAAGGAGCCGCGCCCCCAACGCAACCGGCTTGAGTTCGTTAAGCGCTTCATCAGGAATGCGGGCGCCTTTGGCCGCTTTAGCCGCGGCCAAGATATGGTAGAGCGGAACCTGCAAATTGTATTGCTTGATCTTGCCTACCAGAGCCGGCCAGCTCAGCCGCTCCTGGTAAAAATGGCAAAGACGGCAAATATCTTCCAGGGCCGTGGGACTCAATGCGCCATGCTGGATGGCGGCATGCGCCGCAGTATAAATCAACAGCTCATCGGCCGGCAGCGTCCGCGCCGCGGTTCCCGCGAGGCTGAACGGCTGGCTATCTTTCCAGAGACGCTCCCAGGCTGCGGGCGGCAGATACCAGACACAATAATGAACATCCAGACGCACGGGCAAACGGCCAGGG
This sequence comes from Lentisphaerota bacterium, assembly GCA_016188985.1. Lineage (GTDB taxonomy): Bacteria > Verrucomicrobiota > Kiritimatiellia > JAAZAB01 > JAAZAB01 > VSJD01. The sequence continues at coordinate 2,072 of JACPGM010000086.1, read as the reverse complement.
CGGCAGAACATCAAATCTTCTTTGGCCGCGCGCGCATAGCCCAGCGCCTTAAGACACTCGCTGGCCTTTTCAATTTCTTCTTCGTGAATCAGGAGGTCAAGATCGGCAAAGGCGCGCTCGGCGATGTTGCCATAAACCGTTTCCGCCAGGGCTGCGCCCTGCAGGATAAGCGGCTCAATCGCCGCTTGTTTAAGCGCGCGGACTGCGCGGCTTAGGGCATCCAGCAATACCATGTTCCGGGAAGCAAGGGCTAAGTTCATAATAACGTAATGGGTCACTTATGAGGTGGTTGCATGAAGGTTCCGCCGGCAGGCGGATGCTACTCTGCGAAGTAAGCCTCCCTGCTCTGCGAAGCCGCTACGCAGGGCGTAGAAGAGTCGCTACGAAGCACGAGTCCGCCAGGGTGGAAGGGACGGCTCGCCTGTCTGCGTGCGTACCCGCACAGGCAGGCCGAGCCGTCCGCGGCCTGCCTACCGAAGCCGCTTCGGCGCAGGCAGGCGCGTTCGGCCCGCCTATAACGCTATGCGTAGCATTGCGGGCAGGCGAACGCGCCCTACCTGTTACCCCCATGAGACTGAGACCATACATAATAACGCTGCTGTCAGTTGGCTTTTCAACCAGGTGGATTATCTACCACCACCCCAGCCGCAGGCAAGATATTCCGAATGCCAGGCGCAATATTCTCTTGAACATGGCCGGCCTGCTTTTCTAAAACAATGGCTGCGGTTCCTGATAAAGTAGTTCCCCAAAAAAAATCGAAGGTGGTAGATATGCAAGCGACATCCTGGAGCGCTACCCCGCGCTTTCAAGTTCGGAAAAAATTAGTTGCCGCCTTATGGGTAGCGGCGCTGGGTTGTTGCTTTCCAGCCTTGAGCCCGGCCGCCGGCGATGACGAGTGGCTGGGGCCTGACAAGCCCTTGCATTTTGGCGTCTCTGTCCTGCTGGATACGGCCGGCTACTGGACCTTGCGGGAAGGCGGAGGAGAGTTCAGCAAAGCCGAATCCCTCGTGCTGGCCGCCCTGGCCACGCTGGCCGTCGGCGTGGGCAAAGAAATATCCGACGAAAAGTTCAGCGAAAAGGACCTCGCCTGGGACGCAGCCGGAATAGGATTCAGCACGGTCGTTTGGACTCTGGCCGATCGCCGGCAAGACCAGTTTGTCGTGCGGATTTCTTCTTCTTTTGCCAGCATTCAATATCAGCACGCCTTCTAAACCGGATTCCGCATGCGGGAATCGTTTCTTAAATTACTGCGGGGCGAACCGGCCGGCGAGATTGTCTGGACGGCCGACCTCAACTACTGGATCGCCGGCCAGAAACAATCCGGCACGGCCGCTCCGGCCTGGGATGCGGAGATCGGCTACCTCGAACTGCACCGCGACCTGGGAATCATGCCTTATTACTATTACGACCAATTCTGGGTGGCGGAACCCACGTACGATCCGCGGATTGAGGTGGTTTGCGCAGCAGAGGGCACCAGAACCATTCGCCGCTGGCGCACGCCCGTGGGAGAATTGCGCCAGGAAGAGGTCTACATGCCCGAGAGTTGTTCGACCTGCTGCACGCGGTATCCGGTGCAAACCGAACAGGATCTCCATGTTTTACGCTACCTCATCGAGCATCGGCGCTTGCAGCCCGCGGCGCTCAATACCTATCCGGAGCGGCTTGAGCTTTGGCAACGCTACGACGGGGTCCCCTGTCTGGGGCTGCCCCGCAGCCCGCTGGCGGCTTTCATGTACGAATGGGCCGGACAGGAACACGCCATCTTCTTTCTAACGGATCATCAAAATCTCTTGCGGGAAATCTTCCACACGATGGAGGAGCAGGAACAACCGATCCTGCAGGCCGTTTGCCACTTGGCCCCGCCGGTCGTGCATTTCCCCGATAATCTGGCGAGCGATATTATGACTGGTTTCTATGACGATTTTCTGCTCCCGATCCACACTCGGCGTCTTGAGCGGCTGCATGCGGCGGGCGTAGCTTGCGCGGTGCATCTGGATGGAAGCGTGCGCGGCCTTTTGCCGAAGCTGGTGCAGGCCGGGTTTGACGCCGTCGAAGCGCTTACGCCCAAGCCC
>JACPGM010000085.1 GCA_016188985.1 Lentisphaerota bacterium | reverse complement strand
TGCGTGCGGCGAGTATCTGGTCCGCACGCCGAGAGCCTTGGATCGCTCCCACGACGATGCATCCAATGATGATGAGCAGAGGCACAGAGAGATTATATGGCTGATACCATTTCATCTTCTTTAGCAGAACATAGTATATTAGAACAAACTCAAATCACAAAATATGATAGAGTTGCCCTGTTTTTAGGAAAACATACATATAGCCAGATTTTAGGTCAAGTATTGAAAATAAAGATGTTATAGATGGACGATGAAGTTGAATTAAACCGCGAGTTTGTCTTTTTATGCTTGCGCGGTTGATCTGAAAAAGACAAACTGAGTTTGTCTTTTTACAAAACGGGTGATTTTATGGATAAAGACAAAGTCAACGAGCGGATCTGGTTCCGGGAATGGGCGCGAGTGCTTGATAATTAGTCTTTTGATCAAAAAAGACGGCGAAGGTCAAAATCGAACGCGCCGAAGCGCAAACCTTTTACAGCTCTCCCCCAAACCGCCAGCCGGAGGCGTCGCCCTCGGGATAATAAGTCAACGCATTGCCGCCCCATTCCCAGCCGTAGTCCGGATTGGCCGGATCAGGCGGCAAGCGGAAAGCGCCCGCGTAAACCAGGTCCGTGGGCAGCAGCAATGTTCCCGCATCGCTCGAGTGCACCACGACCGTTACGGACTCATACACCAACGCCTCCAGGTCGAGTTCGCCGTTGGGAAGGGTATCAACGCCGAAAAAAAGTTATACGTCCCGGCCGGCAGGCTGGCCTGGAACACTTCGTAAGATGAGAGCGATTGCAGTGGACCTTCGTAAGTTACGGTGAACCCGGCGGTGAACCCGGCCGACAAATCGTAATAATACCATGCTCCCGCGGTTTCCGCCAGAATCCACCAATCGGCGCTCTGGCCCGTATAATCGCCGGCATTGATCTCTATCGTCACGGAAATGCCGGAAGAAACGCTGCTGGTAACAACGCCGCTGCTGCCGTTGGCCTTAATCGCCAAATACTCGCCGGCAGCCTCGGCCGGGGCAAGCGCCCGGGCCATGATAGCCGCGACAATGAACAGGCTTAGGCACGGTTTTATCACGGCACGCCCTCAGGCTACGGCCCGTTCAACTAAAGGCCGGTATAGTTAGCATGGCCATCAGCGCCGTTTGAACTGCACGGAAGTTTCATAAGCCTTGACCTCTTTGAGCCAGGCTTGGGTTGCCGGCACATTCTGCTGCCGACAGTAATAATTCCACACGGCGCCGAAGGGCAGGCTTTTCAATTCCTCCAGCAAGGCCAGCCGGGCGGTTAAATCACCCTCAAGTTCCAGCCGGCGCAAGGCCGCGCTGGGCTCCAACAGCGCAATGAGCAGCGCCTGCAGCATGGCGCGCGCGCCCAGCACCCAGGCGGCCACCCGGTTGATGCTGGCGTCAAAAAAGTCCAGGCCAATATGGACGCGGCGCAGATAATCGCCGCGCACAATTTCCTCCGCCAGGGCCCGGGTGTCATCCGTGAGGGTTACTACATGGTCGCTATCCCAGCGCAGGCCGCGGCTGACGTGCAACAACACCCGCGGCAATTGGCAGAGCACGGCCGAGAGCTTGTCGCTCACCGATTCGGTCGGGTGAAAATGACCGGTATCTAAGCACAGCAGTTTGCGGTGCGCCACGGCGTAAGCCAGGTAGAATTCATGCGAGCCGACAACATAAGCTTCCGAGCCCAGTCCAAAAAGCTTGCCTTCCAGCGCATCCAGGTTGTAAGCAGGGTTATAGGGTTGCCTGAAGATTTCATCCAACGAACTTCGTAACAGCTCGCGCGGCGTCTTGCGGTCGGCGGGCGTATCCTTGGAGCCGTCCGGAATCCAGATATTGGTGATGCACGGTGTTTTCAACGCTCGCCCCATAAACGCACCAATCCGGCGGCAGGCGCGGGCATGGTCAACCCAGAATCGGCGGATAGCGCTTTTCGGATGGGACAAAGTGCGCCCGGATTCAGCCAAGCGGTGGGCAAAAAATGTCCCGTTGAAATCAAGCCCCAGCTTGCGCGCGTGCGCCCAAGCCACCCACCCGACGAAATGTTCGGGCCTGAGCTCATCGCGCTCAACCCTCTTGCCACCCGTCTCGGCATATATGGCGTGGAGATTAACGCGGTGAGAGCCAGGGATCAGGCTCAAAGCCTTGGCCAGGTCAGCGCGCAGCTCATCCGCGGTCCGCGCCCGGCCTGGATAATTGCCGGTTGCCAGCAAACCGCCGCTACTACTGCGGCGCCCTTCAAAGCCAGTCAGATCATCGCCCTGCCAGCAATGCAGGGAGAGACGGATCGCGGCCAACTGCTTGAGGGCCTTGGCGGTATCAACGCCTTTTTCGGCATACTGTTGGCGGGCTGATGCATACGCCCTGGCAATCGTCATGATTGGCTCCCGTTAGCCTGTTTTTGGACTATACCGCTGCCGCAGACTGCCGCAAGAAAAAAGTTGAGCCCTTATGTGCCATTCATAAGCGGCGGACACGGAGGTCGTCGCGCCGACCCAGGCTGCGCCGGAGGCTACGCCGAGGCGAGAGCGGCGCTATGCCGAGCCGCGAAGGCGGAAGGTCCGCTCTCCAAACGATCATCCCTGGAGGGCGCGGCTTAAGTCCGCGCCGCCTGTAAACCGCAATAAAAAAAGTTGAGCCGCCCCCTTGACAAGCTTTTGCGCGTGTCCTATGATGAGCGCGTTTGAATGGCGATGTAGCTCAGTTGGTAGAGCGGAGGACTCATAAGCCTTAGGTCCGGGGTTCGACTCCCCGCGTCGCCACCAACGCCAAACCATTAATGAGCGCAACACAAAAGGAGGATCAGTTGACAACCGCGTCCGAAGTAGCGCCGACCGAGAACGCCAATGCCGCCAACGTCCATCCACTGCTGAATAGTCTCGTCCAGTTGCAGGAACTCGTGCTGGTCCGCTCCGAACAGGATGCGGCCATGTCGGACAAGCACCTGCCGCAGTTGGACGTGTCCATCCAATCCTTGCTGGACAGCATGCCGGTGGATGTCCGCTTTTTATTCCAGAAAATTCAAAAGAAGGACCTGCTGGCCATCGTGCCGATCTCGAACAATGTCTGTTCCGGTTGCGGGTTGACTTTGCCAGTCAGTCTGGTTTATGCCGTGCGCGCCGCCGAAAAACTGCACCAGTGCACCAACTGCGCGCGCATTTTGTATTACCCCGAAGCGCGGCCGCGCCGCGTTCCCAAAAAGACGGGCGGCCGCTTCGAGCCGCGCCGCCCTGGCATTGCCCGGTTCTCTTCGCCGACCCTGATGGTGCCCAATCTGAAAAGCACCGAGCGGGACAAATGCATCGCCGAACTGGCCCGCCTGATGGCCGTGGAAGGTTTTGTGGACGACAGCGAGAAGCTGGTCAGGGAGGCCCTCAAGCGCGAGGCAATTATCAACACTTCGGTGGATCGCGGCTTGGCGTTCCCGCACGTGCGCGGCGTCGAGGGCGGCGGGCTGACCCTGGCCCTGGGCCTCAGCCGCAAGGGCATTCGCTGGAATCCGGCCGAGCGTGTGCTCACCCACATCGTCTTTTTCATCGTCATCCCGACGGCCGCCAGCGTCTTCTACCTGCGGCTGCTTTCCGGCATTGTGCAGACTTTTGCCCGGAAGAACGAGCGCGATAAATTACTGGCCAGCCAGACAGCCACGGAACTATGGGCCGCCCTGGTAAAAGCCACCCGCAACAACATCAAGTAAGGGTAACTACTCAGCTATCTGAGAAAACAATTTCCGCCCGTGGCGGATGCTACTCTGCGAAGTAAACCTTCGCTACGAAGCACGAGTCCGCCTCAGGTGGAAACTACGAAATGCGCGAAATTTGAATACAAAGTCCATTCCCATTTTTAGCGCCTTTAGCGTGTTTTCCGCAAGAGTTAGGCGGATCTGCCTCTGGCACGACGTAGTTCCATTTCTTGCTTACCTGAGCAGTCACAAGTAAGGCTTATAAATTTTTTGCCCGGCGAAAAATTTATTCAGACCGCTTCTTCGCGCAATTCCTTCTCCAGCCGGCGCAGCTTTTCATCAGTCCCGAAAATCACCATGGTGTCGCCCAGCTCAATCACATCATCGGCATTGGGACTGACAATGGTCTCCTGCGAACCATCCGGCTGCGGCGCGCGCCGCAAGACCAGGACGGTGACGCCGTAATTCTTGCGGATTTTGGAGTCGGACAGAGTTTTGCTGACATATTGTAAGGGCGCCTGAATTTCCAGGACACTGATGCCCTCGGCAACTTCCACGTAGTCCAGCACCGAGGGCGCCACCAGCGTGCGCGCCAGGCGCGCGGCCATATCCTTATCCGGATAGACCACGCGGTCCGCGCCCACGCGGCTCAAGACTTTGCCGTGCAGGTCGCTGGCCGCCTTGGCAATGACAAAGGGAATCTTCATTTCTTTAAGCGCCAGGGTGGCCAGCACGCTGCTGTCCATATCGGAGCTGACCGCCACCACGGCCATGTCGCAATCGCGGAACCCGGCCGCGTCCAGCGTGCCCTCCTCGGTAGCATCGCCTTCCATGGCTTTGGCCACAATCCCGGCCAGGTGGTCCACCACATTGCGGTCGCGGTCCAGCAGGAGAACTTCAACACCGCGTTCCGCCAGCGCCTGCGCCAGGCTGGCGCCAAACCGCCCGCCGCCGATAATGCCGATCCGTCTCATAAAAGCTCCTCTCTAAGGCGGGCTATGCCCGCAACCAAAAGAAATTTCCTCCTTAGGCGGATCCGCCTATGGCGGAAACCACTGATTACACTGATTTCACGGATGGTCAGATCATTGATGGCCGAGGCGGCCGCCAACAATCAGTGTTATCCGTGTCATCCGTGGTCAACATTCTTATTTTTCATAGCGGTTCCTGACTTATCAGGTACTAACCGATGTTCACATCTTCTTGCGGAAAGCGCACCAACGACCGGGTTTCCTTTAGACCCACGACCAGCGCCATGGTGAGCGGCCCAACCCGGCCAATAAACATGCCCAGCATAATAAGCAGTTTTCCCGCACTGGAAAGCTGCGGTAGAATGCCAGTGGTCAGCCCCACTGTACCACAAGCCGAAACAGTTTCAAACAGTAAGCCTTCGGCGGTGAATTGCGCCGCTACCAGCGCCTGCTCCTCGCTCACCAGCAACAGGCCGTAAAGGACGCCAAGCACCGCCAGGGCCAATAAGAAAATCGAGAGAGAGGCAGCCACCAGTTGGCCGGAAATAGTCCGACCCAGCAAAGTGGTTTCGCGCTTGCCGCGGATCATGGCCAGGGTGGTGAACAAGAGCACGACCGCGGTAGTAGTCTTGATGCCGCCGGCCGCCGAGCCCGGCGACCCGCCGATGAACATCAGCAGCATCGTGACAAAGCGGGTGGCCGCATGCGTCTGGGCCATATCCACCACCGCAAACCCGGCCGTGCGCGGGGTAACCGACTGGAATAGCGCGCAAGCCAGGCGGTTGGAAACATCAAGCGGCGCGAGGGTCGCGTCCCATTCCAGCAGGGCAAATGCCAGGAACCCGATAACGATCAGGACCAAGGTGGCTCTAACGGTAATTTGCGTATGGAGCGACAAGCGTCCGCGTGCCATGCGGTTTTCCCGCCAGAACTTGAAACGCGCAAACTCGTTGATCACCAGGAAGCCCAACCCGCCCAGGATAACCAGCGCCGCAATTGCCAGGATGAAAAACTTATCCGTGCGCAGGTCTATCAGGCTCTGGGCGTAGAGCGAGAAACCGGCATTGCAAAAAGCACTGACCGCATGAAAGACCCCATGGAAGAAAGCCCGCCCCGCCGTGAAGCCATGGCTGCCGATCAGCCGACTCATCAGGATCAGCGTCCCAAGAGCTTCAGCCGCAAAGGCAAAGACGATGGTGCGGTAAAGCAACCGCCTAAGCTCTTTAGCCTGTTCCTTGCCCAGCGCGGCGGTCAGCGTGCGTTCGCTCTGAATGCTCAGCCGCCGGCCCAGCAGAATGAGGCAAGTAGTAGCCAGGGTCATAAACCCCAGACCGCCCAACTGAAACAGCCCCAGCAGGACTAACTGGCCAAAATGCGAGAAATAAGTTCCCGGGTCCACCACGGTATGCCCGGTAACACACACGGCGCTGGTGGCCATGAATAACGCGGTTAACGGGTCCGTCCACTGCCCCCCGCGGCTGGCCGGCGGCAGCATCAGCAGAACGGCCCCCAGAATAATCGGCGCCGACACGGCCTTGATTATTAACCACTGCGGCGCCTTGATTTTTTGTTGATTATTGAGCGGCATGGCCCATACTATTCTCGCTTGAAGTCCGACAGTCAAGCGCAAGTGAATGTCCTGGCTAATATCCGCATCGTGCTGGCGCGCCCGATCTATGGCGGCAATATCGGCGCGGTCTGCCGCGCGATGGCCAATATGGGACTTTCCGACCTGGCCCTGGCCGGCGCCGGCGCCTTCGACCAGGTCGAAGCCCGCAAGATGGCCTGCTGGGCTACCGCCATTTTGGAGGGCAGCCGACGGGTGGCTACGCTGGCCGAGGCTCTCGGTGATTGCGCCCTGGTCTTTGGTACGACCGCCCGGCTGGGGCTGTATCGCCAGCACACGCGCACCCCGCGGGAATGGGCCGCCACCATTCTGGCGGCCGCCCAGGCCGGCCGCGTCGCCCTGCTGTTCGGGCCGGAAGACGATGGCCTGAGCAACGAGGAATTGGCCCAATGCCACCACCTGGTCAGGATCCCCTCGACCCCGGAATATCCGTCGCTCAATCTGGCTCAGGCGGTCATGATTTGCGCCTATGAGCTTTACGCGGCCAGTGGCGCCTTCGAGCCCCTGCCGGAAAAGTCGCCCCTGGCGGAAAGCCGCATGAAGGAGCGCCTGTTTGCTATGTGGGAAGAAATGCTCCTGGAAATCGGCTTCATGCAACCCGATAAAGCCCAGCACATGATGCTGGGCTTGCGCCGTATTTTCGCGCGGGGCGCCTTGAGCGAAGATGATGTCCGCATCCTGATGGGCATTGCCCGGCAAACCCGCTGGTATGCCCACCAGCCGCGTTCGAGGCCGCCGGGCTGAGAATCCAGCTTCGGCCTTGCGGCCAGTTCACCGGTTTGCTAATCTCAAGCCTGAATCCAAGGAGAACATATTGCTGAAAACACGCATCGGCATCCTGGGCGGCTCTTTCAATCCGGTCCATCTGGGCCACTTAATCCTGGCGCAGGACGCTCTCGAAATCTTCGAGCTCGCCAAGGTTCTCTTTGTCCCCTGCGATCTTTCCCCGCACAAGAGCGCCACGGCGCTGGCGGCGGTCGAGCATCGTATGGCCATGCTGGAAGCGGCGCTGAGCGGGACGCTCTCCTTTGAGCTCTGCGACCTGGAAGTCCAGCGCGGCGGCACGACCTACTCGATTGACACCGTTCGCGCTCTACGCCGGCGCTATCCCCGCAACGAACTTTTCTTCATCATCGGCTCCGATACGCTCCTGGAACTGCACCTCTGGAAAGAGATAAATGAGCTTATGCGGCTTTGCCAGTTTGCGACGCTGCTCCGGCCCGGTTTTGAACTCAAGACCACGACGGCGGAGAGCCTGAAACTGGAAACCGCCTCGGCGCGGAAGTTGCTGGCTAACGTCGCCACGGGCCATCCGGCGGCTATATCATCATCGGATATCCGCCACCGCGTGGCCGAAGGCATGAGCATTCGCTACCTGGCGCCGGAAGCGGTGGAAATGTACATTACAGAACACCGCCTCTACCAGATGGGCTAATCAACAAAGGACTTCATGCTGACCTCAACCGAACTTGTCAGGATCATTGCCCAAGGTCTGGCCGATAAAAAGGGCAGTGCGATCATGGCTTACGATGTGCGGGAAAGTTCGAGCATCACCGATTTTCACGTGCTGGCCACCGGCCTCAATCCCCCGCACCTCAAGGCGCTTTTCAACGAGACGCGCCTGCGGCTGAAAGCCTTCGGCGTGGCCTGCTACCGGAAGTCCGGAACTCCGGAGAGCGGCTGGATCGTGGCTGATTATCTTGACGTTGTGGCCCACCTGTTCAACGAAGCCGCCCGGGAATACTACGCGCTCGACCGGCTGTGGCAAGACCAGCCGCGGCTGGAATTATAAAATCCGGCCCCCTACCCAACCGGCAACCGCGCGCAACGTTCGGCCGGCGGCATGCCAGACAAAAGCCTGGTCAGCCAGAAATCGCTGGCAGAGTTCAGGAAACGTCAGGGCCTGCCCATGCCCGGCCAAGGGCGCCACGAGCAGCAGAACCAAGCCAATCACCAGCAGGTTCACAAAGTAAACCATGCTCAACGAAAAAAAACGGCCGTAGGCGCGGATATCCCCTTGGCCTTGAGCAATGGCTTGAATGGTGAAGGTCAGATGAAAGCCCAAGGTAAATCCCACCAGACCGAGCCATGCCATGGTATAGGGGCGCAGGTCGAAAAAGATAAGTCCGCCGTAATAAGCCAGGATAACGATGAAGGTATAGAGCGGAAAGAAATACGGGGCCAGGGCGATCAGCCAGTTGCTCTGCGACAATTTTACATGCCCGCTCTGGGCGCCGACCCGCAGGCTTGAGACCCGCGCGCCCAGCAGCGCGCCGGAAAGCGCATGGGTCAGCTCATGCGCCAGCACGTAAAGCCGCACTGGCCTTGGCAGCGCCCAGAACATAATTACCGCCGCCACCAGCCCTATGGCCATTGCCATAAACGGCCGGGAGCCGCCCGCCAGAACCAATGTGGTCGAGGCCCCAACGCTTGCGACCACCGTCCGAGTCAAGCCCATGCTGCCAGGAATCAACAGCAGGCCGATACAAAAACGAAGAATGCGCATGAACACAGCCCCTAACTTACCTCGGATATCACTGATTACACTAATACTGACATTCGACGGTCGCCCGTCAACGGTCTGACCGTATCCGCGTCATCCGTGGTAAGTAATTGCAATACCGTATAATTCCCAACTCAGCGCTTGACTTCCCTTTGGGCGGGTCCCAAATTACCTCCCCCACAAGCAAGGCAAGGCATCTAACAACGTCAATAACGGGAAAATAATCCATGCCCAATCTTTACAGTGCCGTCAAACGCATGCGTGTTGCGGAAAAAGCGCGCGGGCGCAATCGTTCCGCCAAATCCGAAATCAGCTCGCGGCGCCGCCGGTTCTTTGAAATTAGCGCCGCCCAGAACATTGAAAAGAGCCGTGGAGCATTCAGCGCTTACTGCTCGGCTCTCGACAAAGCCGCGATCAAGGGCATTATTCCTAAAAACACCGCCATTCGCCGCAAGCGCCGCGCCGCCGCCCGGCTCTCAACGCTAAAACCGGCCGCAAAGCAAGGCTAGCCAAACATATTTCCCGCCTGAGGCGGGTCTGCCTTAGGCATGATCCGCCTGAGCGGATCCGCTCGAGGTGGAGAAATTTTGACAGGATGTACAGGATGATCAGGATTTCCGGACTAAAACGAAAAAACCCAGAGAATCCTGTTAATCCTGTCTGAAAATGTTCAACATAAAATGAATAGATTCTACGAAGTAGAATCTATTGCCATTCGATGGCTATTCCCAGATAGCCTGCGTGGCTGGTGTTCAGCAGCGCATACGCTTCGCCAAGGCGCTCCGGCGCGAAACGATGCGTATTAGGAACGCTCGTCAAGATTCTCCACCCGATCCCATTGTCGAATTCCTGTCCGTGGTCGGCGCTCAGGCTCTGCGGCCGATCAGTGTTTGGCCGGAGTTAAGACGCACGCGGTAATCGGCGCCGACACGGCGCACACCCGAGAGATTCCAGCGGGCGCGAGCCAATCCAAAAGGATTCCGCAAGCGCAGGACGCCGTTGCGCTCGGCCGTAACGGCCACGCGAATCGTGCGCCCATGCCGGCGCACCGCACTGACCAAGTAGGCCCCCTCCGCCCGTAAATGATCGAAGCGCCCATCGGTCCATTCCGCGGGCACTGCCGGAAAAACGCGGACGGTTCCACCCCAGCTCTGCAAGAGCATTTCTTGCACAGCCTGGGCGGCGGCAAAGTTGGCCTCCAAGGTAAACGGCCGGTATTTCCACCGGCTCAAGCCAAGGTCGCGATAATCGCCGTTCAAATGGAATCCGTTACGCGAGATAAATCCGCGCAGGAAGAGGTCGAGCATGAGCCGCGCGCGTTCGGCCAGACCGCAGCGCGCCGCCAGGCTGGCAGCCCACGTGAAGGAAAAGCCGATCCACGCGCCGGTGCCCAAGGCGTCCAACTGGTAGAGCGAGTTGAGCAGGATTATCTGCTCGCGGCGGGTCTGCTCCATGGTCAACAGTCCGAGCGGGTAAATGGCCATGAGATGCGAGTGGTGCCGGTGCGATTCCGTCAAGGCCTCGTCCGGGCTCAGCTTGAGCGCGCCGGCGGGCCTGCCCGCCATAGCTCCAGGAGCGCCGGCGGGCGGGTGAAGGCCATCTTCCATCACCGAGAGTTTGGGCAGGCGCGCAAACAGCGACCGCCAGTGGCGCTCCTCGGCGGCCGGACGGCCGGCGGCGCGCGCCATCTCGTCAAGGGCCCCAAAAAGCCAGCGCAAGAGGGCTAGATCATAGTTGGAATTGGGCGTCAGCCAGGCAGCGAGACTGTTGTCATGAATTTCCGGCGAACTGGAAAGCGGGAGCCGCAGTTTTCGATCGCGGCCGGGCTTGAGCAAGGCAGCCAGGCACGTCCCAATATCCGCCACGTAGGGATAAGCGCGCGCGCGCAGGAAACGGTCGTCCCGTGTATAGAGCCAATGAAGATAAAAGAGGTGCCCGACCCAAGCGCCATTCGTGGGCGATAGCGCGTACATGCCCCAACCGCCCATGGGCGCGCCGTCAATGGCCATGACGCCCGGCACGGCAGCGCCAGGTGCGCCATAGAACCGCCGGGCAAAGGCCTGGGCCGTAGGCCGCAGTTTCCACATAAAATCGAGAAATGCGCGGCCTTCATCCAGACGATTGGCGCTCAGGTAGTGCGAATAGGTCAATTGGGTGTTCAAGTCGTGATGGTAATCACCCTTCCATGGCGGAAGTTTTCCCGTATCGGCCGTCCAGACGCCTTGCAAGGGGATCGGGGGCGCTCCCGACCGCGAGGCGGAACCCAGAAAATAGTTGACCAGATCATAATGCTTCTGAACCGGGAGGTCTGGCACGCGGACATAGGAGCGACTCCAAAACGCGCGCCACCAACGCACATGGGGTTTCAGCCGGCGATCGAACCCATCCGCCAGCGCTTCCGCTACGCGCTGCCGCCCCAGCGCCAGTGGATCGGGATCGTCATTGGTGCAGGTGATCGCTACCGCCCATTCGACAGCGCGGCCGCGACGCCGGCGACCCGTAACAATTGCGTAGCGGAAGCCGTTGGCGCCAGTTTGCTCAAACCAGGAGAATGAACCGTGGCCGCCTGCACGCGGCGGAGGATAGCCCAACTGGGCAAGCGCGAGCGGATCCGTCGGGGTTGGGATGCCCGACGTTTTCCGGTTCGTCCGATCCGTAGCCGCGGCGGTAACGCCGTGGCCGCAGGTCGAAGTTCCCAATGTATGCTGGTTCATTCGATCGCTGACCCAATAGGGTGGCGCAACGAGCCGGAGCACGGGTACCCCGCCCGTCACCCGAATCATGGCCACGGGCGCAGTGGCGCTGAAGAATGTTTCCAATCGGCTCCGCGCCAGAACGGCTGTTCCTATTGCCCGGTGCAGGTCGAGACGGAAAGCGCGAACCTCATTGCCCTGGCCGAAAACAAATTCGAGCCGTCCCGCGGGAATCTTGGTCGGATAAGGAATATCGTAGGGTTTGTCGAAACGTTTGACGAGTTGGGCCTGAGAGCGTTTACGGACCAGCCGTCTAATGGTGGAGCAAGTCCAGTCCGGCCGCTGCGTGATGGCGCTTCGGCGGGTATCCCACAAGTCGCCGCGATCAAGTGAGAGCTTTAACTCGTGACGCGCCCCCCACAACAAACCGCCGGTCAGCCCATTGCCGAGCGGCAAGGCCTCGTCCCAGCGGTCAATAGGGGCCTGCAAATCCAGAAAGTGAGTATCGGGTAAGCGTGGCATCGCGGTTTCTCGGTAAGTCGCGCTGACCAAAACCAACCTGGGTTTGTGTGCCGTGGCCTTGAATGTGCTTCCTCCCATAAACGATGTCAACGAGAATTTACCCGACAAAAAACAACAACATTTTCGATCTGGGTGAGCAGGTTGCGGTGAGGTTCGTAAGAACGAGTGGAGACAGACGACAGAGGACCCGCCTACGCCAAGGCTCCGGCGGGCAGGCCGACGACAGACGACAGACTGGAGAGGAGATCGGAATTTGGAAGATAAGAATAGGTCGCGGCGCATTGCGCCCCTCCCACATTCGTGGAAGTCACATTGATAAACCTCCCCCAAGCGTCATAACCATAAGCAACCTGATAATCGAGAGGAACATTAGGGTCGCATCTATAGAAGCCGTTGAAAAACGCCTCATTTTTACGTGCTACCCGGTTGGCATCTCCAAAGTATTAGGATATTCAAGAGGTTGAAAAGACAGGCGTATTGAACAGCCAAATGGAACGCCGAAACATTCTATGGCGAAAAAG
>JACPGM010000087.1 GCA_016188985.1 Lentisphaerota bacterium | reverse complement strand
TGGCCGGCTCATGGGGTTTCAAAATGGCAAGGAGGGCGGCATTCAGGATATCCGGGCCCGTTATTCCGGCGATCACGGCCTGACCTGGTCCGACCAGGAGGTGCAGTTCAAGTTGGATCCGGCCATCGGCGGTTGGGTGGGTGGCGAGACGCTGGTGGACCAGCAAGGGGAAATTCAATTTTTTCTCCTGAACGATGCCGGCACGGGCATCCTGTGGGCGGGAGAGGGCGAGCGGCCCGCCGTCGGCGGTCTGACGGAACGGCGGCTGGATCTCTGGCACACGAAAACCACGGGAAAAGGCCGGCAATGGCAACAACCGAAGTGCATCTGGAAGGGCTATACCGGTTCCCTTAATTCGGTGGCCCAGTTGAAAAACGGCCGCATTCTACTGCCGTTTTCGTGCCAGACCAAGCGGGGCTGGAAGACCAACCGAGGCGGCGGACTTGGCGAATGGTCGTTTTATGGACGATACGATTCCGTGGTGATTTATTCCGATGACGGCGGCGACACCTGGCGGCTCTCCAATGCCGTGAAAATTGTCACGCCGGATATCTCCTACGCCTATGGCGCCGTTGAGCCGGTGGTGATCCAGCTCAAGGATGGCCGGGTATGGATGCTGATCCGCGGACAGACCGGCCGTTTCTACGAATCGTTTTCGGCCGACGGCGCCGAATGGACGATCCCGAACCCCTCGGCCATCATCAATTCAGATTCGCCCGCCGGCCTGGACCGGCTGGGTGATGGCCGCCTGTTCCTCGTCTGGAACAATTGCCTGCGCTTTCCCTATGCCTATGGCGGACGCCAGGTCATCCACGCGGCCATTTCTGAGGATGACGGCGCCACTTGGCGCGGTTTCCGCGAGGTGGGGCGCGATCCGCTCCGGCATCAACCCCCGCCGCCCAGCGGCGATTTCGGGACTGCCTATCCGTTCCCCAGCGTGACGGCGGATAACCGGATACTGATCATGAGCGGGCAGGGGGTGGGTCGGCGCAGCCTCGTGATCCTCGATCCGGACTATCTGTACGAGACCCGGCAATCCGACGATTTTTCCGCCGGCCTGGAAGCGTGGTCCGTCTTCGGGACGAAAGGCGTTCTTCTGGCGCCGCATCCCCAACAGACCGGCCGGAAGGTTCTGCAGATCCGGCGCGCCGACGTGGAATTCCCGGCGACGGCCGTCTGGAATTTCCCCGCGGGCCTCCAGGGGACGATCCGACTGCGGCTCATGCTTACGCCCGGATTCGGAGCGGGGCGCCTGGCCTTGACCGATCATTTCTCGGTGCCCTACGATCAGGAAGATAAATTCTACAACATGTTCAATCTGCCGGTAGGCCTGGAGGCGACTCCGACTGGTTGGGGCGCGGCGTTGCGCGCCGGGCAGTGGCATGACGTGGAGCTTCGTTGGGATATTGGAAAACGGGAATGCCGGCTGCTCCTGGACAACCATGCAGCGGGCGTTGGCCCGTTGCGCCGCGAGGGGAGCGGCATCAGCTACCTGCGCTTGAGTTCGCTTTCCGGGAAGCCGGAGACCGGCGCCATGCTGCTCGAATCGGTTACGGCGGATGTCTCCGCCGGCCCCTGGGTTGTCTTTAATTCATGAACTGGAGCGATACTAACCTAAATTGAGCGATTCTTGGCGTGTAAAATCATAAAAGGGACCAATTATTGTCATTCCGAGCGTAGCGAGGAATCTCGTATTGAGTGTGAACGAGATTCTTCGTCATCCCGCTATTCGCGGGATTCCTCTGAATGACACGCCAAAGAATCGCCTAACTTGAGTAATCATAATGGAAAATAATCAATCGTGGCGGGAATTGGCGGACGACAAGGTTGAAGAGTTGTTCTTGGGCCGGCTTTCCGACAGCAAGCGCTGTTTTCCGGAATTAATGGAAATCATCGTCTGGTTCGCGGGTAAACAGCTTCTTGACCTGGCGGAAGCGTGCGCCGAGCTTCTGCAGGACGCGTTGAAAAAAGAGGCGGCCGAAACTGAGCTCTTGCTTCTTCTTGAACGCCGCGCCCTCTGGCAGTTTGACCCTCGGGTTTATGCGTCGGTCTGCGTCAAGATCCTGGCCGATTTTTTCCCGGAGCGTAGCCTGAAGCAGATGTATCTGGCCGCCTGCGGACTGCAAGACGATGTCCTGCCCCGGGAAGCCCTGCGGCGCCTGAAGGTCCTCTGCGACTTGACCGCCGGCAAATGCTGTTATGAAAAAACCTGGGGCTTAGGCGCTGTCGCCGAGATAGACCAGTTTGACCGCAAGTTCGTTATAAATTTCGAGGGCAAACCGGCCCACCGCCTGGCGTTCGGCTACGCGGGCGAAGCCGTGCAACCACTGGCTGATGATAACTTCCTGGCATTAAAATTACGGGAACCGGAGAAGTTCAAGGCCTGGATAAAGGCTAACCCGGCTGAAGCGGTCAAGGAAACGATCAGGCAATTCGGCGAAATGAATTTGACGCGCCTGCGGGCCCTGATGACCGGCTTAATGTTTGCCGAAAAGGACTGGAGCGAGTTCTGGAGCAGCGCCCGCGCGAAACTCTCTGCCGACCCGCTGGTGGCGGCGCCGGGCAACCGCAACGATCCGATCCGGCTCCTCGCCGTAAAAAAAACTTTTGATGAACACTGGCGCGGCGAATTTGCCGCTCTGAATGACGCGGAAAAAATATTGTCCGAAATAGAACAGCTTCTTCAACACTATTCGCCGCAAAAATTGCCGGAGGACTTTAAGAAAGCGGTTGAAGACCGTTTAAAATTTGTCCTGTATGGCCTGGGTGCGCCCCGGCACGCTATTATCGTGCCGGCGCTTTTGCTTGCCGATGAAGCGCAGCTCGCCGCGGAAGGTCTGTTTGCTGTTTCCGCTTATGGCCAACCGGATTTGCTTGCGTCGGCGCTCAATGCGCTTCCCGCCCGTTTGGTCGGACCGTTTCTTGCGTATCTTGAGAAAAAATCGGCGCTGGGCGCGGAAACAATCCCGCAAATGATGGCCCA
Source organism: Lentisphaerota bacterium (assembly GCA_016188985.1). GTDB lineage: Bacteria > Verrucomicrobiota > Kiritimatiellia > JAAZAB01 > JAAZAB01 > VSJD01. Next base: position 5,023 of record JACPGM010000087.1, on the reverse strand, counting down.
ACTATCGGCGGTGGCTCTAAACGAGGCGGTGGCCTATTGCCGCCGGAACGGCGGGGAAGAAAAACTCTTTAATTTGATGCGGACTCTTCTCCGGGAGCGCGCCGTTGGCATTGAAATGTTCGCCTGGATGGCGCGCAATCTGCAATTGGTTTGCGAAAGGCAGGTTTGCCGCCCGGACATTCTGGCCGAAACGGCGCTTGATCTTTTGAAAACGGCTTTGGCCGTCGGTAAAAGGAAGCATGTCGGTCAGTTGTTGCGCCTTTGTTTTACAAATAAAGTTCTCCTGAAAGAAATGTTGCCGGCGATGAGCGCGGAACAGCGCCTGGATTTCAGCCGGCGCCTTGCGCTCTTGAGCGGTTTGACCGCGGCCGACAAGCAATCAATTGCGGCAAAAATTATTCTCTTGTTTCCCGATCTGGCCGGGGCGTTCAGCGACCCGGCGGTTGCCGTTGCCGCGCCTAAGTTGACTTCCTGGCGCAGTTACCGCGAGCGGCAGGAGCGGTTTGATAAACTCATCAAGGAGGATATTCCCCGCAACAGCAAGGAGATCGGGGTGGCGCGGAGTTACGGCGACTTGCGGGAAAATTACGAATATAAGGCGGCCAGGGAAATGCAAGCTGTCCTTATGCGGCGGAAGGCGGAATATGAAAAAATGCTTTCAGAAGTCAAGGGCACTGATTTTGCCGGGATAAAGCCGGAGGTGGCCGGCCCCGGCGCCAGCGTCGAGCTCAAGCTGGCGGATGGGAGCGGCAAGACCTACCATATTCTCGGCGAATGGGATTCGGATGAAAAACTGGGCATCATTTCCTACCGTTCAAAACTGGCCGAGGTCCTGAACGGCCGGCGGCGGGGTGATGCCGTTGAACTTCCAAGTGAAACCTCCCCGGTCAGTTGCGTGGTAGAATCGGTTAGCGAACTCCCGCCGGAAATAAAGGCCTGGATTAACGCTTAATACATGATCATAAACCATGTCCTCCCCGGCCGCTGCGCGGCACCCAACCTTTGCCGCCAACCAGGTCATGCCTCAGCCATCTTGTGGGCTTATTGTCATTCCCGACCTGATGCTACTCTGCGAAGTTCCGCCATAGCGGATCCGCCTCTGGCGGAAAGCCTCCCTGCTCTGCGAAGCCGCTACGCAGGGCGTAGAAGAGTCGCTACGAAGCACGAGTCGGGAATCCAGAAAAATCTCATGCCATAGGCAGATCCGCCTCAGGCGGAAAATGCTGGATTCCCGCTTTCGCGGGAATGACAGCGTTGATGTTCACGACCTAACTCAGATGGCTGAGGCCTTACCTAACCAGTTGAATTTATGTTGACAAAGCGGCGGTGGCCCGGTCAAATGCCACGCCAAGCCGTGTTCGCGTTCGGCTTGCGGAAGTGGCGCCGATGAGTTCAACTAACAATAAAAACTTGCTGGCCTGGGTGAATGAAGTTGCCGCGCTGTGCGCTCCGGAGCGGATCTATTGGTGCGACGGCTCGGCCGCGGAATACGAGCGCCTGTGCGCTGAAATGGTCAAGGCGGGCACGTTTATCAAGCTAAACCCGAGCCTGCGGCCGAACAGTTACCTGTGCCGCTCCGATCCATCCGACGTTGCCCGCACGGAAGACCGCACTTTTATCTGCTCCCGCCGCCAGATTGATGCCGGACCCACCAACAACTGGCGCGACCCGGCCGAGATGAAAGCCACCCTGAGGAGTTTATTCCGGGGCTGCATGCAGGGGCGCGCCATGTATGTGATTCCTTTCAGCATGGGCCCTTTAGGTTCGAGAATTGCCCAGATCGGCGTCGAAATCACGGATTCGCCTTATGTGGTTGTCAACATGCGCATCATGACCCGTATGGGTCAGGCCGTGCTTGATGTCCTTGGGTCGGGCGAGTTTGTGCGCTGCCTGCATTCGGTCGGCGCGCCCTTAGTAGGAAGCCAGCCGGATGTGCCCTGGCCCTGCAACGCCGACAACAAATATATTGTGCACTTTCCCGAAGAGCGTTCCATCTGGTCATTCGGCAGCGGCTATGGCGGCAACGCGCTCCTGGGCAAGAAATGCTTTGCCCTGCGGATTGCTTCAGTCATGGCGCGCGATGAAGGCTGGCTGGCCGAGCACATGCTGATCCTGGGTTTGACGCCGCCGGAGGGGCCCACAATTTATATTGCCGCGGCTTTTCCCAGCGCCTGCGGTAAAACCAACCTGGCCATGATGAACCCAACCTTGAGCGGCTGGAAAGTCCGCTGCGTGGGCGATGATATTGCCTGGATGAAGTTCGGGTCTGATGGCCGCCTCTACGCAATTAATCCGGAAGCGGGCTGTTTCGGCGTTGCGCCCGGAACCTCGATGCAATCCAATCCGAACGCAGTCCTGATGCTCAAGCAGAACAGCATTTTTACCAACGTGGCCTTGACCGGCGAAGGCGATGTCTGGTGGGAGGGTCTGACGCCGGAAGCTCCGGACAAATTGACGGATTGGCAAGGTGCGGCCTGGCAGCGCGGTTGCGGGCGCAAGGCGGCCCATCCCAACGCGCGTTTTACGGCGCCCTTGGCCCAATGCCCGGTAGTAGATCCCGCCTGGGAAGATCCTAAAGGCGTGCCCATTGCCGCCATCCTGTTCGGCGGACGTCGGCCAACAACGATCCCGCTGGTCTGCGAGTCTTTTTCCTGGCAGGACGGCACGTTCCTGGGCTCGATTCAGTCATCGGAAACCACGGCCGCCCAGGCGGGCGCGGTGGGCGTAGTGCGGCGCGATCCGATGGCCATGTTGCCATTCTGCGGCTACAACATGGGCGATTACCTGGCGCATTGGTTGAAGCTGGGCTCGCAGGCGCAGCCCGGTAAACTGCCGCGCATTTTTTACGTGAACTGGTTCCGCCAGTCGCCGGAGGGCAAATGGCTCTGGCCGGGCTACGGTGAAAACAGCCGCGTGTTGAAATGGATCTATGAGCGCTCAACAGGCCGAGGCCAGGCTATCGAGACGCCCATTGGCTATATGCCGCCAGCCGCGGCATTGGACACGACCGGGCTAAACGTTTCCGCCCAGGATTTAGCTGAACTGCTGCGCGTGGACCTGGCCGGGTGGCGCAAAGAACTGCCGGACATCGAGAAGCATTATCAAAAACTGGGCGAGTGCCTGCCGCCGGCGCTCAAGGACGAGCTGCAGGCGCTGGCGCAGAGGCTGAAGCAAGGCCGGTAGGTTTCATTTCATCAGCGCGGCGCCCAAGCCTTCATGCTATGAAGGCCTACAGTGAATGCGTGTATTGGAATCTGTAGGCCGCCATAGTATGGCGGCAAAAAATAGCGGTGATCGCCGAAGGCTGTGCACCATCACAAGCCCCCCCCCCATCAAGACCCCAGCAGGCCCCGCGCATTGTCATAAAAAAGTTTTTGCTCACGCTCGAGCGGCAGATTCAGCGCTTGGACGCGCCTGATGTCTTCGGCCTGATCGGCCCAGGGTGAATCGGTGCCGAAGAGGAGATAATCGGCTGGGTGCGCCAGCAGGAGGCGGCGGGTTTCCGCGGCGCCCAGGTAGGGAATGGAAAATGACATTTCCAGCCGGATATTCTTGCCGATAAGCAAACGTTCCGCTTCCTGCCAGTCTTCCCAGGCGCCCAAATGCGTGGCAATGAACTTGAGGCCCGGAAATTTAGTTGCCACTTTCCAGATGCGCGCAGGGTCTGCCCGCCGCACGCGCGGAAAAGCCACATCGAAACCGGTGTGGCAGAATGCCATCAGGCCATATTCCTGCAGGCAGTCATAGATCGGCTCCAGACGCGGCTCATCCAGGTCGAAATCCTGATAATAGGGATGGAGCTTGACGCCCAGAAATCCCTCCGCGTGAACCGCCTTGATCTGTGAGAGAGCATCCGGCGCGGCGGGATGAATCGAAGGGAACATGATCAGACGCTCGGAGCGGACCTTCCGGGACCAGTCCAGGATGCCCCGGAACTGGGTTGGCTTGGTGGCAATCGAACAGATGACCGAGCGCTCGACGCCGGCTGAATCCATGGAGCGCAGCAGCGCCGAAACCGTGCCATCCAGCGCCGCCGGCACATCGGATTTGGCGCCGACACTGGCCATGGCCCGCGGCGCCAGATCGTCCGGAAAAGCATGCGTGTGGAAATCAATGACTTTCATGATGATAGCCGGAAGGGTTTGCTCGGCGGCGCGGTGAAGCAATACGTCAGAGGTAATATCTTTTTGTGCTCTGCTTGTGCCCGGCCTTCGCAGCCAGAGGCTTTGCTACTGCGGAGTAGGCCATTTTTGTGACAAAAAATAGTTTGAAATTGGTTCGTCAGATAATTTTTGGAACCAGGAATTGTTCGTTGTCGTGCGCCGGCGCATTTTGCATGACGGTTTCGCGGTCCAGCGAGCTTTTTTCCGCGTCCTGGCGCAGCACGTTGCCACCGTGGCCCTCGCTGGCTGGCGCCGCTGGCTGGAGATTGGTCAATGGCTCGAGCGCGGCAACATCCACCTTCTTAAGCTCGTTGACGTAGTCCACAATCTGGGTCAACTGCTCCTGAAAAGTTCGCAGTTCCTCGTCGCTTAATTTGATGCGGGCCAAGTGGGCCACATAGGCGTGTCGCGCGCGGGCGTATCAGGCTTCATGAAAAAGCTCCTGCAACTTTCTGCTAACCAACGCGGGCTTATGCCCGCAACCGAAATGTTTGTAGGAGCCTCGCCCCGCCGAGGCGATTTCCCTGGCCGACGCTCGGGCAGGCTTCGCGCCAGCGGGGTGGCGCTCCTACATTGATGATGTTCTTGTTTTCTATCACGGTTCTTGGTGTATCAGGCACTATCAGATAGCACGTTGTGCATTGTGGCTTAGTCTGCCGGCCGTGTCAATATCCGTGTCAATCTCCATGGCATTGTCCGCGCGGGCGTAGGTCTTGCTGCCCGGGACAAAACGGTGTAAGGTAATTGCGGCAAATGCAAACCAATGACAGATGGAAAGTAAAATCGGACGGCCTGGAAATTGTCGCCGAGTCGGTCGGCCGCGGCCGGCCGATTATCTTCGCCCATGGGCTCACTTCCAA
>JACPGM010000076.1 GCA_016188985.1 Lentisphaerota bacterium | reverse complement strand
CCAGCTTTTTCATTTTCTATGGGATGCTAATGAACTCTAATCAATAAAATTCCAGGAGAAGGCATGTTCAATCTTTTGCCCACCAACTACAAATTCTTTGACCAGTTCGACAAAGCCACGGAGTTAGTTGTCACCGCCGCCGAGCAATTGCGGGACAACATCGAGCAGAACTGGCGCAACCAGGATTGCGCGGAGACCATCAAGCGCATGGAGCACGCGGCCGATGAAATTGCCCATGAGACCATGGAGATGCTGCACAAATCCTTTGTCACCCCGCTGGATCGCGGCGATATCCGGCGCCTGACGTTTGCCATAGATAATATCATTGACCTGATCAATGACGCTGGCCGCTGGTTCACGCTCTATGAATTGAAGGAAATCCTTCCGGACGCTAAAAAAATGGCCGCCATTCTGGCCGCGGCCAGCCGCGTCATTCAACAAGCGGTAAAGGAGCTTCCCCGGCTTCGTCGCGTAAACAACATCCTAAAATGCAGTATCGAGATTAACCGCCTCGAGAACGAAGCGGACCATATCATGCACCAGGCGATCTCCGGGCTGTTTAAGTCCGGAATGGACCCGCTCCTGATCATGAAATGGAAAGAAGTCTATGAATATCTTGAAGACGCGATTGACTGCTGCGAAGACTGCGCCAATGTGCTCGAGGGCATTGCCCAGGAAAACGGCTGATAAGCGATCCTTTCCCGGAAGACATGGAAATTATTCTCATTTTAGTAGTTGCCGCTGCTCTTCTTTTCGATTTTGCCAATGGCCAGAACGACAGCGCCAATGCCATTGCCACGGTCATTTCTACCAAAGTGTTATCGCCTTTAAGCGCAATTATTTTCGCCACCATCCTCAATTTCATCGGCGCGCTGGTCTCGACCAAGGTGGCCAAAACTATTGGCGGCGGCCTGGTGGACCCCACGATCATAACCAACGCCGTTATCCTGGTTTCCATGCTGGTAGCCGCCGGTTGGGTCATGGTGTGTTCAAAGCTGGGTCTGCCGGTCAGCGGGTCGCACGCTCTGATCGGCAGCCTGGTCGGCGCCGCGCTGGCAGGCTTCGGAATCGCCGTCCTCAAAGTCAAAGGCCTGCTCCTGGTCCTGATCGCCCTGGTGCTTTCGCCCCTCATGGGCTTCGCTGTAGGTTACGTGCTCCTGATTACATTCTACTGGATTGCCGCGCGGATGAGCCCGCCAACCGTGCGGCGCATATTCAGCCTGCTGCAGATTGGTTCCAGCGGCTTTATGGCTTTCACCCACGGCATGAATGACGCCCAGAAAGTGATGGGCGTTATTACGTTGGCCCTTTTCTCCGCCGGCAAAATTTCGGCCATTAGCGTGCCGGCCTGGGTCATGCTGGCCTGCGCCACAGTGATGGCCCTCGGTACCGCCGCCGGCGGCTGGTCCGTAATCAAGACCCTGGGCACCAAACTGACCCATATCCGGCCGATTGAAGGCTGTGCCGCCGAAACTGCCGCCGGAATGGTGCTAGCGGCGGCCGCCCACCTGGGCGCACCGGTCAGCACCACGCACACCATTACCGGCTCCATTATGGGGGTCGGCACCGCTTACCGGCTGAAGTCCGTCAAATGGCTTATCGGCGGCAAGATTATCTCGGCCTGGGTGCTTACGCTTCCCGTCTGCGCCATCGGCAGCGCGCTCCTGACCCTGCTGATCCGATTGTTTTGAGCAGCGCGCTACTTTCAAAATGGCATTTTTCCAAAAAATGCACAAGAAGCACAAAATCAAAATTATTTGTTTTTTCGCTTGCCTTATTTGTGAATTTTGCGCCTCTTTGTGGCTACTTTCTCGATTTGATGTCTGATTTCAGCCAAGGAAGGTTTAGAATCAAGCTTCAATAAAAAGGAGGAACTGTTATGGCACGCATTGATTTTGGCGGCGTCAAGGAAACCGTGGTAACGCGCAAAGAGTTCCCCATGGCCAGGGCCCGGCGCGTTCTGCGCAATGAAACCATTGCCGTAATCGGCTACGGCGTCCAGGGCCCGGCCCAGTCGCTCAACTTGGCCGACAACGGCTTCAAAGTCATTATCGGCCAGTCGCCGGCTTTCCCGCGCGACTGGGACCGCGCGCGCCGCGACGGCTGGGTGCCCGGCAAGACGCTCTTTGATATCGCCGAAGCCGTGCGCCGCGGGACCATCATTCAGATGCTGGTCTCCGACGCCGCCCAAAAGCAGATTTGGCCGCTGATCAAACGCAACCTTAAACCCGGCGACGCGCTCTATTTTTCGCACGGCTTCTCCATTGTCTTCCGCAATCAGACCGGCGTAATTCCACCCAAAAACGTGGATGTCATCATGGTGGCGCCCAAGGGTTCCGGCACTTCCGTGCGCCGCAATTTCCTTTCCGGCGCGGGAATCAATTCCAGTTTCGCGGTTTTCCAGGACGCCACCGGGCGCGCGCGCAACCGTTGCATCGCCGTCGGGATCGGCATTGGTTCCGGCTATCTTTTCCCCACTACCTTTGAGCACGAAGTGCTCAGCGATCTCACCGGCGAGCGCGGCATCCTGATGGGCGCGCTGGCCGGCGTGATGGAAGCGCAGTATGACGTCCTGCGCCAGCACGGCCATACTCCCAGCGAGGCCTTTAACGAAACGGTCGAGGAGCTCACCCAGAGCCTGATCCGGCTGGTGGACGAGAACGGCATGGATTGGATGTTTTCCAATTGCTCGGCCACGGCCCAGCGCGGCGCGCTGGACTGGAAGCCGCGCTTCAAGGCCGCCACCCTGCCGGTTTTCAAGCGGCTGTACAACTCGGTCAAGGCCGGCAAGGAAACCCGGCGGGTAATCTCCGCCTGCGGAAAACCCAATTATCAGTGCGACCTGGCCAGGGAATTGAACGCCATAGGAAATTCAGAAATGTGGCGCGCGGGCAAAGCCGTGCGCGCCTTGCGCCCGAAGGAAGCCTCCCGGGTAATTGCTCGCGGCACGAAGGGCGTCGCCGGCCGGAAGGCCTGAGAAGCGCCCGATTAACCAGATGCGAAAATAGTGTCCACGGACAGCCGTGCCCCGGGGCGGAGTTTCGAAACTCCGCCCATGCCACATGAACTTGATTCGCATAACCTTGAAAGACGGCGCCGCCCGGCGGTGCCGGAGCAACACGCCGGTCAGCCAATTATTGAAAAAGCCGTGCGATCCGCACGGCCTGCCCTACATCGGCTGCCGGGTGAACAATGACATTGTCTCGCTGACCTATCCGCTGGACGTCAACGCGAGTGTCCTGTTCCTGACCATGACCGACGCGGCCGGCATGCGGATTTACCGCGCCTCGCTGACCTTCCTGCTGGCCAAAGCCGCCAGCACCCTCTATCCCGAACGCCGCTTCTGCATCGAACATTCACTGGGCACCGGTCTCTTCTGCCGGTTTGCGGCAACACCCGGAATAACCACGCGCCAGGTAGCCGCGCTGGAAGCGGCCATGCGCTCGCTGGTTAGCCGCAACCTGCCGATCCGCCGCCGGAAACTCGCGTTTGCCGACGCCCTGGAACACTTCGCGCGGCGCGGCTTCCGGGACAAAGTTAATTTGTTGCGGTTCCACAACCCGCCCAAGGTCGTGGTTTATGAATGCGAAGGCTTTACGGACCTGGCCCACGGCCCGCTGGCGCCGGCCACCGGAACCCTGCGCTGGTTCAAACTGATTCATTATCCGCCGGGGGTAGTGCTGCAACTGCCCACCCGCGAAGCCCCGCGGCGGGTGGCGCCGTTCCAGGACCAGCGGCAGCTCTTCCAGATTTTTCACGAGCATAAGGTCTGGGGCCGGATTCTCGGCGTAACCAATGTCGGCAAGCTTAACGAGTTGATTGCCAACGGCAACGTCGGCGAGTTTATCCGCGTCGCCGAGGCCTTGCACGAGAAGAAAATCGCCCGGATTGCCGATCGCATCAGCGCGCGGCGCGCTCAGCTTCGCGCCATCCTGATTTCCGGTCCTTCCGCGGCGGGCAAAACCACCTTTGCCAAGCGCCTGGCCGTCCAGTTGGAAGTCAATGGCCTGCAGCCGGTCATAATTTCGCTGGACGACTATTATGTGGACGATGCCGAGACGCCCCACGGCGCCGATGGCCGGCCGGATTACGAGCATATCCGCGCGCTGGACGCCGAGCTCTTTAACCAGCACCTGAGGCAACTTTTTGCCGGCCAGACCGTTGAGCTTCCGCGCTTTAATTTCGAAGCCAAGCGGCGCGAACGCAACGGCGCGCCGCTCAAGCTGCGCTCCGGCCAGATCGTGATCATTGAAGGCATTCACGGGCTCAATCCGCGCGCCACCTACCGGATTCCCGCCCGGCAGAAATTCAAGATCTACATCAGCGCCCTGACCCAACTGGCCGTTGATGCCCATAACCGCATTTCCACGACGGATAATCGCCTGATGCGCCGGCTGGTGCGGGATCATGCCAACCGGGGCAACTCGGCGCTCGCCACTCTGCGCATGTGGCCCTCGGTGCGACGCGGCGAGAAAAGGTGGGTTTTTCCCTTCCAGGCTTCGGCCGACGCCACCTTCAACTCGGCGCTCGATTATGAATTGGCGGTGCTCAAACCCCTGGTGGAACCGTTGCTCATGCAGGTCAAGCCCGCCGACTACGAATACGCTGAGGCGCGCCGGCTGCAGGAGTTTTTATTGCACTTTCTGGCCGTCCCTCAACAGGCCGTGCCGGCCACTTCGTTGCTTAGAGAGTTTATCGGCACGCGGCGCAATTAAGGAAAAACAACATGCATGCATTCGTCCTCGACCTGAATACCTGCCCGCTGGAACTCAAGGCGGGCTTAAGCGAAATCAAGGCCGACTATATCAAACGCTTCACGGCTTCGCCGCGCGCCCCGCAGGTGGTTTTTATCAAGGACCCCGCCCACAAGCGCGGCGGCCTGGCCGTTACTAAATCACGCAAACGCCTTACCGTGCGTTATGGCCGCAAAACGGACGCCTTTCGCGCCCTGGGCCGGCTGCTGGGCGAGGAAGGTCCGGCGCTGCACGCCGATTTCAGCGAAACCGCGCGGTTTGACCTGCTGGGCGTCATGCTGGACTGCTCCCGCAACGGCGTTCCGCGGCCGGAGACGGTCAGAACGCTGCTGCGCCGCTGGGCGTTGATGGGTTTTAACATGGCCATGCTTTACACCGAGGACACCTATGAAGTGCCCGGCGAGCCTTTTTTCGGCTACCTGCGCGGCCGTTACACCTGGGAGGAATTGAAGAGCCTGGATCAGTATGCCGCCCATCTGGGCATTGAAATGATCCCCTGTATCCAGACGCTGGCTCACCTGGAGCAAGTCCTGCAATGGCCGGCCTATGCCGACTATCGCGATACGGACGATATTATCCTGGCCAACGACAACAAGACCTATGCGCTCCTGGAAAAAATGATTGCCGCCGCTTCAGGACCTTTCCATTCCCGGCGCATTCACGTGGGCATGGATGAGGCTCACGGCTTGGGCACGGGCCGCTATCGCGCGCGGTTCGGCGAACAGAGCCCTTTCGCCATCATGAACCGCCATCTGAAGGAAGTGCGCCGACTGTGCCGCAAGCTGGGCGTGCGGCCGATGATCTGGAGCGACATGTATTTCCGCCTGGGCTCCAAGACCCACGACTATTACGACCGCGCCAGCAAGATCCCGCGCCAGGTTGCCGCCGGCATCCCCGCCGACGTGGACCTGGTCTATTGGGATTATTATCACACGGAAACTGAATTCTACGAGGAATGGATTGACCGCCATCGCGCGCTGGGCACGGAGCCGGTGTTTGCCGGCGGGGTGTGGACTTGGAACCGTTTCTGGGCGGCCCTGCCGTTTGCCTTCACCACTACGGAGGCCGCTCTGCGCGCCTGCAAAAACAAGCGCCTGCGCCAGGTGTTCACCACCATGTGGGGCGACGATGGCGCGGAGTGCGACATCTTCTCGGCTCTGCCCGCCCTCCAGTTTTTCGCGGAGCATGGCTACAGCGACCGGGTGAACAACGCTCTGCTGCGCGCCAATTTCCGCGGCATCTGCCAGGGCGAATTCAATGCCTGGGTCAAGGCCTGCGACCTGGACCTGATCCCGGAAATCAGCAATCCGGAAATGAGCGCCAGTAATGCCGGCAAGTGGCTCTTGTGGCAGGATCCGGCCTTAAGCATTTACGACCCGCTGATCAAGGACCCATCCGCGCTCAAAATCCATTACGAACGGCTCGCCGCCAGCCTGGCGCGCGCGGCCCGGCATCCGCCCGCCAACCGGCGGCTCATGTTCCCGGCGCTCGCGGCGCGCGCGGTAGCGCTGAAATGCAACCTGCGCAATGAACTGGCCATTGCCTACCGGGCCGGCAACCAGACCCGCCTCAAGCAACTGGCCCAGGAAATCGAGGCGCTGCTCAAGGCCGTGGCCAAGCTGCAAAGCGAACACACCGCGCTCTGGCTAAGCCTGTATAAACCCTTCGGCCTCGAAGTCCTGGAAGGCCGCTATGGCCTCTTAAGAGCGCGGCTGGAACGCCTGCACAGCCGGGTTGCTGATTACCTGAAAGGAAGAATCAACGCTATCCCTGAATTGGCGGCCAGGCTGGAACCGCTCGGGTCCGTGTCCGCGAGCGACGGCCATTATTTCACCCACGCGCGCTCGGCCACTCCCAGTGTCATCAAGTAAAACGCCAGATAATATGGCGTGGCAATATTTTTCATCCGCCGCGCAAAGGAAAAAAGGCATTGCTTCGCCCAAAAGCCCCCGATAGTATCTTTGGCGTAATTATTCCTGCTGTGATTGTCAGGGCGAGATAGCTCAGTTGGTAGAGCAGCGGACTGAAAATCCGCGTGTCGTCGGTTCGATTCCGACTCTCGCCACCCTCATTTGAAACATGGTCTTCAGTTCCCATCTATTCCTGTTTTATTTCCTGCCCGGCGCGCTGTTGCTTTATTATCTTATGCCGCGCCGGGGCAAACACGGCCTGCTGACGCTCATCAGCTATGTTTTTTACGGCTGGGCCAATCCGCTTTTTTCCGTGCTGATGCTGGCCTCGACCGCCATAGATTATGTCTGCGGCCTGATCATCGCTAACGACTCTTTCCGCTGGCGCCAGCCGGAGCAACCCCTCGGTTGCGGCGCCGGACGCAGCCGGCGGCAAAAGGCCGCGCTGGTGGCCAGCATCTGCTCGAACCTGAGCTTGCTGGGGTTCTTCAAGTATTTCAATTTTGCCGTGGACAATCTCAATGCCCTGGCGCAGGCGCTGGGCTTTCCCGGACTGGAGCTGGCTCTGCGCGTGACGCTGCCGCTGGGCATCAGCTTCTACACGTTCCAGTCCATGAGTTACACGATTGATGTCTATCGCGGCCAGGCGCGGGCCCTGCGCAGTTTCACCGATTTCGCCTGCTACGTTTCCATGTTCCCCCAACTGGTGGCCGGGCCGATTATCCGCTTTGCCGAAGTGGCCGATCAGTTGCAGTCCCGGACTTATACAGTGCAGAAATTCGCGCGCGGGGTGGCCTTCGTCAGCTTGGGTCTGGCCAAGAAAATCCTGCTGGCTAATCCCTGCGGCAAAATTGTGGAAGTGGCCTTTCAGGCCGATACGCTTGGGACTCTGGACGCCTGGTATGGTATTACGGCCTATGCCTTCCAGATTTATTTTGATTTCAGCGCCTATTCCGATATGGCTATCGGGTTGGGGCTTATGCTGGGCTTTGTGTTCCCAAAGAATTTCAATTCGCCCTATCGCGCCGAATCCATCACGGAGTTCTGGCGCCGCTGGCACATCTCGCTTTCATCCTGGCTGCGCGACTATCTCTACCTCCCCTTGGGCGGCAACCGTAAAGGGCCCGCGCGCACCTACGTCAACCTGGCGCTGGTTATGCTGTTGGGCGGGTTGTGGCATGGGGCTTCCTGGAACTTTGTGATCTGGGGCGGAATCCACGGGGCTTTCCTGAGCCTCGAGCGTCTCTGCGGGAAAAACCCGATTTACCAGGGCTTGCCGCGTCCCCTGCGCGTGGCTATCACCTTTCTGATCGTGCTGGTGGCCTGGGTATTTTTCCGGGCGAGCGATCTGCCCAGTGCGCTAAAGTATCTCGGCCACATGCTGGGGTTGGGCGCGGTAAGTCCCAATGCCGCGCTGCTGGGCGGCATCATCTATCAGCCATATTATGTTGGCGTTTTTTTCTGCGCGGCGGCCGTCACCTGGCTCGGCGCCCAGACCTGGGACTGGACCCGCGCCATAACGGGCGCCAAGGCAGCGCTTATCCTGATCCTGTTGCTCCTATCCCTGGCCGTGCTGGCCACCCAGGCCTATAACCCGTTCATCTATTTTATTTTTTAGGCATGAAGGTATTCTCACCATACCTGAATCGCGAAGAGCAAGCCCTGCGGGAAGTTGGTCAGACAACTATCCGCCCGGCCCTGGCCTGGTTCCTGACCGGCCTGTTTCTGATTTGCATTTATGCTGTCGGGATCATTCAAGAGTTCCATGATCTTGGCGCACCCGAAACGCGCGCGCACTGGTCGGGCAGCGCGGCGCTCACCGCGCTGGCCCAGACTCCGGGCGCGTTGCCGGCACGGGTCTTCGCCGCCAACCGCCAACTGCTCAAGGGAATGCATTCCCTTGAAGATGCGCTGGAGGACGAGTCCGTTGTCGGCCGGAAAATACGGCCGGCCATCCAATATGTCCTGGCGCGCTACCTTGGCAGCGGCAATGAAAAAGCCTATTGCGGCGTGTACCCCTGGCTGTTTTACCGCGCCGATGTGGATTATCTGACCGGCCCGGGATTCCTGAATCCCGTTCAGCTTGCGCGCCGCGCCGCCGGCGGTAATGAGTGGACCCGCGCGCCGCAGCCCGACCCGCGGCCGGCCATCCTCGATTTCCAACGGCAACTGGAAAAAATGGGGATTCAACTGGTCGTCTTGCCGATCCCGCCTAAAACCGCCATCCAGCCAGAAAAGTTTTCGAGCCGGTTCAAGAACGGATTTGCCCCTCTGCAGAATCCCTCCTATGCCGCTTGGCTTAGCGATCTGGAACGCTCCGGCGTGCACGTAATGGATGTTACGAGCACCTTGCTGGAAGCAGCCCGCTCCAGCAATACGTATCTGGCCACCGATACACATTGGCGGCCGGAGGCCATGGAACTTGCCGCACGCAGCCTCAAGCAATATATTGACCGCCATACGAAATTGCCCGTGCGGCCGGCCGCGGGCTATTCCGCTCAGACCGTCGGAGTTACCAATCGCGGTGATATTGCAGTCATGCTGCGGCTGCCTGCCCGCAATGCTACGCATAGCGCTGCAGGTGGGCCGGCCGGGAGCCAAGGGTATCCGCCGGAATCGGTGCGCCTCAAGCAGATTCTGACTCCGCGCGGCGAGTACTTTCAGGCCGATATAACCGCCGACGTGCTGGTGCTGGGCGACAGTTTTTGCAATGTATATTCCCTGGCGGCCATGGGTTGGGGCGAAAGCGCCGGACTTATCGAGCAGTTGAGCTTTGAGCTGCAGTGGCCGCTGGATCGCCTGGTAATCAATGACAATGGCGCCTATGCTACGCGGGCGCTCCTGGCGCGCGAACTCGCCCGCGGGCGCGACCGGCTGGCAGGCAAACGCCTGGTAATCTGGCAGTTTGCCATGCGCGAGCTCTCCAGCGGAGACTGGCCGGAGATAACGCTGAAGCTCGGCCAACCAGAGCAAGCCGGCTTCGTGCTGCCGCAGCCCGGCCAGATACTGAGCTTGAAAGGTGTAGTGAAGACGATTGCCCCCGTGCCACGCCCCGGCACCGTGCCTTACAAGGACCATATCGTTGCAGCTCATATCGTGGACCTGACTGATGCAACTGGCAACGGCCAGGCGCTCGTGTATTTCGAGAGCATGCGCGACAATGTCTGGACCCGCGCCGCCCGCCTGCGCTCCGGCGATACGGTAATGATAGCGTTGCGCCCGTGGTCGGACGTGGCGAAGCGCTACGAGCGGATCAACCGCACCGAACTGCCCGATCAAGAGCTGCAACTCATCGAACCCTGCTGGGGCAAATTACAGCGCTAAGAACGCTGAGTTCCGGTCCTGCGCGCTCTGCGTTACTTCCGCTTCGCCCCGCCGAGGGGCAAGTGGCCACTTTCATGCCGGAGACAGATCCGCCTATGGCGGAGGCCGCCGACGTGGCGTGAAAATAAAAAAACAGTCAATGTTCACCACCAGTCAAATCTTTTTTTGAAATTTTTTGGACATTTTAAAATGGTTTTGACATGCAACATAAAAAGAGATAATTTTCAAAAGAAGATCGTGGCTGGAAGTTTGAGTTTTTTAAAACGCAGATCAACTGAGGGCATGATGAAAATCACATTGTTGCTGACATGGTTATACGTAGCGTGGAGCAGTATCGGCCTGAGCGTGTCCGCCGACTCGCCGTCGCGACCTTCCTATGCTACTCTGCGAAGTGGCGAGGCCCCTTCGCTACGAAGCACGAGCGCCCACCGAAGTCCGGCCTCGCCGGACGAAGGCGGGAACGCTACGGCGGAGCACGGAGCGAGCAGCGGCACGCTGCCCTTGGAGACGCAATACGCCGTATCGGCCGCGCTGGGCAAGGATCAGACAGCGTATCACTTTATTCCGCGCTTCGCGGGAGTCGCGTCCATGACCCAGGCAAGCCCGCCAGGCTCCGCCGACCAGGCTTCGCCGGAATGCTACGCTCAGGCAAGAGCGCTTCACCCAGGCGAGACCGGAGAGCACCCTGCTTCGCCTGATGGGCTATGCAGGGCAAGCACGGATTACCAGGCCGCCAATCCCAATCAGCATTTCAACGCGCGCTTCGACGCGCAGGGCGCCTGCGTCGTAAGCGGCGGAACACATTGGAACCTTCGCGTGCAGGCGTGGGGCTATGGCGACGCGCTTCCGGCCGAGTTGAAAAACACGATCGTGCCGGCGCCTTTCGTCTCCGCCAACCGGGTGGAATACCACCGGGGAGCGTTGACCGAATGGTATGTTAATGGCCCGCTGGGCCTGCAACAGGGGTTCACCGTGCACGCGCCGCCGGCCAGGCTCCGCCAGCCGTGCTCCGCCATAGCGCTTCGCGACGGCGAGAGCGCTATCCGCCCTTGGCGAGACTTCGCAAGGCCAGCGCCCAGGCAAGAGCGCCACGACACGAACTGCGGCCCGCTGACTTTTGTATTGAACTTGCCCGCCGGCGATATCCACAGCCAAGTGGACGCCGACCAGGCAGGCTTGACCCTGCTGACGTATTCCTCTATTGGCGGAAAGCGCGAACCGGCCCTGCGGTATAGCGGCTTAACCGCACTTGACGCGGATGGGGCGCGCTTGCCGGCGTGGCTGGAAACAAGAGAAAACAAATTACTCGTGCGCGTGGACGACAAAGGAGCGCGCTATCCCATCACCATAGACCCATTTATTCAGCAGGCGAAACTGACCGCCACCGCCTGGGACGGCGCCGCCAATGATCTTTTTGGCATTTGCGTGGCGTTGAGCAGTAATGGAAACACCGCCATCGTCGGCGCGCATTTTGCGGATGTGGGCGGGAACACGGATCAGGGGGCGGCCTACATATTCACGCGCTCCGGCGCCGCCTGGAGTCAGCAGGCGAGACTGATTGCGGCGGACGGCGCCGCGCACGATCGTTTTAGCTATTTCGTGGCGTTGAGTGGCAACGGGGACACGGCCATCGCCGGCGCGGATGGGGCGGATGTAGGCACGAATGCAAATCAGGGTGCGGCCTACATATTTACGCGCTCCGGCGCTGTCTGGACTCAACAGGCGAAACTGACCGCCGCGGACGGCGCCGCCAACGATAATTTTGGCATTTGCGTGGCGGTGAGCGGTGACGGGAACACCGCTATCGCCGGCGCGGATGGGGCGGATGTGGGCGGGAATGCTGGTCAGGGAGCGGCCTACATATTCACGGGCTCCGGATCTTCCTGGAGTCAGCAGGCGAAACTGACCGCCGCGGACGGCGCCGCGAGCGATCGTTTTGGCATTTGCGTGGTATTGAACAGTGACGGGAACACCGCTATCTCCGGCGCGGATCATGCGGATGTGGGCGGGAATGCCGGCCAGGGTGCGGCCTACATATTCACGCGCTCCGGCGCTGTCTGGACGCAGCAGGCGAAACTGACCGCTGCGGACGGCGCCACGAGTGATGGATTTGGCTGGTCCGTGGCGTTGAACAGTGACGGGGACACGGCCATCGCCGGCGCGTATTTCACGGATGTGGGTGGGAATGCGGATCAGGGTGCGGCCTACATATTCACGCGCTCCGGCGCTTCCTGGAGTCAGCAGGCGAAACTGACCGCCGCGGACGGCGCCGCGAGCGCTGGATTTGGCAATTCCGTGACTTTGAGCAGTGATGGGAACACCGCCTTCGCCAACGCATATTCCGCGGATGTGGGCGGGAATACGGATCAGGGTGCGGCCTATGTTTTCACACACTCCAATGCGGTCTGGACCCAGCAGGCGAAACTGACCGCCGCGGACGGCGCCGCGAACGATCAATTGGGCATTGCCGTGGCATTGAGCAGTGACGGGAACACCGCCTTCGCCGGCGCGGGCGACGCGGATGTGGGTGGAAATAATAACCAGGGAGCGGCTTACGTGTTCACGCGCTCCGGCGCTTCCTGGAGTCAGCAGGCGAAACTGATTGCCGCGGACGGCGCTGCGGGTGATACATTGGGCATTGCCGTGGCGTTGAGCAGCGATGGAAATACGGCCATCGCCGGCGCGTATTTGGCGGACGTGGGCGGGAATAATAACCAGGGCGTGGCCTATGTCTTCACGCGTTCCGGCCTTGCCTGGTCCCAGCAGGCGAAACTGATTGCCGCGGACGGCGCCACGAATGATTATTTTGGCTATTCCGTGGCGTTGAGCAGCGACGGGAATACCGCTATCGCCGGCGCGTATGGAGCGAATGCGGATCAGGGTGCGGCCTACGTGTTCACGCGTTCCGGCGCAGTCTGGACCCAGCAGGAAAAACTTACCGCGGCGGACGGCGCCGCGAGTGATTATTTTGGCTATTCCGTGGCGTTGAGCAGCGACGGGGACACCGCTATCGCCGGCGCGCATTTTGCGGATGTGAGTGGGACAGCGGATCAGGGAGCGGCCTACATTTTCACGCGCTCCGGCGCTTCCTGGAGTCAGCAGGCGAAACTGATTGCGGCGGACGGCGCCACGAGTGATGTATTTGGCGTTGCCGTGGCGTTGAGCAGCGACGGGGACACGGCCATCGCCGGCGCGAACCGGGCGGACGTGGGTGGGAATATCAACCAGGGTGCGGCCTACGTGTTCACGCGTTCCGGCGTGGTCTGGACTCAGCAGGAAAAACTTACCGCGGCGGACGGCGCCATGAGTGATTTATTTGGCATTGCCGTGGCGTTGAGCAGTGACGGGGACACGGCCATCGCCGGCGCGGCTTGGGCGGACGTGGGCGGGAACACGGATCAGGGTGCGGCCTACGTGTTCACGCGCTCCGGCGCGGTCTGGGCCCAGCAGGCGAAAATAGCATCCGCAGACGGCGCCGCGGCTGATTTCTTTGGTATTTCAATTACATTGAGTGGTGACGGGAACACCGCTATCGCCGGCGCGTATTTGGCGGATGTGGGCGGGAATATCAACCAGGGCGCGGCCTACGTGTTCACGCGCTCCGGCGCGGTCTGGACCCAGCAGGAAAAACTGATCGCGGCGGACGGCGCCGCGAGTGATTATTTTGGCTATTCTGCGGCGTTGAGCAGTGACGGGAGCACCGTTATCGTCGGCGCGCAAGGGGCGGATGTGGGCGGGAATGCTGCCCAGGGCGCGGCCTATGTGTTGGCGCTTCCGCCGGCGCCAACGGGAGTTGACGCAAGCTATGATTTCTACATTGACCGCGTGCGGGTGACTTGGGACGCCGCCGCCGGCGCGACCGGCTACGAGGTCTGGCGCGGGGCGAGTAACGACACAGACCTGGCAACGAACATCGGGACGGGTATCTCCGAAACGAACTACGACGATATGGCCGCGACGGCGGGGACACCTTATTATTACTGGGTTAAGACAACAAACGCAGGCGGCGCGAGCGTGTTCAGCACGAGCGCCGTAGGCCGAGTGCTGCTCGGTCCGGACGTGCGGCTCAACGGCTCCGCGGGTCCGGTAATAGTGGCCGTGGGTAGTCAACTGGTGGCCACGGTGAGCATGAATCCGGCGCAGTACGCGGGTTATCCAGCGGACTGGTGGATGGTGTCTTCCACGCCGGTCGGTCTTTATTATCTGAACAGCGCCTTGGCATGGACCGCGGCGAGCGACTTCTCCGCTTTACAGCCGGTGTATCAGGGCGGTCTGCTCAGCCTGCAATCCGCGGTGGTGTTGGACACCACCGCCCTGCCGGCGGGAATCTATACGTTCTATTTCGGGGTGGATACGCTTAACGGGGTTCTGGACCCCGATGTGGTTTATGACAGCGCCACAGTCACTATTGCGCCATAAATATGTGGTATGGTTCAAAGGTCCATAGTTGAGAGGTTCGCGGTTGGAAAATTCGATAGAAAAATCGGCAACTATTGAACAGTAAACCGCTGAACCTGATAACCCATATTTGACCCATATTCCAGGATATGGAACACTGCCATGAAAATTGGCCCGCAATCATTCGTGCCGGAACTTGTTGCTCTGGTGTTACTGTTGGGGTTGCCCTTGCTCGGCGTCTTGGCCGGCAAGTTGCCGATCGAGCGCTATCTCGAGTTCCCGCCGCTCTCGCAGTATGTCGAACACCGCCCTTTTGCCTGGCCGGTCTTTTTTCTATCGGCCATTTTAATACTTGGGGTCATGCTGCCCTTTCTTATCCGGGTTCTCCGGCCCCAGCGCCAAACGGCAGATGAACTTTCCAGCTACGTTCGCCCGCTGGCAGCCGCCTCGTTGCCAAGAAATCAACGCCGATTTCCCGTCTGGGGCTGGCTGGGAATCGGCTTCGGCCTCATTGTCTGGGTCCTGGCCTGGACGCGTTTCGACTGGTTTGCTCCGCTGCAGCGCCATACGTTCAGTCCACTGTGGGTTGGCTATATCATTACGGTCAATGCCCTGACCTGGCGGCGCACAGGAGCATGCATGCTGACCAGGCGTCCATGCTATTTTTTCCTGCTCTTCCCGGTCAGTGCGTTGTTCTGGTGGTTTTTCGAGTACTTGAACCGGTTTGTCCAGAACTGGCATTATGTCGGCACTGACCTGCTGTCGCCTCTGGAATATTTTATCTATGCCACTTTGCCCTTTGCCACGGTGCTGCCGGCGGTGATGGGCACCTGTGATCTGCTGGCGACCTATCCGCGGCTTTATGCGGGTTTAAGCTCGTGCTGGCCGATTACCTGGGCGCGTCCGCGCCCGACGGCCTTTATCAGCCTGATAGTTTGCGCCTGCGGCTTGGCCGGCCTCGGACTTTTGCCCAACTATCTATTTCCCTTGCTCTGGCTGGCGCCCTTAGGCATTCTGGCAAGCATTCAGGTCCTGGCCCGGCGCACCACGTTATTGGCCGAGTGCCGCCGCGGCGATTGGCGCCAGGTTTTTCTCCTGGCGATTTCGGCTTTGATTTGCGGCTTCTTCTGGGAGATGTGGAATTATAACAGCCTGGCCAAGTGGGTTTATACGGTATCGTTTGTCAACCGTTTCCATATTTTTGAAATGCCGGTGCTGGGCTACGCCGGATATCTGCCATTTGGCCTTGAATGCGCTCTGGTGGCCGACCGCGTCGCGGCCTGGTGCGAACGCTCTTCCCGCGGCAGAAGCCGAACGCGGCAGCAGGAAGGTGTAGCCGCCTCACTCTGTTGAGGCGTTTTCCGGAACGGACGCGGCAGCCCCGCTCGGAGCGGGGCAAGCAGAGTGTTTCCCACGCCTTCAGCGTGGCCGCGGCTACATTACTTAGAGCACTGATTACATTCAGGTAGCGACTATGGTTGTAAACGCGATACCATTATTTTCCCGCAAGCGCGGCGCAAAGTTGGGGCTACAAGTGTTGGTCGGTCTCGCGGTTTTTCTTCTGGCCAACCCGGCCCCGGCCGGCGTCTGGCGTTTCGCCGTCATTGGCGACACCCGCGGCGACAACACGAACACCCCCAGCGCTCCCTGGGTCAACACGGATGTCCTGGCGGCTCAGGCTACGGCGATTACCAATGATCAGGCTGAACTCGTGCTGGTTACCGGCGACTTGATTTACGGCGTCGCATCATCCAACGACACCAACCTTGCCACGCAGTATGCCGTCTGGACGAATGCCCTGGCCCCGGTTTACGCCGCCGGTATTCCGGTCTATCCCGTGCGCGGCAACCATGAAACCTATGGCGACGACACCACGGGGACAGCCTATTTAGCGGCCTTCAGCAACAGCTTGCCGGTCAACGGCCCGACCGATGAACTGGGTTTAACCTACAGCTTCACTCACAAAAACGCATTCTTCGCGGCGCTCGACCAATATCGCAATGCCCACCAGGTCAACCAGGATTGGCTCACCAACCAGCTCGCCCTTAACACCAAGCCGCACGTTTTCACCTTTGGCCACGAGCCGGCCGTTCAGATGTATCACAGCGATATCCTGGCGCAGAACCCAGCCGCGCGCGACGCGTTCCTTAACAGCCTGCACGCCGCCGGCAGCCGCCTCTATTTCTGCGGCCACGACCATTTTTACAATCACGCTATTGTGAGCACAACCAATGGCGGAACCATCCGGCAAGTGGTAGTCGGCTCCGGCGGCGCGCCGTTCTACGATTGGGACGGCGCTTACGGCGCGGACTTTGGCGAAACCAACATGGCGGTCAAAGTCCGCCACATTGGTTTCACCAACGGCTACTGCCTCGTGACCGTTTCCAACCTCGTTGTGACGCTGGAATGGAAAGGCTCCGCCAACCTGACAACCTGGCAAACATTTGATACCTACCAATATTCGCTGACCAACCGCTCCATGCAGCGGGTCAATGATTATGATGGCGACAGCAAAGCCGATCCGGCAATTTATGAAGAGGCCGCCGGCAATTGGACCGTCCTTTTTTCCAGCCTGAATTATACCTCGGGCCTGCAGCCGGTCCTGGGCAGCACCGGCTGGCGGCCGGCGCCGGGCGATTATGATGGCGACGGCAAAACCGACCCGGCCGTCATGAGTAAAACCGGGACTTGGTGGATCATGCTTTCCGGCAGCGCTCATACGATCGCGGCAACCAATCTGAGCGTGACCAATGCCGGCCCGGTCTGCGCCGACTATGACGGCGATGGCCTGACCGACCCGGCTTATTATCGCAAGGCTTCCCGCACTTGGGGAGTCCTGTTATCCGACAGCAGTTACCAGGCCGTCACCGTGACCTGGGGCGCATCGAATTTCATTCCGCTCGTGGCCGATTTTGATGGCGATGGCAAGGCCGACCCCAGCCTTTATGATGAATCCTCCGGCGAATGGCGCACCTTGCTTTCCGGCAGCGGGTACCTGGATGTTTCCGCCACCTTCGGCGGCCCAGGCTATGAGGCCGTGCCGGCGGATTTCGACAACGACGCCCGGACGGACCTGTGCATCTATAATAAAACCAACGGCCTTTGGCAGGCGCTTCTTTCCGCCAGCGGCTACGCCGCCGCCTCCGGCGCCTGGGGCAGCGCGGCCTATAAACCGGTGCCGGGCGATTACGATGGCGACGGCCGGGCCGACCCGATGGTCCATGCCGCGACGCTAACCAATTGGATGGTCATGCTTTCCGGCAGCGGCTATCAGGGCGCCGAGATGTTCTTCGGCGGCACTAATGACGCCGCGGTCAAACCGCTCTGGCGCGAAGACCTGGTGTTCCTGGCCTTTGGCGACAGCATTACTTACGGCGGCGGCAGCAGCAACGACGGCCCCGCCACCGGCTACCCGAAGCTGCTGGAGGACAAGCTCAAACAATATTTTGACGGCTATTTTCTCTCCATCAACCGCGGCAATCCCGGCGAAGACACTTATGACGGCTTCGAGCGGTTTGTCGAGACGCTTGATACGACCGACCCCGACCTGATTCTGCTGATGGAAGGCACTAACGATCATTTCTACGGCAATCCCTTTGATGAGATCGAAGAGAACCTGCGCAATATGGTCAGCACCGCCCTGGCTCGCGGCATCCCGGTAATCATCGCCACCATTCCGCCGGTAATCAGCAACAATTACCGCGACCGCAGCGAGCAGGCCGCGCGGATCGCGGCCTTCAACCCGCGCATTTATTCCATTGCCAGCGACTTCAATATCCGGGTGGCCCCGGTATATGAAGCCATCACCGCCGTCCCCGGCTGGGAATCGTCGCTGATGGACCAGCCTTCGGCCAATCATCCCAACGACGCCGGCTATGCGGTCGTCCGCGACGCCTTCTACGCTCCGGTCACCACCGGCCTCAACTCCGGCGAGTATTGAGTTCGCAGCGGGCCAATCCGACAATTCCTTTTGACGCCCAGACCGCTTGGCCTTATCTTGTGTCCATTAACTGTAGGCCGCCATAGCATGGCGGCACCGCATCTCAAGCCATCATCTGCAGGCCACCCCGATGGAAAATCGGGGCGGCATTGGATAAAAGGAGGAGCACCGCCCTATGACGCACCGCGAACTATACGACCGCACGCTGCCGATGATTCAACCGGTCGCCCCGGCCTGGATCGCCAAAGCCTACCAGCGGCTGGATTCCCTGACCAAGCCGCGGCGCAGCCTGGGCTACCTGGAAGAATTAGCCGCGCGCCTGGTAGCCGTGTTCCAGCAGGAACAACCCAAAATCGAAGGCAAACGCGTGTTCGTCTTTGCCGGCGACCATAAAGTCGTTGCCGAAGGCGTCAGCGCGTATCCCGCCGAAGTTACCGGCCTGATGGTAAAAAATTTCGTCGGCGGCGGCGCGGCCATCAATGTGCTGGCCCGCCGCGCCGGCGCGCAAGTCGAAGTCATTGATATCGGTGTCGCCACGGACCCCGGCGAGTTGCCGGGTCTGCTGCGTCTGAACGTCAAGCGCGGGGCCGACAACATCGCCCGGGGCCCGGCCATGACCGTGGACGAGGCCGTGCGGGCCGTTGCCGTAGGCATTGAACGCGCCAACCTGGCGGCTGACAACCACGTAACCCTGATGGCCACCGGCGACATGGGTATCGGCAACACCACCCCGGCGGCGGCCCTGCTGGCCGTCCTGCTTGATCTGCCGGCTGCTGACTTGGTGGGCCCAGGCACTGGGCTTGATGCCGCCGGTGTAGCGCGCAAGCGGCAGGTCGTGCAAAAGGCTGTGGCGGTCAACCAGGCGCGTTGCACGGACCCGCTCTCAGCGCTGGCCGCCGTGGGTGGCCTGGAAATTGCCGGGATTTGCGGGCTATGCCTGGGTGCGGCGGCGCGGGCACGGCCGGTTGCAGTGGACGGCTTCATCTCCACGGCCGGGGCGCTGGCCGCCATGCGATTGTGCCCGGCCGTAAAGGATTACCTGTTCTTTGCCCACATGAGCGCGGAGCCGGGCCACCGGAAATTTTTTGAAAAGGAACGCCTGCGGCCTATTGTTGACCTGGATATGCGCCTGGGCGAGGGCACCGGCGCGGCGATTGCCCTGCAAATCATGGAAAACGCCCTGGCCATCTATAACGAAATGGCAACCTTTCAAGAGGCCGGCATCGCTCCGGGCGCCTGAAGAAATGCAGAATTAAGAAGGCAGAATGCAGAAACGATATCCTATTTCCCCATCCTTATATGGTTTTATTTCTGCATTCTGCATTGACATAACGTCCCGTTGAAGTGGAAAGCACAACTATGTTAGGTGGCCTGATTACCGCCGTTCGCACGCTCACGATCCTGCCCATGCCCGGCAAAGACGCGCCGCGCCTGGCCGATGCCCTCCATTTTTTTTCACTGGTCGGCGCGCTGATCGGCGCCCTGGTGACGCTGGCAGTCTGGTTCTTTGGCGCCGTGGTGCTTTGGCCCATGGGCGCGGGCATCGTGGGAGTGGTGATGTCCTCGCTCGTCACCCGCGGCCTGCACTTGGACGGCCTGAGCGACACGGTTGACGCCTATTTCGGCAGCACCGAGCGCGAACGCCGGCTCGAGATCATGAAAGACCATCATGCCGGCGCCTTCGGCGTTACGGCCATCACGCTGGTCTTGCTGATAAAAACGGCGGCGCTGGCCCAGTTGGCTGTTCTGGGGCAATGGGCCGCAATTCCGGTTCCCTTCATCCTCGCGCGCCTGACGCAGGTCCTCCTGGCCGTGATGCTGCCCTATGCCCGCGCCGAAGGCGGCACGGCCGAGGAGCTGGTTAAGCAGGCTGCCCCCGTCCATTTTATCTCCACCGGCATTTTAGCCCTGATCCTTTGCGGCTTGCTGATAAAATCTTGCGCTCCTCTTTTGCTTCTGGTGGCGTTGCTGCTCGGACCGCTGCTGGGACGCTGGATGAAACGGGCCTTTGGCGGCGTCACCGGCGACCTGCTGGGGTTTGCCAATGAGATCGTGGAGTGCGTCTTGCTCTTAACCCTGGCCGCCGCCTTGCCCTATTGGCAAAACATCTGCTCAGGATTTATGGAGTAGCTATATGGTTCGGTCACGGCGCCTGGTTTTTCTGTTGCTCGCCGGCTGCCTCTTGGGCGGGTGCTCTCCGCGCCGTTCGGACCAGGCGCCGGTCCAGGGGCCGCGGATTATTTCTCTGGCGCCCAACCTCACCGAAATTATCTGCGCCGTCGGCGCGGGCGCCGCGCTGGTGGGCCGCACCAGCGCCTGCGATTATCCGCCCGAGATCGTCAAGACCGTGCCGGTAATCGGCGGATTCGGCGCGCCCAACCTGGAGGAGTTGCTGAAAAGCAAACCGACCCTGATCCTGGATATAGCCCTGGAAGATGAAACGACGGCTAAGCTGATAGCGCAACTGGGCATCCGGCGCGCGCGCGTCCCCTGCGCCAAACTTGATGATATTCCCACGGCCATTCTTACGATCGGCCGCCTTGCCCAGGTTGAGCCGGCCGCCACCTCGCTGGCCGAGCGCATTGCCGCCAAGGTGGCTGAGCGGCGCGAGGCTCTTGCCGCGCATAAAGCCGCCGGGCAACCCGTGCCAACGGTTTTCGCCGAAATCTGGGGCGACCCGCTGATGACCGTCGGCCGCAACTCGTTTGTGGCCGAGCTTATTGCCCTGGCCGGCGGACGAAACCTGGGCGATGAAGTGGCCGACAAAGATTATTTTCCCGTAGCCAGCGAATGGGTTATTGCGCGCGATCCGGATATTATTCTGTGCTTATACCCGATCGCCGGCGGCAGCGCGCAAAACCCGGAAGAAGCCGCCGTCAAGCGGCTGGCGGCGCGGACGGGCTTCTCGCAGATCAAAGCCGTGCGCGCGGGTCGCGTCTACGGCGCCTTCGACAACAACCTGATTCTCCGCCCCGGTCCCCGCGTGCTGGAAGGCATTGAAGCTCTGCAAGAGTGTATCCAACCGTCGGAAAACTTATATCCACCTAATACCCTCTGAACCATTTCGCGACTATTTAATAACGATACAAAGTCTGGTCATACACATTTTTGCAGTATAGTATGTGTATGTGTATTGAAAGGAGGGATGCGGGTATGACGAGAACCAATGTTGTCTTGGACGATAATCTCATGGCGAAATGCCAGAAGGAAACCGGCATTAGGACCCAGAGGGGCGTCATTGACCACGCCCTGCAGGAACTCCTGCGGCATGCAGGTCAAAAGAAAGTCCTGGAGTTGAAGGGGCGGGTTGCCTGGCAGGGCAACCTCCGCGCGTGGCGAAGGGGTCGAGGGCTGACGTGATAATTGCCGACACATCCGTGTGGATCGATTTTTTCCATGGGAAAGATTCGGCGGAGGTCCATGTGCTGGAGGGTATGCTTGCCACGGGGGAAGACATCTGTGTCTGCGGGATTATCCTCACCGAAGTTCTTCAAGGAATCCGGGAAGATGAAGACTATCGCCAAACCTTGTCCCGATTTAAGTCTTTCCTATTCCTCCCGATGAACCAGCGTACTTTCGTAAAGACCGCGGAATTGTATCGGCTATTGCGCCACAAAGGGATCACGATTCGTAACGCCGTTGACTGCATGATTGCGGCTGTGGCGATTGAACATGATATTCCGCTCCTTCACAAGGATCGCGACTTCAATCCCTTAGCTGAATACTGTGGCCTGAAAATACTGAAGATATGAAAAAAAATGCCGTGTGGCTGTTGCTGGCCATCACGCCCCTGGTCCTGGCAGCCTGCCTGTTGGTGGGCGCGGCTGACTTCACAATTCAGGACGGGCTGACGCCCTTGCTCCGCGCCATTCTCTTGCTCAGAGCCAGCCGGGTGGCGGCCGGATTTGTTGTTGGCGCCGCGCTGGCCTGCGCGGGAACAGTCCTGCAGGCGCTGCTGCGCAATCCGCTGGCCGAACCCTACGTGCTGGGCGTCAGCGGCGGATCGGCTCTCGGCGCGGCGCTGGCGATCTTTTTCGGCGCCGCCGGCGTGTTCATCCTGCCGGCCAGCGCTTTTGTCGCCGGCGTGCTGGCGCTGCTTATTGTCTATCTGCTGGCGCACCAGGGCGGCGCGCCTTCGCTCTACGCGCTGCTCTTAAGCGGCGTCATTATCAGCTCCATCTGTTCCAGCTTGTTGATGCTGATCATTGCGCTTGCCCCCGTCGAAGGCTTGCACAGCATAACCTGGTGGCTGCTGGGCAATCTGCAGGTAACCTCTTTGCCGCTGCTGGCCGTCAGCGCCACGCTGGTCCTGGCGGCATTTGGCGGGCTCTGGCTCATGGCGCGCGAACTGAATGCCCTAACTCTCGGCCGCGAGATGGCCCACCACCTGGGAGTGCGCACCGGCCTGGTCGTTACCATGGGGCTTGCCCTGGCCACGCTGATGACCGCGGCAGCCGTCGCCCTCGCGGGACTAATCGGGTTTGTAGGCCTGATTGTGCCGCACGCCATGCGCGCGCTCCTCGGCCCGGATCACCGGCGGCTGATCCCGGCCTCCGCGCTCGCCGGCGGGCTGTTCCTTACCTTGGCCGATACACTGGCGCGCGCGCTGATCGCGCCGATTGAAATTCCCGTCGGCGTCATCACCGCGCTGATGGGCGGGCCGTTTTTTCTGGTGCTCCTGCGCCGCCGGCGCCATGGGGAGTGGAGCGAATGAGCCGGGCATTTGGTGCGCTCAGAAATAGTATTGGCGATATTGTCCCTGTTTTGGGATAATACAGCCTCAGTATATGAGCCAGAGAGGTGGACAATTGAAGCAGAGATGTCCTCTAAGCGGCAGCCGACCAATAAGCGGGAGGGTGTGCGATGAACAATCCGCGGCGGGGCAACCGGCAAGACGGCTTTACATTGATTGAATTACTGGTGGTGATTGTCCTGCTTATTGTGATAGCTGTCTTGCTGTTGCCGAATGTTAATCCCATCCGTGAAAAGGGGCGGCGCGTGAAGTGCCTGGCTAACCTCAATGGTATTTATAAAACCATTTCGGCCTGGGGCTTGAATCCGGCGGCTCCATTCCGCCCAAAATTCCCGCCGGGTAATTTGGTCGGCCAAATAAGCGGGAGCAACGGCGTTATCACGGCCGAAGGCGGCATTACCCCGGAAATGTTTGTCTGCCCGACGGCGGCGGGAGATTATGGGACGGAGCCGGCAAACACGTTGTCCTCTGTAACGGCGAGCAACAGCAGTTATTGTTATTTTGGCGGGCGCCGTAATTCGGATGGAGACAAGATTATTCTCTGCGACCAGAGCGGCCCCTTAACGGCAGCCACTCCCGCCAACTGGGGGTTGAACCATCGGTTGAACCATCGCGACAAACGTGGTCGCGCCAAAGGCGGCAATGTCGTTAAGGTGAGTGGAGCAGGCATGTGGGTGAGCACGACGAATGATTCATTGGATTATGGTTGCATCACTAATGCCGCCATTGCCGCAATGTTTCAGACAAACTCTGATACCGCTATATTTTTATACTGATGCGCCGTGTTTAAACTGATCAGCAGCTCAAAACCAACCCGCCGATTGAGCTTGGACCAGGACGGACAGCGAACGATATGAACACGATAGACGTAACCGGACTGCGCAAAGATTTTGGGGCGTTGTTGGCCGTCAACAACATATCCTTTTCGCTTCAACCCGGCCAAGTGTTGGGGCTCGTGGGTCCGAATGGGGCAGGTAAGACCACTCTTCTGAGGATGCTGAGCACCATTTTGCAACCCACAGCGGGGGAAATACGCTTAGTCGGTCTTGATTCGCGCCGGAACTATATCGAGATCCGACGACGCATCGGATACCTGCCGGACTTTTTTAACCTCTATGACGACTTGACGATCGGCGAATGCCTGGAGTTCTTCGCAGCGGCCTATGGAGTCCCGGCCGCCGAGATTCCAACCCGTGTCACGCGTGCCATGACGCTTACGGACCTGACATCCAAACGCAACGATTTCATCAGGCATCTCTCGCGCGGCATGGTGCAGAGGATGGGCGTCGCGGTATTGACGGTGCATGATCCCGATCTTCTTCTCCTCGATGAACCGGCTTCCGGGCTCGATCCGCGGGCGCGTATTCAATTACGGGATATTCTTCGCGGCTTGAGCGGCGAAGGCAAAACAATTGTCATCTCTTCGCATATCCTGAACGATCTGGCCGGATTCTGCAGTCATATTGCCATCATGGATCGCGGACGATTCGTCGTATGCGGCGACGTGCAAACGGTCCACGCCGCAGCCGTCAGCCAGCGTAGGATCGAAATCGGCCTGGTATCGGGTGGACAGGAAGCCGCCCGCGCGATCAAGAATTATTTCGGCTGCGACATCCTCAGCGCCGAAGAACAGCGCCTTGTAATTAGTTTGCCGCAGCGCGGACCGGAAGAACTGGCATCGCTGAACGCCCTCCTGGTGACTCAAGGCTTCCGGGTAACACGCTTTGCGGAGGAGTCCACTGCGCTCGAGGACGTATTCATGGCGGTTTGCCCGCCCGGAGAACGAACATGATTCCAAACCCCTTAATTCGACGCTTTCAATATAGCCAGCTTCGACCGCGCCAAGCATGGGTATATATGGCTATCTACCTTGCCGTTGCGGCCATGCTTATCATACTCAATGTGGGTTATTATCAACTGAATAAAGGCACGCCCTTCTCTAACTACCGCACATTACCGCAACTGTATAAGAACCTGTATGCTCATTTTTTGGGGCTGCAAATCCTGATCCTGTGGTTTTGGACTCCATATAATACCGCCTCAGCCATCGGCGCCGAAATCCTGAGAAAGTCATATGATTTTTTCCGAATGCTGCCTCTTTCCGCGCAACAAAAAACATGGGGAATAGTGATTGGCCGGAACTTGGTCCCTTTATTACTGGCCATCATAAATATGGTTTGGGTGGCGGGGTTCGGCTATAAAGTAGGAGCCCCTTTCACCTTGCAGATTCAGATGTTCCTTGCTCTCGTTTCCGTGGCAGCGCCACTAAACCTGATCGGCATCTTGCTGTCATCCCGATCCGCCGGTGCCGGACAGCGATCATCTCTGGCTTCCGTATTGATATCGCTAATTTTGCTAATCCCCTATCTGATGCTCATGTTGGATCTAATGTATGCGAAAGATTTAGGACTATACCTCGAACTTGGGCGCATGAATTCGCATTTCTTTGATGCGAAGACTTCGCCCCTCCTCCTTATTTCGATGGTGGCTCTCTATTTCTGGGTGTGGACATATCGGGGAGCAATCCGGCAATTCAACCGCGAAGAAGAACCATTGATCAGCCGATCTGGCGCTTGTTTATTTGTCACGGGAATGATAGTTCTGGCCATGGGATTGTGCTGGCCTTTGAGCCGCGGCAGCGACAGCGCAGTTAAAGGACTTCTCTGGGTCGTTTCGTTTATCCCATTGCTATTCGTGCCGTTTGGAGCTATCAAAAGTTATAATCATTATCAGGAACGGCTGGGATTGAAGGGGGGTAGCGACGACTCATCTTGGCGTGTTATGGTGAGTATCTCCAACCTGACGCTGGGATTGGCTCTGTTTGGCATCTGGACTGGATTTGCGATAGTGCATGGGTTTCTGGCTGGCTACAATCCGTCACTTACGGCCCATTTTATCCTCACGCATTTTTCGGTCTATGCCTTGCTCTTTCTTCTCCTGGAATGTTACGTAGTCTACCAACCGGTCAACAGCAAGATCGGTGTCTTTGTTGGATTTATTATTCTCATGGATTTTATATTGCCGCTCATACTGGGAGCAATCTTTGAATCGGACACCCTTTTTCGTCTTAGTCTTTTCAGAATATGGGGCGATATATTCGACCATGAGATGATCTTAAAAGCCCATCATTACCGTGTCGTGCTTGCGGTCAACCTCCTCTTCTGCTTCCCTCTCGTATGGCTTGTAGTTCGGCGCTATCGCCTTGCGATAAGAGCATGGAATGGCGAATTTACTGACCATCAAAGATCGTCGCCGCAGCCGGCCGATGCGAATGAATCTGGCATTTGAATTTGAAGGCGTAACCGCCGGCTACAACCGCAGCGCCGTGCTGCGCGACATTCATTGCGGGATAGCCGAAGGCGAGATGGTTGCCCTCCTGGGGCCCAACGGTGCGGGCAAATCCACGCTCCTGCGCGTGTTGACCGGTCTGCTCGAACCCTGCGCCGGGCAAGTGCGTCTCTTCGGCCAGGATGTGCGCCGGCTGCAAGCGCTCGACCGCGCGCGCCTGATTGCCCTGGTGCCGCAGGAGCTTAAGACGCCTATGGCTTACAGCGTGGCGGACCTGGTGTTCATGGGCCGCGCCATTCGGCTGAGAGCCTGGCAGGCGCCAACCGCGCGGGATTTACAGATCATCGAACGGGCTATGGCTTACACGGATGTCAGCGAATTGCGCGACCGTCCGCTGGACGCCCTGAGCGGCGGCGAAAAGCAACGCGCGGTGATCGCCATGGCCCTGGCTCAGGAACCCCGCGCCATTGTCATGGATGAGCCGACCACTCATCTCGACTTAAACCATGCGCTGGAAGTCATGACGATCGTCGAACGCCTGAACCGCGAGCAAGGTGTAACCGTGCTCATGACCAGCCACGACTTGAACCAGGCCGCCGAGTTCTGCCGCCGGCTGCTGCTGCTGGATCATGGCGCGCTGGTTGCCGATGGCGCGCCGGCCGAAGTCCTGCGCGAAGATGTTTTAGGCACCGTATATCACTGCGCTATCCGCGTGCGGCGGGAACCAGATAGCGGGGCGCTGCTGGTCAGGCCCGAGCGGCGGCCAAGGCCGGCGCCAGTGCCTCGCAGTTAGCCTTCGCAATCTTCGCCAAGCAGGAGGCGTACCCAATGGTCGGGGTGGAACCCGACCCTCCAATCTGGAGGGAAGACTTCCACGTCGTCCGCCCAGGCTCCGCCGGATAACGCTTCGCCGAGGCGAGCAATTTTTTCGCACGCTCTGACTTTTCACGCATCGGCGGCCAGGACCTGATCTATCGTTTCCCGGACCAACGGCAGGCCGGAGGCCGGAATAATGATGGTATCCCGGTGATTGCCGACTTCTTCGGTCACCTTCAGAAAGCGGCCATTGGCATTTTCCCGGAAGTCGAAAACAAATTGCTTGCGTTCAATCTGCACGCGCCTGCTGAGTAATTGTGTTTCCACCCCTGATCCTCCCATTTTTGAAATTAACCCAGCGATTCCTCCTTCGGCGGACAAGTCTCGCTGGGCTATGATCCTGCTTCGCCAAGGAGGCTTCGCAGGACGAGTGTTCGACCCCGTTGGGGTCGCGTTGCCTGACCCTCCCATTTTGAGTGAACTTACCAAATTACCCAGCGATTCCTCCTTCAGCGGACAAGTGGGCGTTGGGCGTTTACTTCGTCCGATGTCCGTTATCCGTCATCTGGCGTCCGTCGTATGCGGAAGATGATTCGTGGATTTATTATCCAGTTCACGGTTCACAGTTCACTGTCTGGTGTCTGGCGTCCGTCGTCTATCGCCCGTCCTCCGTCCTCCGGCGTCCGGTCTTTTCCAGGGCTTCCAGAATCAGCACGGCGCGGCCCAGGCCATCGGCCTTACGCGAGGAGAGGAGCGTGCATTCCACCAACTTCCAGGGCGGCCGCTGGTTCTCGGCCGCCTGCAGAAAACCAGACACCTTGCTCAGGTCCACTTCATTAAACACTACCTCGGCTTGGCGCAAGGTCCAGCCCGCAACCAGGTTGCGGGCTTCCCGCTCTCTGATTTCCGGCGTGGCATTGCTTACCGTGGCGCCCGCCAAGCTCGCCAAGTCCGCCGGCGCGGCGTTGGTTAAATGCTCAAAAGTTTGCCGGCTCCGCTGGTGCCGGTCATGGGTTTGCTTAAGCGCGGCTAATTGCGCAAGCGTTTCCAGCTTGGCTGAAATCCTGGCGCGGGTAATCGCATTCTGCCGCAGGGCATTAACTGACGCCACTATGCCCGCCAGGAACACCAGCAGCGCGGACGCCGGCAGGATTAGCCCTTTGTTCAGTTTCACGGGCCGCCTCCCTGGGCATTGACCGTGAAGCGCACCGCGGTTTCGGCCACGGCTTCCTGCCGCTCCAGCTTCACGGAATAACCCAGCGCCTTCAGGCGTTCTTCCAATTCGCCGCACTGGTCCCAGTCCTCAGCCAGACCGGTCAGGACCAGGCTGTTGCGCCGCAGGCTCAAGGTCTCAAACCGCACCGCCGCGGCCTGACCGGAGCGGACAACCTCGGCCAGCCGCGCCGCCAGCGAAGGAGCAAAGGCCTCCAGAAACGGCTTGGTTAATGGCGCGCGTTTTTCCCATGCCTTTTGAACTTCCGCGACTTCGCGGCCGTAGGGAATCACCGCGCCGGGCGCCAGTTCAGCAGCCACAAGATCAATCTCGGCTTTAACGCGGTTTAAGCGCTGCTCGGCCAACAGCCGCGCGGTCACGCTGAACCCGATTAACAGCAACCCGGCCACCATGACGCTTGCCACGGCGGCGCGGGCGCGCAGCGCCACGGCGCGCTGCACGGCCGGATGGACAAGAGGAGGCTGCCGCAAATTACAACGCAACGGCCCGCGTTTGAGCGCGCGTTCACACAGGGCGCGCGCCAGGAATAAGGCCGGCTCCTTGACAATCGTTAAAGGTCCCGGCCAGGACTGCTCCAAGGACTGATGCAAGGCATTAACCATGGCCGTTTCGCCGGCGCGCGCGCCGCAGTATAGCCATTGCACACTGGCGCCGGAAACGGCAGGCCCGCCTACAACGCTATGCGTAGCATTGCGGGCAGGCAAGCCCGCGTGCAGAAGCAGTTGCAGGCGGTTAACCAAGTCGCCAGCCGAGCCGGCCGCCAGCACAGCTTGAAAACTATGCGCTTGGCCAAAGCGATCGCCGATTCCCAACGCAAGCGTAACATGATCGTCTTCCAGGCAAATCAGCGCCCGCGGCCGCCCGGACTCAGCGGGTGCTTCAACCAGGCTCTGTGTCCAGAGCGCAAGCCCTTCATGATCCAGGAGCATCGGGTCCAAGTCTTGCGCCTGGTAACGGGCCAAACAGGCTTGGACCGCCTCGCGGCGAGCGGCGCAAACCAGGGCGCTGACTGTGCCTTCGGCTGTCCGGCGAAACTCCACAAACTGGTAGAGGCACTCCTCCAAGGGAAAGGGCAATTGAATATCGAGAAGCGTGGGCAACACCTTGCGGGCCTTGGCCAGGGAAGTCAGCGACGAGTTCAGCCAGAGCGTGAGACTTTCCTGCACGGGCAGACAGCCCACCCAAAGGCCGCTCTTCCCGACCGATTCCGACTGGGGTTCAACCACATGGCGCAGAGTTCCGCCCGCTGACCGCCAAGCTCGGACCATGACGGCTTTGCCGCTGGGAAGCACGGCGCACCAACAGGTCCGCGCGCGGAATGGTAGCGCGCTTCGACAGGTAGAGAGCAATTTTTCAGATTTTGCCATTAGCGTAGTTATTTTAATCCCGTTCCGGCCGGGTGGCGCGGGCCAGGAGGTTTTCGACCGCCAGGCTCGGCTGGCGATTCTCATAGAGCACGGCATGGACCTCGTCGGTTATGGGAGAGCGCACTCCATATTCGCGGGCCACTTCCTGGGCAACAAGCGCGGTGGTAACGCCCTCGGCCACCTGGCGCATGCTGCCGAGAATTTCTGATAAGGTCTCGCCGCGCCCCAGCCGCTCGCCGACGGCGCGATTCCGGCTCCAGTGCGAAGTGCAGGTAACGACAAGATCGCCCAGACCGCTCAAGCCCGCAAACGTTTCGCTGCGCGCGCCCAAGGCAACGCCCAGGCGCGTCATTTCCGCCAGGCCGCGGGTGATGAGCGCGGCGCGGGTATTGTCGCCAAGACCAAGGCCGTCGCTGATGCCCGCGGCCAGCGCCATGACATTTTTCAAGGCCCCGCCCAACTCTACCCCGACGACATCCTCGGAAGTGTACACGCGGAACTGCGCGGCGGTCATTATTTTCTGCAGCGCGTCGGCGCGCTCCTGATCTTCGCAGGCCAGCACCACGGCGGTAGGCACCCCGCGGGCCACTTCTTCGGCATGGCTGGGGCCCGACAATACCGCCACCGGGTTCTGGCCAAGCACCTCGCCGGCCACCTGGGAGAGGCGCCGGCGCGTGGCGCCATCCAGGCCCTTGCTCACGCTTAAGAGCATACAACCCGGCCGCAACCGGCCGGCAAAAGATTCCAGGACGTTCCGGTAAAACTTGGATGGCACCGCCAGGATGACCACCTCGGCCTCGGCCACGGCCTCATCGCGGTCGGCGGTCAAAAACAACTCTTGGGGCAACGGCACGCCGGGCAGAAAAGCGGTGTTCTCGCGTTCACGGCGCAAGCGCTCGATATATTCCGGGAAAGGGCCCCAGAGGCGCACGGCCTGACCCTGCTTAACAAGCAGCAGG
This sequence comes from Lentisphaerota bacterium, assembly GCA_016188985.1. GTDB lineage: Bacteria > Verrucomicrobiota > Kiritimatiellia > JAAZAB01 > JAAZAB01 > VSJD01. Next base: position 13,051 of record JACPGM010000076.1, on the reverse strand, counting down.
CCCAGAGCGGTTCCCCAGCCGCCATCACCCAATATGGCTATGCGCTGCATGAGTTTAAGAGTTCAAGGGTTCACAGTTCACGGTTAGTAAGGCCAGTCTTGAGGGGGTATGAATACGGTTAGTCCTGTAACAAGGTTCGTCCACACCAATGAGATTCCTCGCTTAAGCTCGGAATGACCGTTGCTGCGTGTCATGTCGAGCGAAGTCGAGACATCTGGGCTTGGGTGACATAATTCTGGCTGCCCCTAAATAACTGACGCATTATCACGGTTATCCGGCTTCCCCTGGCCGACGCTCGGGCCGGCTTCGGAACTCAAACCGGTTTTCCGTGCCGGCGAGCAAGCGCTGGATATTGCGCTTGTGCCGCCAGATGACCAGGCCACAGAGCACGGTCAACACGGCCGGCAGGAGCATACCCTGGGAAGCATAAAAAAACCAGACCGAGGCGCCGACCACCATGGCCGCGGCGATTGAGGCCAAGGAAACATAGCGGGTCGCCAGAAAAAAAAGCGCCCAAGTCAGCAAGCCAACACCGGCCGCCTTAGGCGCCAGGCCGATCAGCGCGCCCACGCTGGCGGCAACGCCTTTGCCACCCTTGAACTTGAGATAGATCGGCCAGTTATGGCCGCCAACGGCCAGGCAGGCGCAGGTCAGACCCAGGAACTCTTGGCCGTCGGACGCCCAAAAAATTCCCGCCAGAGCGGGCAACACGCTGGCCGCAATAAAACCTTTCAGCACGTCGCAGGCAAATACCAGCGCGCCCCAGCCCTTGCCGACGGCGCGAAAGACATTGGTGGCGCCGATATTACCGCTGCCGACCGTGCGGATATCCACGCCACGGGCGCGGGCGATCAGGAAGCCGAAGGGAATGGCGCCCAGCAGATAGGCCAGGAGGCCGTAAATCAGATAAATGGCCGGCGCGGTCATGGCGGGATATCCCAGCATACAGGAGCGGGTAAGTCAAGGCCGCAAGGCAGACACCAGACGCCGGACACCGGAGGACAGACGACAGGATTACATAAATTATCTTTATTTTCCGTGGGCCGCCATAGTATGGCGGCGTTTGTGGATGCCTTCATGCTATGAAGGCCTACAAAAGAATAAAACAACAATTGACTTTGATTATTATTCTGCGATACTGCGCGCCGCTAATTGCAGTTCGGGATGAACTTTCCATGCCGGAATCCAAACTGAAAATCGGCGTTATCGGCTTAGGCCGGATTGGCTGGCAGTTTCATTGTGAGGCCATCGCCAAGCACCGCGAGTTCGAGCTGGTCGGCGTGGCCGATCCGCTGCGCGACCGGTGCGCGGAGGCCGAACGCGCCTACCACTGCGCGGCTTTCACCGATTACCGGCAGTTGTTGAAGCTGCCGGGGCTGCAAGTCGTGACCATTGCCGCGCCGACGCACCTGCACCGGCCAATGGCCCTGGCGGCGTTGGACCGCGGACTGCACGTGATGCTGGAAAAACCGATGGCGGCCACCGCCGCGGAAGGCGCAGCGATTTTGCGCTCCGCTCAGGCACGCGGCCGGCTTTTGACGGTCTACCAGCCGCAGCGCGCGGCGGCTTTCTTTCAGCACCTGTGCCGCCTGATTAACGCGGGGAAAATCGGAACGGTGTATCATGCGCGTCAGGGCATGTTCGGATTTGCGCGCCGTAACGATTGGCAGGCCCTGAGAAAATTCGGCGGCGGCATGTTGAATAATTATGGGGCGCATGCCCTGGACCTGGTTCTGCAACTGGTCGGCTACGACGTGCAGCGCGTCTTCTGCCAATTACGGCGGGTGGCCAGCCTGGGCGACGCCGATGACGTGGTCAAAATCGTGATTGAAACCAAACGCGGTTTGATCGGCGAGACCGACATCAACCAGGCCTGCGCGCAGCGCCTGTATGAGCTGGAAGTGATCGGCACCACCGGCGTGATTATCCTGCAAGCGGGCACATTCCATATCCGCTACTTCGCCAAAAGCGCGCTGAAACCCAAGCGCTTGAACGCAAGCCTGGCCGCGGCGCAGCGGCAATATCCTCACGAGGGGCTGCCTTTTAAGGAAGAGCACATACCCGTTAACCAGCGCTACGCGGTGGACGTGTATCATGACCTGGCGCGCGCCATTCGCACCGGGAAAAAGCCGCTGGTGGACCCGCGCGAACCGCTGGCGGTTCTGCGCCTGATTGAGCAGTGCCGGCGCAACGCCCAGCGCATCCGGGCCACTCCGCTCTGAGCAGATAGCACGGGTATTTTTCGCACTTCGAAAGGAAGGCGGGTAAAACTCGTCCTCGATATCCCCCCGACTCCCTCCCGAATGTTCCTTGGCTCCGGACTGTCACGCTCGCGTCGCCCAGTCCAGCTTGCGGGTCACGTACATCACAATCCCGAGGACCACGAACAGCCCGGCAGTCCCGAACAATAGAGAATAATCCTGCAACTGCAGGACCACATACAGGTAAGTGTAAATCGCCAGCAGTATGGCCGCAATCAGCGCTGACCGCCACCCGCTCTTCAGCGCGCCCAGACTATAGAGAATGATCAGCAGCGATGAAGCCAGGACTCCGGCGCCGTAGGCATAGCCAAAGCGGATGAATTCGGACAGCGATAACACTGCCAGGTAGAACAGGCAGAGCGCAGCACCGATGAGCGTGTATTGGATCGTGTGAATGCGCAGGGCTGCCAGGACTTCGAACAGGAAGAACGCTGCGAAAACCAGGGTGATGAAAAGCGCGCCATACTTCGTGGCGCGTTCCACCATGCGGTACGTGTCCACAGGCAGGATGAAATCCACCCCGAACAGTGACGGCGTAATGCTGTCCGCCGTGAAGGCATAGCCCTGGCCCTGGTCGCTACTCTGTTGCGGGTAGCGGCGCCCGTACCATGATATCTCCCATGCGGCATCAAACCCCGCGGCACTGACTTCACGTTCGGCCGGCAGAAAGGCGCCGGAAAAGCTGGGATCAGCCCAGGTTGACGTCAGCTTCACCCGGTTCTGCTGACCCACCGGCGCGAAACTAATGCCCCGGCTACCCTTGAGATCGAGAGCCATCTGGAACTCCAGGTTCGTCCCTTCCGCCCACACCCCCGGCGTCCGCGCGCTGATGCCGGAGACATAGTATTTTAATCGGCTTCCCGGCATGAAGTCATAGGTCCGCGTGCCCAGTTTGAGCCTGAGCATTTCACCGGTTCCGCGCAAATCACTGACCGCCAGGGTCACCAAGGCTTTGTCCCACAGCATATTCTCAGCCGCAATTCCGAGTTCGGCAAAAGCCGGTGGTGCAAAACGGCCGGTAATCGTCAATCGCCCTTTATAAACGACAGCCTCGTAAATGCCCCGGTGCAGCTTGCTCGGAGTGACCGTGCCCGCGATGGCCAATTCCGCGGGCAGGAAAAAAGCATTGGCTGTGTGCGTTTCTTCAACTTCAAGCCGCTCCGGCTTGCCGTTCACCGTTTGTTCCCGCCACGCTTTGACCTTGTATAGATACGGAATAACGAGCACCGGGCCGACGAGCTCCTGTTCGCCACCCCAGGTCGCCGTGATACCCGCCACCGCCTCGTTGCGGCGGACCATTCGTTCATGGAGAATTGACCGGATCATGGCCAGCGGGATCAATAATACGAGAATCAGAATCAGGATTCCTGCCATTTTAAAAGTGGCGGCATGCTTTTCCAGGAAAGACTTGGCGTTATTCGGTCGTTTCGGGGTTGTATCCATATTCCGGTCCCTTTTTGCCTGGTTGACAGTTGCAATTACGACTGGCCGGTCACTTGCGGTTCCCTGGCCGGCACGCTGTCGTTTCGCTTACCCATTTCCTTACCGGCGCCTGAGAAATTCGTCCATAGTCAACCCAACGTCCTTGACGATCTGCTTGAGAAGTATAGGCGAGATATCACGGCCCACATGAAATGGAACTGTAGTACAACGGCCGTCAGGATGCCGAAATTGCCTATGGGACCCACGCTGACGCACGTTCGCAAAGCCCAACGCTTCCAGGACCCTGACAACTTCACGAGGTTTGAGTACGGGAACATTGCCCATGACTACGTCACGACAACATTTTGCGTTCCGACGAATTCAGCTTCCAAGCGGGGATCGCCATCTTCAAGAAGCATGGTTACCACCTCATTCAGATTACGGTTAAGCTCGTCAAGGGTTGCCCCCTGGGAATGCGCTCCTGGAAAACCAGGAATGTAGCCGACATATAGATTAGTATCAAAGCAATGCTCGATAACTGCCGTATATTGACGCATGTTACAACTCCATTTCTATTCTCACTCTACTGGGACCTGGCGATTTAAGCAATACTGATTTTTCATGCATCTTTCACGCCGTCGCTCCCTAGCTGGGCTCGGGCGAGGCGGTCAGGCCGCTCACGCCGCCCGATATCACGGCCTCCGCATTCTTCCGGTGTAGTCGCCGTTCCCGCCAGAGGCGGGTCTGCCTCAGGCATGATCCACCAGCAGGCGGACAAGCGGCAGAATGGCAATCGGCTGATTTCAGCGGACTTGGTAATACAAGCTCAGGCGGAATTCGTCGCTTTCCATGATCAAGCGCTCGCCTTCCAGTTCGGGATGCTCGTCGAACGGTTCGAGAATGAGCTGGTAGGTCTGGTTCTTATCCCGCGTGGCGTCCGGCAGCACTTGGCCGTCGAGGATTGCCCAATGCGCCACCATCACCTGCGCTTCGGCGTAGCGGCCTTGCGCAACTTTTTCCACGTCGTAACGGTTGACTACCAGGGCCCGGCGATAGGGCGCGATGGCCGCTAACGTGGGGATGCGGGCCAGTTCCACCGGGCGGGCCATCAGCGCCAGGCGCGTGGCCGGCTTGCGGCCCGGCAGCCGTTCGGCATACAACTCAAACTTCCGGCGCGCCTCTTGAGGGTCAATCCAGCGCGTATAGAGGGCAACGCCTTCCAGCTTCCCGGCCCAATTGATTCCGCCGGTCCATTCGTCGCCAAAGATCAGGTGCTGCGGTCCCCAGTGCCCGGCTTCGATGGACTTGGCCAGCAGCACTTGTTTTCCATCCATGTAGGCGGAGAGTTCACCCGGACGGTAACTGACAATAACATGGCAGGGCTTATCGGCCGTAATGGCGCCCAGGTCAAAAACCGGATCATGCGCCGCGACTTGATTAGTAGCCGTGCGCAGACGGAACACCAGCCGGTCCTGTTCCTGACCGAGGATGAAATTAAACGAATCCGGACCCGACGAGCAGGCTATGATGCGCGCGGGGCCTTCTGAGTGATGGTTGATGGTTGATGGTTGATGGTTGATGCTGAGGCCGGAGCGCGTGGGGCCGGACTGCGAAGTGCGCGTGGCCGTAACCAGGGCCTCTATGCCAAACTGATAACTTTTCAGGCAGCCGGCCAGCAATTCATCGGCGCCGCTCTCGGCGACAAAGGCGCCGCCTTCCGTATCCATTTCCAGGAACCGGCCATAGCGGGCCAAGCCATGCGGCTCGGTCCGGCAAATACGCTTCTGTCCGCTTTCCGGGTCAAACACCTCGTTGTTTTTCGAGCGGTTCTCCCACAGGAACACGAGGTTATCCGTGCGCCCCGGCCAGCTCGCGGAAGTCGCTTTATCCGCCACGGCCGGCGCGGGCTCGCTCGGCCTTGCGCTCACGGAGCGGCTGCCGGCCGCGCCCGCAGTCGCTACGCTCCAGCGTTGCGGGCGGGCAATCCAGACATCCGGGGAAAAATCGGCGTTGGTGTTGTGCGTAAGCTGAACCCACTGCTCGATATTTTGAAAATCGGGACTGAACCGGCCAAGATGAATTTCGACGCCGGCGCCGCCGCCCCGGATGCGGTTATCGCCCTCGCCCTCTTTATACGGGCCGGTCATAGCCATAAACCGGGGATGCGAGCTCCAGCGCGGGTGATAGACCTCAAACCCTTCAATACCCGGCGCTTGGGCCAGATGGATCACCCAGCGCCGGCCGTTGGTGGTGGCACAAAGCGTCAAGTTGCGGTGCGCGCCGTCAAAAAACCAGAGGAGGTAGCTGTTATCGGGCGCCAGCGAAGGCCAGCAGCCATCGCCGAATTTTTCGGCTGCGCCGTTAGGCAGCTCCAGCAGGCCGCAGGCCGGCCAGGGATACGAGCCGCTGGCGCGGCGGCCATCGGCCGACAACTGGAAGTTGTCAATATCGAGGAGGGTTCGGTCCCAAACCGGTTCGCTGACGCTTGCCTGGTTCAGGAGCTGCCGCCGGATATGCTCAAGCGCCGTGCTGTTACTGACGGCGGTGCCGGCATAGACCCATTCATTGCCGTTGAGCGGATCCTCCCACACAGCCAGGGCAAAGCCATCGGAAAACGCCCGCAAGCCGGAACCATCGAAGTTAACCACGTAAATTTTCTGTTCCCGCGGGTTGGAAAAGACAATGCGCTCGCCGCGCGGGGTCAGCAGCGGTTTGGCGTAGTTGGCAGGCTTTGCGAGGATGGCCCGCTCGCCCCGGCCATCTTCGGAATCGTAGCCCATCAGGCGCAGGTGAACGCCTTCGGCGCCGGCATCGGCGCCATCGCCGATATCCTGGCACCAGACCGCGCGGATTTTCTCGGTGGTCAGGGTGCGGAGTTCAGCGGCCTGATCAGGTGGGACCTTCTGCGTGATGGTTGATGGTTGATGGTTTCCGCCATAGGCGGATCCGCCTTCGGCGGAAATGGTTGATGCTGAGGCCGGAGCGCGCGGGGCCTTCTGACTGAGATCAGGGGCGCAACCGGACAGAGGAACAAGGAGGACCAGGGTAAAAAGAATTTTAAGAAGCCACAACATAGGATTCAGTTTCGCGCGCATCCTGCATGCGCGGCGGACACGGAGGTCCGCCCAGACCACGCCGGAAGCGTGGCAAGCACGGGAAAAGCGTCCGCCCTCCAAGATTCTGAATTCCATGGAGGGCGACGGGCCCCGTCGCCGCGCCCACGGCGGTCGAGGCCGCCCGCCCTCCATATAATGCATCCGCAGGAGGGCACGGCTCCGTTCGCGCCGTTCGTTCTGCCTTTACGGCTTGGGTTGCCGCCGGTCGCGCGCGACGCGGGCCGGAACGCCCAGGGCCACCGCATAACCCTTAACCGGGTTCTGACACGATTTTTATCACCCACTTACCCGCCATTTACGCGCCATCCCGGACACGGTTATCGCGTTTATCCGCCATTTACGCGCCATTACGCGCCATTTATACGCCATTATCGGTCATGCAGCCAATTTCCATTGAACGCCTGCCCTGCGAAAATCGTCATGTCAGGGGAGCACATAATAGGTCGCTTTCATCTCCCCGACGCGCCGGATGAGCCCTTTATCCACCATCGCGTTCAACAGCCGACTTGCGGTCCTGTCCGATATCTGTAACCCGGCCGCAACCTCACGCGTGGCCACCTTGCCTGAGCCCTTGATCATCTCCAGGATTTCCGTCTCACGCAGACTGACCACCCCAGGGTCCTGCGACCGGCGGGTCGCATGGATATATTTCGAGGCGCGCGACCCGAAGAAGATGCCCAACACCTGGAGCACAACCTTGCTGAGTTCGTCCGGCATCGTAAAGTCAACCCGGAAACTATGCAACAGAAAGGCCGCCAGGAAAAATATCATCCAGAGATAGACAAACAAAGCGCCCTTACGCGACGGTTGAGCGCCTGTCGCCCAGCGCCGGATTTCCTTATCGGCCGCATAGGCCCCCACCAGGGCGATATAGACCGGCATCATCCCCGCCGGAACCACGAACGCGCCGCGCAGGACAAACTCCGCCAGCATCAGCCCCAGGTAGGCCACCGTGTAAAGCGTCAATAACGGAAACAAAACCGAGAGTTCGTTGAACGGCGCGCGGGACTCCGGCGGCAATGCGTCCGGGTTTGCGTCAGATGATTGTGTTTCCAGGGATTGTCCTCCTGCATATTCATTTGGCATCCGGCACTTTCGTCTTCTGTCTTCCGTCTTTTCCGGTCTGTCGTCCGGTGTCTGTCATCCGTTGTCTGTCATCCACCGCCAGTTTGTTGTTGACTCGGCATCACGAATGCCTACCATATCCCTAAACACTGATACTGATAACGACATCGGTCAATGTGACCGATTAAAGTCTCAATATCAAGTTATCAGGTCAAAAGAATCTGTCAATTAATGGTTCAACTTAAAAGATAAGGAGGAACAAATGAGTGCTGACATAACAGCGCAGGCAAATACCCAGCCGGGCGGGGAACTGCAACTATCCTGTCTGGCGTTTGTCGCCTTGTGCGAACTTGACCAGGACGTGTTTCGTGGCGGCGTGCTCGTGACTGACTCACGGGGAAAGCCAATAGAGTTCAGATGCACATCGGCGATTCAACCCAACAATGTCCAGAAGACGCTGTACGGAAGCACACTGCGAACACATATGGCAGTCGAGTTGGCAGGGCGGCCTCTACTGTCAGTGCTGAAAGAGAAACCCAAAGTCGTTTTGGTCAAACAAGATGAATTTCTGGAACTCAGGCCGTTCATTGATCTGCCAGTGCTGCTTGTTGCCAAGCAAGGTGAAACAATCGCGGTTGACGAGGAGAACGCAAAGACCTCCAAACAAGAACTGCTACCGAGTCCTACCGGGAAGTTTGACCCCGTTGTTCTCACTTGTCACTGGGAGTATAAGGATGATATGCGCTCTATCCTCGCACCACTCTCCGGCTTGTTCACCCTAATGGACATTACTGAACCCTTTTCTCGCATCTGCAACGCTTTGAAACTGCTCCAAGAGAAGGGCGCGTTGCCCAACAAATGAAGACGAGTGCGGTTTCATTCCAGCGTCGTTTCCGCTACCGACTCGGACGGCGGCTGTCCAAAGTGCCACCACCGCTGACACATGTCGTCCCCCTTTCGTTCGACATCCATCTTATGGTGACTGCTTCCGTAGAATACCTGTTCCATTCCCCCTCTACTGTTGCGCCCGATTTATTGGAACCGGACGGAACATTCTACCTGCCCTATGAAGACATTGGAATTTTTCCTGCCACGTCCTACCCCGTGAGACTTATCGACAAGCAAGAGACGATCGAAGCGACGGCCATTTTTCATGAACTGCCCACAGTGTCCGGGAATCTCTTCCAGCCTCTGGGCAAGCATCAAGTAGGCGGCAAGAACTACAGACAACCGTCACCAGCCCAGCTGACACTCTTCTCGGATTTCGGGGTCGAGAACCACAAGACGAACAAGATCGACGGATACCGGAAGAGTTTCACTGAGACAAGGGCAGACCGGAATCACTTATCCCGGAAGGGCGTCGACCTGTGGGACTTGCTTCTTCCTTTACTACAACCGCCCATCGATCACGCCTTTGTCGATATCCTCGATCTACCCCCGCGTTGCGCGCCCTACCCGTATCAATGGGAAGGAATCAAGTTTCTCGTTGAGCGTTCTGCGGCATTGCTTGGTGACGACATGGGAACCGGCAAGACGGTGCAGAGCATTTTGGCATGTCGCCTCCTTTTTCAACGTGGACTCGTTCAGAAGTGCTTAGTTGTGTGCCCATTGAGCGTGCTCGCCCAATGGGACAAGGAACTGGAGAAGTGGGCACCATGCCTGAGAACAACTGTTGTCCGGGGTAGCGTTGAACATCGTCAAGTCTGCTGGACAATGCCCGCCCACGTGTGGCTCACCACCTACGAGACGCTACGCCAGGACATGGACTTCTTGCTTGGCAATCGTTACAGTTCCTTTGAACTCGCCATCGTGGACGAGACACAGCGAATCAAGACCCGTTCCGCTGGCATATCCCAAGCAGTCCGCCAGTTGGCGACAAAGTACCGCTGGGCTTTGACGGGAACGCCCATCGAGAACCGCATTGCGGAACTTGCCTCAATCTTCGCCTTCCTTAGCCCCGGTCTATTTCCCACCCATGAGGTGCTTCCCGAGTACGCCAAGAAGCTCATAGAACCGTTCTTCTTGAGGCGCCGGAAGGAAGATGTACTGAAAGACCTTCCGGCAAAAGAAGAATTCCCGATCTGGCTACGGCTGGGCGAACGACAACAGGAAACCTACGAACAAATGGAAAGGGAGCGGGTCGTCGAATTGCATAAGCAGGGCACAGCCATTTCGGCACAGAGCATTGTCACGCTCATTGGCGAGTTGAAGAAGATATGTAACAGGGACCCGGTGTCAGGTGATAGCGCAAAACTCGAATGGTTGGTTGAGAACATCCCGGACGTTCTTGAAGCCGGAGACAAGGTTCTTATTTTCACCCAGTACCGGCAGCAGCAGTTTGGCGGAACAGAATGGCTGGAAAAAGAGCTCCAAGAATATGGCCCGCTCAACTACGGCCATGCGGACACAGACAACAAGAGAGAGTCACTGCTACACGCCTTTGAGACCAACCCGGCCAACCGTGTCTTTCTCGGCCACCCCCGGACTGCCGGCCTCGGCCTCAACCAACTGGTTGCCGCCAACTATGTGGTTCACTTTGATCACTGGTGGAACCCTGCTGTCACGAATCAGGCAACGGCAAGAGCCCATCGGCCCAACCAGACGAAGAAGGTCTTTGTCTATCACCTATGGGTTGAAGACACCATCGAGGAACTTGTCCTGCAAAAGACATTGGCAAAGCAACGACTCTACGACGAGGTTATCGACAGTCTGTCCAGCGGTATATCCGAAGAACTGCTTTTTGAGATCTACGACGATCTACTCGTCAAACACGGCTTCAAGCCGCTTCACCTGGGGGACAGGCCGAAAGCAAACCGTTCCGGGAAGGATTTGGAGTTCGCGCTTGAGTCGGTCGGTTCCCCAAGGGATTTTGAGTTGCTCGTGGGGCGGCTTTTCCAGGCAATGGGATTCTCCACACGTGTTACCCAATACTCGAAGGACGGTGGAATTGATGTCATCGCGTCGAGGGAAGTCGGTTTATCAGTTGAGAAGAACGCGGTTCAGTGCAAGTTTCAGAGAACACCCATCGGTCGTCCGGCACTTCAACAATTATTGGGTGTTGTGGCCTCTGACTCCACCTTCACGCGAGGTATTCTCGTGACTAATGCGGATGCCAGTAGAGACGCCGTCGAATTGGCCAGGCAGAACGGACGGCTGCAAATAATCACAGGCCACGAACTGGAAGGACTCCTGAAGAAATACCGGATAGAATGAGAGTCGAACAACGCGCCGCACCACTACGCCGGTTCCGTTGCGCTCCACCGGCGAGGGTGCGCGATGACGTTAGCTCAAAGGAGATGATATGGGACGCAGGGCACACGTATACCCGCATGTAATACTCTGGAAGAACATGGCAGAAGTCGAGCGGTTGTTGGAAATCCACGCCAAGACTGTTGGCAAGAAGAAAGGACGAAAGTATGGAGTGGAGGTTCTGAACAAGAGTGCCATCGTTCTTCTCGTCGCCTGTTGGGAAGCGTTCGTCGAGGATCTCGCCGAAGACGCCTTCACAATCCTGCTCCGGAGAGTCAAGAACCATGGTGTGTTTTCCAACAAGGTTCTGACTGAGGCCGGCAAATCTCTTAAGGACTCAAATAACCCGTGTGACATATGGAAACTCGCCGGCGACGGGTGGCGTAGCGTCTTGAAAGACCACAAGACTGCACTCTTCGAACGTTACATAGGGAAGTTGAATACGCCCCGTCCATCGCAAGTCGATGCACTGTATGAATCCCTGCTTGGCATCAAGCAGTTGTCTGACAGCTGGCACTGGAAGAAAATGACGCCTGACACCGCCCGGACGCGACTCGACAAACTCATAGAACTCCGTGGTAGTATTGCGCATCGCGTGAAATCAAGTAGTAAGGTCCTGAAGAAGAATGTGAAGGATCACATTGATTTCGTGAATCGCGTTGCGGTGCAGACAAGTAACGCCGTTCATGAGACCATACTCAAGGCTACAGGGAAAGAACCATGGCCTACCTTCACATACAGGAAACAACTACCGAGCTAATCGTGTAAAGGGAAGTGATTTCCGCCCCAGGAGACTCGTGCTTCCGCCTTCGCGAAGCCCTCGCTTCGGTGGTCAAAGGGCCTACTCCGCCGAAGTAGCTTCGGCTACGAAGGCTGAAAAGGTCGTAGCGACTCTTCTACGCCCAGCATAGCGGCTTCGCAGAGTAGCATCCGCCAAGGCGGAAGTTCCCCGCTCTCACACCGCCGGAGATGCGTATCATGTTCCGGACTTGTTGATGTCCGACGGCGAGGAAAGAAACTTGACAACAAAACGGTAATGTCGTACATTGTCTGACATGAAAACATCAACTCTTAGCATTCGATTGGATAAAGACTTGGCTCGTCTTCTGGGCAAGGCCAGCCGCCAGACCGGCAGGAACCGGAGCGAAGTGGCTCGCGACGCCTTGCGGCGTCAACTTCGTCTCACACAGTTTGAGGCCATTCGCCGCCGAATGATGCCCTTTGCCGAAGCGCGGGGGTTCCTTACAGACGAAGACGTTCTTGCTCATGTATCATGAGGGTGTTTCTGGACACTAACGTGATCGCCAGCGCCACCGCGACGAGGGGGTTATGTGCCGACGTGTTACGCACGGTCATTGAGTTCCATGAACTGGTGGTCTCGGAACATCTCTTGGGCGAGCTCCAGAGGATTCTGAAAGATAAATTTGGTTCCTCGCCCGACCTCGTTGACGATGTTGTTCAACTCCTTCATCAAGACACCGTCATGGCGGCCTCTCAACCTCTCCTCAACGTCGCACTCAAGGATGTTGACGACATAGCCATCATCACTTCAGCCGTCAATGGGGGTGCGGAACTGCTTGTCACCGGTGATAAGGAGATGCTGACCTTGAAGCGCGTGGGCACACTTGACATCATTACTCCCCGCCAATTCTGGGAAAGAGAAAGAGGCCTATCGGGTCGCGGAGAGTGATTTCCGCCCCAGCAGATATTGCCATCGTGCCTAACTGCCCGACTTGCCCGCCAGCAGGCAGGAAACCATGCCAATATCATGTTGTCAGCGCAACTTTGCCTGTCAATTGCGTATTCTCACCAAAGTGAACACCTGTTCTCATCCGAAAGTGAACGGTATTCGGAGCGTAGCGACGCTGTGTTTTGATTGATAACACTTGAGCCGGTACAGCTCAAGCATTCCTTTCGTTTTCCGATCGGAGTCCCGCT
>JACPGM010000081.1 GCA_016188985.1 Lentisphaerota bacterium | reverse complement strand
ACAGCTATCTGTTGAAAAGGGATGCTATCCATATGTGTTCCACCAAAAAACTGAAACTGAACTTGTCGAGGAGAACTTGTTCTTCCTCGATATTAGCCGTGTTCTAACTCAAAATCCCGACCTTATGGGATGATAATGATTAGAGTTCATTTTTTTCACGAGCCGGCCTGCCGTCTGGGAAAAAGCAGTTGCCTTTGACTTGTTGGCCGCAAACGCGGTTAGCATGAAACCACGGACTAAGCCGCCTGTCAAGCGAAGATCGCTAAAAACCATGGTTTTTCCTTGCTTTCCGGTCGCTTGCCGGGCAAGCTGTCAATAGTTTTGAGCCAAATAAAACCGCAATCTATCAGACGTTTGCTGATCCTCGGCGGCGCGCGCAGCGGCAAGAGTTTGCTGGCGCTGGCGCTGGCTGAGCGCCGCTGGCGCTGCCCAGTCTATGTAGCCACAGCGGAAATCCTGGACCGCGAAATGGCCGCGCGCGTGCGCCGGCACCGCCGCGCGCGTGGGTCGCGCTGGCGCAGCGTGGAGGAACCCTTGGAAATTGCCCGGCTTATCCGCCGGGGCGTTCCGCACGCCGATGGTATCCTTGTGGACTGCCTTACACTATGGCTCAGCAATGTCCTGCTGAAGGAAGGCCGCCGCGCCTGCGCCCGGCGGCGGAAAGAACTCGTGGCGTCCTTGCGCCAGGCGCGCCAGGATGTGATCCTGGTGGCCAACGAAGTTGGTTTAGGCGTGGTGCCGGAACACGAATTGGGCCGGACGTTCCGCGACCTGGCCGGCGAACTGAATCAGGCCGTGGCGGCGCAAGCCGATACGGTCTTGTTTGTGGCTGCTGGTCTGCCTCTGGCGCTGAAAGGCCGGTGGCCGGAGTGAAGTCAGGGTGAACGCTGGTCAGAGGTAACCCTTTAGGACTTTAAACGTTGGGAACTGCTATAAGAAACAAGCAAGTGCTAAAGCAAGATGGAATTTACCACGGAGGCACAGAGATGACTGCGTTTCCTTGGCCTTTTCCATCTCCCCACAAGAGTGTTGCGTGCATTTGGCGCAGGGCGGAACGCCCTGGCAAATGCGCGCAACGATTGGTTGGAAGCGAACATGGGAGGGGAATTTCTCTCTCCGTGTCTCCGTGGTGAGGTTGGTTTTATCTGTTTCAAGCAGTGCGATCGGCAGATAAGTTTTGGGATTGTTTGGGTTGCGGGCATAAGCCCGCCTTAGGAATCCGCATCGCGCCAGGGCAGCTTAGCGGCGCAATGCTCACTTGCTCGCCGCGCCGGCAGCCGGCGCCAGCATCTCCAGGGCGATGGTGGTTACTTGTTGCGGCGTAACCGTGCTCAGGCAGGCAGCGTCTTTGAATTTGCATTTCCGGGCAAAACAGGGCTGACAGTGCAACTTGCCTTTGACCACGCGGTGCCCCTGGCCATAGGGTCCCGTGCGTCGCGGATCGGTTGGCCCGAATATGCCCAGAACCGGTGTGCCCAGGCTGGCGGCCATGTGCATAGGCCCGGAATCGTTGGCAATTACCAGGTTCATCGTCTGCAACACTCCGCCTAACTGCGGCAGGGAAAGCCTGCCGGCCAGATTAACAACGCGCCCCTTAAACTCATTCTGCATATCCTGGCAAGCCGCCATTTCGGCAATACCGCCTATCAGGAAAATTGAGGCGTTGGCGTGTTCTTGTAAATCGCGGCCGACCTGGATAAATGAGGCTGCCGGCCAATTCTTGCTCGGCCAGCGCGAAAATGGGATCAGCGCCACCCGCGGCGCCGGTTCTTTACCAAGCTGCTCGGGAAACGTCATTGAAAAAACCGGCGGCAGAACCGGAAGTTCCAGGCACCGGACTATGTCGAGATTTTCCTCCACGGCATGCCGGTCCTTGTTCCTTGGGCCCGCCGTTTTCTGGTAAAACAGCCGCGAACCCTCGCGGTGAAAAGATGGGCCGAAGCGCTGGCTGCCGTGAGCTATCCGGCCTACCAACGCGCTTTTGAGGATGCCTTGTAAATCTATAATCAGATCATACTGCGTCGCGCGCAGCGCGCGCAGGTTTTTTGGCAGGGTGCCGGCAAAAATGTTGCGCGTCAAGGGAATTACCCGGTCAACATCAGGAAAACAGGCCACTAATTCCTGGTAGGCCGGATGCACCACCCAGTCAATGGATGCCTTGAGCCCGGCTTTCAGGCAATGGACCGTTGGCAGGGCATGAAACAGGTCGCCGAACGAGCTTAACTTGATTATCAGAACCCGTGAAAAACCGGTGGTGGCGGCGGCCGGCGCGTGGCTGCGGTCAGCAGCCGTTAAGTGGGCCGTCTTTTTTTGCATGGGCGCATCATATCGCACCGCCCGTAAGCAAGGCAACTTAGAAAGCGCGCCCGGCAGACGACGAGAGGACGGATGATAGATCCGACTTGAGTGTAGCTGCCGTTCGAAAGAACGGTATGTGTTTAGCGGGTCGCGGAGCTGACATGTATATTAACGGCGCTCTCGGCGAGAGCGCCCTACCAGGTAGGGACGGCTCGCCGAGCCGTCCGTTCTACTGCGGCTCAGCCAGAGGCTTCGCCCTACCTTGGGTTGCGGGCATAGCCCGCGTTAGCCATTTTAAAAACCCCTTGGTTCCTTGCCAATAACACATTATGATACGCCAGGACTTGATGAGGAAAATTATGCCGTCAATGTGGATTAATTCCCTTGAACAACTGATTCGCCGGACCTCGGCCGATTTGCCGAACGACGTGGAAGCGGCCTTGCGCCGCGCCCAACGAAAGGAAAAACCCGGATCAGCCGCGCGCTGGGCGCTGGATACCATCTTGACCAACGTCGCGCTCGCGCGTGAGCGCGACGCGCCGCTCTGCCAGGATACGGGCGCGCTCTCGTTCTATTGCCGAGCGCCACGCCGCTTTGATACGCGAGGGCTGACCGCGGCCATCCACGCGGCTGTTCGACGAGCTACGACCAAAGGCTTTCTGCGGCCGAATACGGTTGATCCGCTTACCCGGTGTCCCTGCGCCCATAATCTCGGCCCCGGTGCTCCGGTGATCCATGTTGAGTTCGAGCGCCGCCGGACAGTTGAAGTCCGGTTGATCCTTAAGGGCGGCGGTAGCGAAAATGTGAGTGTCCAGTTCAGCCTGCCGGATTTGCGCCTTAAGGCCGGACGCGATCTGGAAGGCGTGCGCTGCTGCCTGCTCTGGACTCTTGTCCAGGCCCAGGGCCAAGGGTGCGCGCCTGGCGTACTGGGCGTTTGCATCGGCGGCGACCGCGCCGCCGGCGCCGAATATGCCAAGCGCCAGTTGCTGCGGCCCTTAAGTGATCGCGCCACGGAACCTCGTCTGGCGGCGCTCGAAAGAAAAGCGCTTCAGGATGCGCAAAAGCTGCTCATCGGTCCCATGGGCTTGGGCGGAGCGACCACGCTCCTGGGCGTAAAGATCGGCGCCCTGGCCAGCTTGCCGGCCAGCTTTTTTGTGAGCGTAGCCTATATGTGCTGGGCGTTCCGGCGCCGTGGTATCGTCCTGGATGCCGCCGGCCGGGTCGTGCGGCAATTATATGATTGAAGCAGGGTGACTTTGCCTAGGCGAGTAGTAGCTGCGGCGGTGACGCCGTGGCTTTCGGAAGCATCGGAAGGCAGAAAGCACGAAGTTGATTCGATGATTGGTTGATTTGTTAATTCGTGTATCCAGAACGAATCAACGTATATTCGAATCAACAAATTATCTTTTTCATGTATTTATGATCAAGAAGTTGACATATCCTTTTACCCCTGCGCAGGTCCGCTCCTTGAAGGTGGGCGAGCGCGTGTTGCTCTGCGGGCGGATTTTCACCGGACGCGACCGGCTGCATCAATATCTGGCTGCCGGGCGACGTTCCCCGGTTTCTTTGCGGAACGGGGCCATTTATCATTGCGGGCCGGTAGTGGTCCGGGCCAAGGGCCGCTGGAACGTGCGCGCGGCGGGACCAACCACCTCGGCGCGCCTCGAGCCTTACATGGCCTCAATTATTAAGCGGTATGGTCTCAGCTTGATTATCGGCAAGGGCGGCATGGGCGCAAGCACAGCTCAGGCCTGCCGGGACTATGGCTGCACCTATCTCCAGGCAGTCGGCGGGGCCGCCCAAGTGCTGAAGGACACCGTGCAAAAAGTTTGCGGGGTCCATCTCTACAAGGCCTTCGGTCCTACCGAAGCCCTGTGGGAACTGGAAGTGCGTGATTTCCCCTGCTTAGTCACAATGGACGCGCGCGGGCGCAATCTGCCGGCGCAAATCGCCAAGCGATCAGAAACGATGTTGCGCAAACTCACACGCTGATTCTGTAGCCGTCGGACGTTAGGCCAACGTCCGCGCGAGCCTATCGTCTCGCGGCTACAACTTTGAAATTCATTAATGTTGAGGTGGCGCGATGCGCATAATTTTCATGGGGTCGGCGGAGCTGGCCTGTCCCAGCTTGGATCGCCTGCGAAGTAACCCGGCCGACCAGATAGTCGGCGTGGTGACGCAACCGGATCGGCCGAAGGGGCGCGCGTTAAAGGTAACGCCCTGTCCGCTCCGGGCCCATGCGGCCGCTTGGGATATTCCCGTGCTGACGCCCGAGAACGTCAATGCCCCGGAGAGCGTTGCGGCGCTGCGCGCATTGGTGCCGGACCTGATCGTCGTCGTGGCTTACGGCCAATTCCTGAAAGCGGATATCCTCGCCCTGCCGCCGCGCGGGAGCATTAACCTGCACGCCTCGCTTCTGCCGAAATACCGCGGGGCCGCGCCGATTCAGTGGGCGCTGGCTAATGGCGAAACCGTGACGGGTGTTACCACCATCTTGCTCAACAAACGCTTGGATGCCGGCGACATTATTGACCAGTTGATGGAAGATATCCGGCCGGAAGATACGGCCGGCACTTTGCATGATAGGCTGGCGCGCGCCGGGGCCGAGTTGCTTGAGCGTACGGTAGAAGCTCTCCGGCAGGGATCTATCCGGCGCCGAGCGCAGAACGAGGCCGAGGCCACGCGTGCGCCGCGCATCAAAAAAGCCGATGGCCGGATTGCCTGGCAACAGCCGGCCATCCAGATCCATAACCGCGTGCGGGGCTTTAATCCCTGGCCCGGCTGTTTCTGTGAGCTTCCGCCGGTGGGAGTCGTGCGCGTTTGGAAATCGCGGGTGGAAGCAAGCCGCGGCGGCACGCCGGGCGCGGTGCTGGAAGCGCTTGGCGAGGGGCCCTTGATTCAAACCGGCCAGGATGCTCTGCGGCTTTTAGAGGTTCAGATCCCGGGTGGCAAAGTCATGTCCGGCGCCGCTTTTCTCCGCGGTCATCCACTCACGCGCGCAACCCCGCTTACAATACGTGCCGTTTGAATATCTTCCGGAAATGGTAGCCGTAAATGGCGAGGGTCACGGCCTCGGCGAACAGCCGGGGGCGGCGGAACTGGGTCCAGAAAATGAGCTTCCAGTATTGCAAGCGCTCCCGGCCCAGGATGCCGAGCCGGTAGCTGGAACGCAGCAGCACAAAGATGTGCGAAAAACGGAACGGCTGGCGCACTTTGGGCGTCTTGTATTCGCGGAGAAATGTCCGGATGCGCTTGTAATAGTGTTCCGGCGAATAGATATGCTGAAGGATCTCCTTGTAGCCTTCCCGCAACGCTTCCAGGTTCATGGCCGGGATGATGTTCGTCGTTCCATCCGCGTTGTCGCCCGATGATGCGCCTCGCAGGCGGCCTTCCTTCTTGAGGCGCTCGTAGAGTCGCGTTCCCGGAGGGGCCTGGAGCAGGCCGACCATCGCGGTCACGATCCCGCTCTTCTGGATGAACTCGATCTGCCGCTTGAAGATCGAAGGCTGGTCGCTGTCAAAGCCCACAATGAACCCGCCCTGCACCTGGAGCCCGGCGCGCTGAATGCGTTTGACGTCTTCCACCATGTTGCGGTTCTTGTTCTGATGCTTGCCGCACTCGGCCAGGCCTTCTTCGGCCGGCGTCTCGATGCCGATGAAGACCTTGGTGAACCCCGCGGCCACCATCATTTCCATCAAGGTCTGGTCTTCAACCAGGTTGAGCGACGTTTCGGTGTTGAACACGATCCCTTTTTTTGCCTTGCGCCAGCGGATCAGGGCCGGCAGGAGATCGGTTTTCAAAAAATGCCTGTTCCCGATGAAGTTGTCGTCCACGAAAAACACGTCGCTGTGCCAGCCTTGGGCATACAGACTATCCAGCTCGGCGATGATCTGCCGGGAAGTCTTAATGCGCACGCGGTGGCCCAGCAGGGCGGTGATGTTGCAGAAGTCGCATTCGAACGGACACCCGCGCGAAAACTGGATGCTCATGCAAACATAATGAGAGAGGTTGAGCAATTCCCACCTGGGCGCGGGCGTTCGGCGCAGATCCGCGAATGCAGTCGAAGAGTAAATCCGCCGCGGGCGCCCTTGCGCCAGGTCTTTGAGGAAATCCGGAAGGGTCAACTCGGCCTCGTTCAGGATAAAATGGTCCACGTCTGGGAACTCATTGTGCTCAGCATTAAACAGCGGACCGCCGGCGACAACCTTCCGGCCGGCCTCCTTGCACTGGGCGATGATCCGGCGCGCCGATGCGCGTTGGACGACCATGGCGCTGATGAACACCAGGTCGGCCCAGGCCAGGTCCTTCTTCGTGAGCGCGCGCGCGTTGGTGTCCACGAGCCGCTGGGACCATTCCCGCGGCAGCAGGGCGGCCACGGTCAGCAGGCCCAGCGGCGGCAGGGCCGCGCGCTTGCGCACAAACTCAAGCGCGTGCTTGAAGCTCCAGAACGTGTCCGGAAACTCGGGATAGATTAAAAGAATATTCATCCGGATTATTACCAAATATTTAAATACTACACCACAATCTTATCACCAGTTCAAGTCATATTTTGCTTCACGGTGGCAAGCGACGATGCCCGAACGTATTTTTCTGCAAACTCTTGACAAGCAGTCCGGGACATTGTAGAAACATGAGCAAAACAGTCCTATTTAAGAAGGGAGGATACCATGGAACTCGTTAATGTGAACCGGCTGGGGGTAAGTAAAGGCACGGCGGTGGAAGAGGCGGTCCGGGCCAATTTCCAGGGGGAAACCCAGGAAGTCGGCCTTTATCTGGCCATGGCCCGCCAGGCCCAGCGCGAGGGCTACCCGGAGATTGCCGAGACCCTCAAGCGCATCGCCTGGGAAGAGGCTGAGCATGCCGCCCGGTATGCCGAACTGAACGGCCTGATTGCCGAAAGCACCAAGGAAAATCTGGCCAAGATGCTCAACGGCGAGATCGGCGCCAATAAGGGCAAGCGGGCCGCGGCCGTTAAAGCCAAGGAGACCAACGTGGATGAGGCTCACGACATCTTCGATGAGAGCTCGCGCGATGAGGCCCGTCATGCCCAGATGCTGCAAGGGCTCCTGGAGCGCTTTTTCAAATAAGCAATGTATGTGACGCGCCAGGCGGATTACGCCGTGCGCTGTGTGCTCTATCTCGCCAGGGCGCCGCACCGGATTGAGTCGGTTGGCGCCATTGCCCGCGCGATGCATATCCCGCGCAGTTTCCTGGCCAAGATCGTGCAGCGCCTGGTGAAGATCGGGCTGCTCCGATCGCTGCGCGGGGTGCAGGGCGGAATTCAACTGGCGCGGCGGCCGCGCGCGATCAACCTGCTCGAAGTGATCGAGGCCATTCAGGGGCCTTCGGCCATGCGAGAGTGCGCGGTCAATCCGCGCGACTGCTGTTTGAGCGCCACCTGCGCGGTTCACCCGATCTGGGTCGAGTTGCGGCGTGTGGCGGTCCAAAGACTTAAACGCGAGAACTTTGCCCAACTGGCCCGCCGCCGCGCTCGTTAATCTTGCTCTTGATTTGCCCGTTTTTTTATTTCAGGCCGTAGATTCGCGCGGCGTTCCCGCCGCAGAGCTTGGAACGCAGATCGGGCGGGAGTTGCCTTTTGAAAATTCTGAATGTTATTTCAAACGGGCTTCGGTCCGCGCCGGCCGGGGAGGTAAAAGTATCGGTGCCGATGGCAAACCTCTCCGGAAACTCCCGAAACAAGTCAAGCCATTCGGGTTTAATCCGGAAATCTTCGTCTATGATCCTGTTCGGCATCAGTGTCTTCTGGCCGGCCATGGTCGGCTGCGGCGTTATCACTACCGCAAGATAGAGGTTGGAATGCGTTGCGAGCAGGCGGCGCAGCAGCTCTATATTGAGATGGCCGACGTTGTCGCGGCCGACGTGCTGGAGGACAATCCGCGCCAGGCGGTTGTGCTGCAGGAGCCGTTCCAACCCGGGCACATTGGCGCGGAATATCTCAGGGTTCTGCCGGCTTAAGGCGCGCCAGCCGGCCGAAGCCGCTGTATTTGTTGCAACCACGTCCATGTGCAGATCTATGGGGATATTCTTCCTGGCCGCAATATCGGCCAGCAGGAGAAATAGCGGGTGGTCGGGCGGCGCTTCCTCAAAGGGGTGCTCGGGCGAATGCGAGATGTGGGTTGCGGCCATTTCGCCGAAGCATTTGACGCCGTCAGCACAGAGACGTTCCGCTTCGCGCTGGAACCGCTTCCGTATCTCCGCGGTCACCGCTTCAGCGCCGGTCTCCTGAATAATCGGGTTCAGGACATGTCCGCCGGCCCCCACGTATAAACGCCCCGGGTATTGGCGGGCAACCGATAGCAGTTTGCCGTATTCCTCGGAGTTGGTATTGTTGCGCACCCTGGGCGGCGGCATGACAATCACAGAGGTAACACCGCATTGGTCCATCTTTTCGATGAGGCGGCGCGCGGCGCCTTCCCAGTCGGCCGCGGGCCGGCCCTGCTTGGCGCCTGGGGCTGGACGCGGAGCGCGCCATTGGCCGGAACCGCTGCCTTCCTTTTGCGGCAGGCCGTGCGGTCCTTCGCGGCCCATAAGGTGGTGATGGACGTCAATGCAGAGTTCTTCGGCCGGAGCGTTATCTTGGGAAAAAACCTCCGGCGCCCCGGCCAGGAAGGCGCAAATGAGCGCTCCGCACGCCGCAAGAGAAAATGTCCGCCGTCCTTGTTTAAATCTTTTCATGTATTCCTTTGCGGTATGTCTTTTAGTCTCGAAGCATCATTGAGTGGCTGTTGCCGTGGTGTAGCCGCTGGCGGACAGCTTTACGAACCAAGTTGAGGTGGATTCCTGATACAGCGCGGGGTCAACCAGGCCGTCCCCGTCATAATCACCTACCATTGCCGTGTAATCCGGGCCGCCAAAGCCAGCAAGGTTCGCCGCAAGGTAATTACTATCCGAGAGCAGGACTGACCAGTTGCCGTTGGAGCTGTTGTAGAGCGCCGGGTCTGCGCGGTTATCCCCATCAAACATGCCCGCCACCTGCAAGTAACCTGCGCCGCCAAAACTTGTTATAGAGGTCGAAGTGTAATCGCTTCCGGATAACTTGACGATCCAGTTGCCGCTGGCGGTGTTGTAGAGCGCCGGGTCGGCCTGGCCGTCGCCATCAAAATCCAGGGCCAAGGCGCTATACCCCGCATTGCCGAAGTTCAACAAGGCAACAGAGGCATAACTGTTCCCGGATACTTTCACTTCCCAACTGCCGGTGGCTTCGTGGTACACCGCTGGATCAGCTTTGCCGTCGCCATCATAATCGCCGACGACGGTCACATAGCCCACGCCGCCGAAATTGCTCAGCGTAACGACGCCATAGCCGCTATCCGAAAGGCTGATCGTCCAGTTGCCGTTGGTTTCATTATATACCCCCAGGTCAGCCTTGCCGTCGCCGTCAAAGTCCTTGGCAATCGGATTATAGCCTGAACCGCCCAGGGTGGTCGTGGCAATTTCATATCTCCCGGCCGACAACATCACCGACCACCGTCCCGATAATTCCTGGTAAAGCGCCGGGTCGGTTTTGCCATCCCCGTCAAAATCGCCGGCGAGTGGGATATAAGTGTAGTATTCCCTTTCAGTATATATCAGGGCATTGGTGCTGAAACCGGACGGATAGGAATGTTCCTGGTATTCTATTCGCAGGGTCGCCCGGTCGCCCGTTTCGTCGATCACAAAAATGCCGTAATATGTTGCGGCTTCATCATAAATTACAATTTTACCGAAGGCATAATCAACGTCACAGGTGCCGTGAAGTGACCATGCGTCCCCCCGGCTGCCGCTCCAATCCTGAGATTTTATTATATTACCAGTAATATAGGGGTTATCCGCTTCGATAATGGTCAGGATATCATTGGGATAACCAAAAAACCAATTTGAGGCGGGCAGGTACCAGACCCCGGTTAGTTTTCCCGCGTTATCATCATGTAGTCTTAGTTTATTCGTCAGGTATGGTTGCTGCGGTTCAAAGCCCCAGACTCGCGTGCCGTCATTTTGATAGGGCTGAATAACATTTTGCTTGTAGGCATTGACCAATATCTGTTTGTCCGCATCACGCAGATAATCAAACGGCGAGACGTAGCAACCGCCGCCCCAGGCCTCATTGCCGTCTGTGCGGCCGAGGTCAATGAGGGCCATTTCTCCACTGGTCTGATTAGTATTAAAACTCATCCCCATGCCCACCTCCTGCCCCCTGGCAACTGTCTGGCCGACAGAAACATAGGGAGTCATTATCTCCATATGAATACCGATCAGATTGTCGCCGTAATCAATCCAAATGTGATATTCCTGATCGTTGAGGGCAATATCCATGACCGTTCCGGGAGCCCAGCTTCGGGCCGGCGTGCCGGGGATAAACTCAATCCAAACGTGATCCAGCCCTTCGATATGTCCGCCGGCACAGAGACCATAGCCGCCGATACCCCCATATTCGTTGAACAAAAAGTTGTCTATGTCGGTCGGCAAACTCAACCTTACCGACGATGCCGTACTGGGCAGCGTCCAGGTAAAGTCATCATAGTCTGGATCAGGGGCCGCTATATATCCTTTCGGAACCTGTCCGTTGCCTATGCCTGAAAAACTAAGAACCAATCCCGCAATTAAAGAAAAAATCAGTGTCTGTTGCATAACGGGTTTGAGCCTTCGGGTGGCCGGCCGCTGAGTTTCAGTGGAACTCCGGTGTCCGCAAATAAAAGCGCAGGAGAAACACTTGAAAACAATACTTGGTCATCGTTGGGAAGACTGCACCGATCGAGTTCGTGCTTGATCCCAAATTGACCGTGGCTCCGGTGACAGGACTCGAACCTGTAACTTGCTGGTTAACAGCCAGCCACTCTACCATTGAGTTACACCGGAATCAGCTAACTTGCCCAACGGCATTCTACTCCAAGCAAACGGCTCGTCATATCATTCGCTATGATGTCACGTGGGCTGACGTGGCGACCTGGCCAGCTTGTGGTTTCCGCCAGAGGCGGATCCGCCTGCGGCGGAAACAGCCAGCCACTCTACCATTGAGTTACACCGGAATAACGACACACGCAAGAAAAGCATATTCAGGGGCGGCGAAGCGGTCAAGCCGAATTGATCCGGGCGAAGGCGCGTTTGCCGGCTTGGATGAGGCAGCCTTCGGGAATGACCAGCTCGGCGGTGATGTCGGTAACCGCGTCGGCGCCGACGCGGACGGCGCCCTGCTGGACGAGCCGCCGGGCGGCGCTATTGCTTTCGGCCAAACCGGCGGCCACCAGAAGCGCCACAATGCCCAGCTTGCCGTTTTTGCGCTGGGTCATTGGAATTGTGACCGTTGGAATGTCATCCGGCGGTTGGTGTTCGGCAAACATCCGCGCAAACTCGGCCGAAGCGTTCCGCGCCGCCGCCGGGCTATGGAACTTTTCGACGATGGCTTGGGCCAATTCGTCTTTCACCCGGCGCGGATGTTTCCGGCCGGCGGCAAGGTCTTGCTCGAGCGCGCGCACCTTGTCGGCGCTCCAGCCCAGGACGAGCGAAAAATAGCGCCCGATGAGCGTATCCGGGATTGACATGATTTTGCCGAACATTTCCCGCGGGCTCTCGCTGATGCCCACGTAATTGCCGAGGCTCTTGCTCATCTTGCGGACGCCATCCAGACCTTCCAGGAGCGGCAGGGTCAGCACCACCTGTTGATCCTGGCCGCTAGCTTTTTGCAGGTCGCGCCCGACGAGCAGATTGAAGAGCTGGTCGGTTCCGCCCACTTCAACATCGGCGGCGACCTGAACGGAATCATAGCCCTGGATGACCGGATAGAGGAACTCCACCAGGGAAATGGGTTCCTGCTCCTGAAAACGTTTCTGGAAATCATCGCGGGCGAGCATCTGGGCCACGGTAACCTGCGCGGCCAGCCGCAGGACCTCGGCCAATGCCAGGCCGGCGCACCATTCGGTATTAAAACGCACCTCAGTGCGCTGGGGGTCGAGCACTTTGAAAACCTGGTCCTGGTAGGTTTTAGCGTTGGCGGCGATCTGTTCGGGCGCGAGCCGCGGGCGGGTTTCGGAGCGTCCGGAGGGGTCGCCGATCAGGGCGGTAAAGTCGCCGATGATGAAGACCACGGTGTGCCCCAGGTCCTGAAACTCGCGCAGCTTGTTGAGCCCAACGACGTGGCCGAGATGAATATCCGGGGCGGAGGGATCGGCCCCGTATTTGACGCGCAGCGGCCGCTGGCCTTGGGCGGCGCCTTCGAGCTTGCGGCGCAGTTCCGGCAGCGAAACCAGATTTACGCTGCGCGCGGCGAGGATCTCAAGCTGGCGGTCAATTGGAATAGTCATGAAGATCGAGTCAATTGCAAGAGTAGCCACAAAGAGGCACAAAACCTGCCCACAATGGCTGCGCCATAGGCGTTGCCCGCCCGCAGCACTTCGCGCAGCGATGTGGGCAGGCAGGCGGGTTCACAAATAATCAGCCGCCGGCTGATGCTACTCTGCGAAGTAAGCCTCCCTGCTCTGCGAAGCCGCTACGCAGGGCGTAGAAGAGTCGCTACGAAGCACGAGTCCGTCTGCGACGGAGAAAAGCATATCCGTTTTGTGCTTCTTGTGCATTTTTCCACCTTGGCGGACAAGTGTGGCAAAATCAGCCTTTGGCGGACCCGCCTCAGGTGGAAATAGTTTTGAACCCAGCTTAACTATTTTTTCGCGTTTTGCTCGTCGTCCTTGCCGTTCTTTTTCTTATCGCCGGGCCGCCATTCCTGCACTTGGCCTTCGGCCGGGCTGACGCCGTAGGCTTCCTTGAAGGCGCCGGCCAGGTCCACCAGGTCCTCGCCCGGCTTCAACCCGACCAACATGTCTTCCTGCACGACGAATTGGTCGTCCGGCAAGGCGGCGGCCTTGATGCTCAGGCCGATGCGCCGCTCGATAAGATCAATTTTCACGACGCGGGCGGTTATTTCCTGGCCGACCTTGAGCGCGTCGCTGGCCTTTTCGACGCGTTCCTCGCTGATCTGGGAAACGTGCACCAGGCCGTCAATGCCTTCGTCCAGGTTGACGAACGCGCCGAAAGAGGCCAGCTTCGACACCTTGCCGGTAACGATCTGGCCGACCTTGTAGCGCTCGGCTACGGCGGCCCAGGGATCGGTTTGCGCCTGTTTAAGGCCGAGGCTGATGCGCTGATTGGTCGGATCAACTTCCAGGACCACCACCTCCACGGTATCGTTCTTCTTCAGGATTTCGGAGGGGTGATTCACCTTGCGTGTCCAGGACAGGTCGGAGACATGGATCATGCCGTCAATGCCTTCCTGCAGCTCCACGAAAGCGCCGTAAGAAGTGAAGTTGCGCACCGTGCCCTTGACGCGCGTGCCGACGGGGTATTGTTCCCGCACGGTGTCCCAGGGATTGGCGGTGGTCTGGCGGATGCCCATCGAAATTTTCTGGTCGGCGCGATTGATGTTGAGCACCACGGCATCAACTTCCTGGCCGAGGGCCAGCACGTCGGAGGCCCGGCCCACGCGCTGAATCCAGGAAATTTCCGAGACGTGCACCAGGCCTTCCACGCCCTCTTCGATCTCAATGAAGGCGCCGTAGGGCACCAGGTTGACCACGCGCCCGTGCACGCGGCTGCCGACGGGATATTTCGATTCGATCGCGTCCCAGGGATTGGGCGTTTTTTGTTTCAGGCCCAGGGAAACGCGCTCCTTCTCGTAGTCAATATCCAGAATCATTACCTCGGCGGTTTCGCCCACTTTCAGGATTTTGGAAGGATGGCTGACCCGGCCCCAACTCATGTCGGTAATATGCAGGAGGCCGTCCAGGCCGCCCAGGTCAATAAAGGCGCCAAAGTCAGTGAGGTTCTTTACCAGGCCGGAGCGCAGTTGGCCGATTTTCATTTCGGTCAGTAACCCCTTGCGCTTATCGCGGCGGCGCTGTTCAATCAGTTCGCGGCGGGAAAGCACGATATTGCGCCGGTCGCGGTCAATTTTCATGACCTTGAATTCGAAGCGCTTGCCGAGATAGTCATCCAGGTTGCGCACGGGGACGATATCAACCTGAGAGCCGGGCAGGAAACCCTTGACGCCGCTGACATCCACGATCAGGCCGCCGCGCACACGGCTCTTGATTTCGCCTTCCAGCACGCTGCCTTCCTCGCGGGAAGAAAGCACGCTGTCCCACATGCGCTGCTGCTCGGCCTTGGCTTTGCTGAGAATAATCTTGCCTTCGTCGTCCTCGACAAGCTCCAGCACGACTTCCACGGTGTCGCCCGGCTTCAGCGCCGCGAGGTCCCGGAATTCCGCGCCGGCAATCAGGCCCTCTGATTTATAGCCGATATCCACCAGCACTTCGTTGTTGCGCACTTCCACCACTTTGCCCTGGACGATGGAGCCTTCCTTGAAGTTTTTAAGGGTATCCTCATACATTTTGGCCAGCGCCGCCTGCTGGTCGCTGCCGAACTCTCTGAGGTCAAAACCTTTATGAGCTTCCGTCTTTGTTTCCTGATTCATGATTCGTTGCTTACACGTTTAAGGGCGTTTGGTTTTTCGCTGGCTGGCCGGGAAAACAGCCCTGGCATTTTCAAAGCCAAAAACGGAGAAATGTAGCAATAAGTTCAGGCCATTGGCAAGCGCCAAAAATCAGGCCTGGGTGGTCGCGTGCTCCAGCCAGTCGTACAATCCCCGGGCGGTGCGCTCGAAGACCGCAAAGGTATACTGCTTCTCGGCCAGGGCTTTGGCCCGCTCGGCCAGTGCGCGGCCCTGGTCCGGGTGCTCAATCAGTTGGCGCATGCCGGCGGCAAAAGCCTCAGTCGTCGTCGGCTTCAACAGCGCGACCTCGGGCGTCAGCACCTGCGTGTGGGTGGGTAAATCCGTGGCCAGGATGGGTTTGCCGGAGTGCAAATACGAATAGATTTTCATGGGTGTGTTATTGCCCCGGATGCGCGGCGAGACCAGCACATCGGCGGCTGCAAAAAGATCGGCCATCCGGGCAACCGGCCAAGGACCGAGAAAACGCACGTCTTCGCGAAGCTCCGGCCATTGCGCGGCTTTGTCCTGGTAGCGCCGGATATCAGCGGCTATGCCGCCGGCGATTACCAGGGACGCCTGCAGGCCGCTTTGCCGCAAGAGGGCAAAACTCTCGAGCAGCAGGTCAAGCCCCTGATAGCGTTCCAAGTTGCCGATGTAGAGGAAGCAGGGATGCTTAAGACCCGCTAATTCCGGTAAGGGGGTCGCGCTGCCGGCCGGCGCCAGGAGCGATATATCCCGCAACAGGCAAAGCTTGCGCGGCATGTAGGCCTGGGCAATCTGGGCTAAGGCCTCACAGACCAGCACGACCGCCAGCGCCCGGCGAATGGCGCAACCTTCAAAAAATTTCAGAAGCGGCAAGAACGGCTTCAGCATCCGGATTTTTTCGGTTAATTGCCGGGGTAAGGAGGAATCCATATCGTAGACATAGGGCGTGTGGAAAAAGAAGCGGATCAACATGGCCGCGAAAACGGATTCTTCCACGGCGTGGACCACCTGGTAATGCCCGCGGGCGGCCATCCGCAAAGCTTTGACCAGAAGGAAAAAATCGCAGAGTAGTTTCTTTAGCGAAAAGCCCGGCGGGATGCCGCGGATCCCCGGCAAGCGGCAGATCCGCCAGAGAGTAACGCCCGGATAAGCGCGTTCGGCGCCTTCGTGAAAGGTCAGCACATCCACCTGGTCGCCGCGCCGGGACAGCGCGGTCAGCAGGAGGTCCACGGCAATCGGCGTGCCGCGCTCCTGATAAAAGGGATGCGGGGCCAGCAACAGAATTTTCATGGGGCCAAGTCCGCAAATAGAAGTCCGGCAATTATTTGAAGCGCATCTTAAAGGTCCTTACCGGGAAAGCAACCGTAAAAAAGCTACTGTAGGTTACTCGTCACTTACGTGGGTGCAAATACAGGATTACCTACCCACGCAAGCGAGCATTACCAGCGGCTGTTTGCTTTACATGCCGGGCTGAACTTGCATAATGCGCCCTTGGCTAGCCGAAGCTTGGATAGCTGAGAATAAAAGTTTCCTTACGGAAATATGCATCCTGAAATCATTCCATCGAGCCGCCTTGCCCGCTGGGCTTTGCTGCTTGTCTGCCTGGCGGCTTTTCACCTGCGCTTCCAGGGAGTCAATTGGCCCGCCTTTCATCCCGATGAAGCTCCCATTGGCGAAGCTGTGAATAAGGCCGCGCGCGGCGCTTCCATGAAAGGGCCGCCTTATGCCCATGGTTTTTTCGTGCTGGTCCAGCCGGCCATTTGGATCGGTCGCGGACTTGACTACGTTCGAAATTACAGCGCGTTCCAGCGCGGCCTGAAAGACCGTGTCGGCGGCGCCGAAAACAATATCCTGGTGGCGCGCTGGTTTAATGTCTGGGCCGGCACACTGATCAGCCTGATCGGGTATTTGCTGGTCCGGCGGATTACCCGCTCAGCCTGGGCGGGCGTGTTGGGCGCCGCTTTGCTGGGACTAGCCCAATACCCGGTTGAGCATAGCCACTATGGCGAAACCGATATCGCCATGCTCTTGACGCTCACGACCGCTTTGTGGCTGATGGCCGTGGCGGCGGATACCCGGAGTAAGTGGAGTCTGGTCCTGGCGGCCCTGGCCGGCGGATTTGCCGCCGGCACAAAATTTCAACTGGTCCTTTTACTGCCGGTTATGCTGGCGTTGGCTTTGGCCGGCCGTGCTCCGATGCGCGCGCTGAAAATGGCGTTGAGATCAATTTCTGTCCGGTTCGGCCTGGCCTTGGTTTGTTTCCTGCTGGGATTCCTGCTGGCCATGCCGGAGGCGTTGGACTTGCCCTGGTTTATCAATGGCTTGATCGCCGAGAAAGCCCGGGTGTATCGCGAAGGAGCCTCAAGCCTGGCGCCGTTCGGGGGTGGTATTCGGGTTCGCTATCTTCTGCATTTCCGGGAGCTTGGGTCCTACCTGCAAACGATTGGCTGGCCCTGGCTGGTCCTGGTTGCCGCGGGCTTGCCTTGCCTCGCGCTGCGGGACTTTCGGAGATACTTGCCCATCACGCTGCTGTTTCCGGGACTTTATCTGGTCTTTTTTATTTATCTATCCCCTTGGGTGCGCAGCCAGGAATTCATGGCGTTTCTGCCGTGTTTCGCGGTGTTGGCGGCGCTGCCGCTCATCTGCCTCTGGCGCTCGCAACGGGTTGCTTTGCGCTTAACCGCCTTGACCCTGGGTCTGGCCGCCGTGGCCGCCAATGGGATCAACGGCTCGCGTTCGGCTTCACTCTTCGGCTGGACCGATACCCGGGTCTTGGCCGAGCAATGGCTTGAGGCCCATTTGCCTATGCAGTCGGCCGTAGCCACCGAGAACTATGCCGAAGGCGCTTGGCCGGAAAGTGACCGGGCGCCCATTTGCATTTCTAAGATCGAAAGAGAAGGTTTGGCCGGCTTGACTCAGCAAGGCGCCGATTACCTCTTGCGCGCCGCGAGTATATCCGGCCGCGGTCTGCGCAACCCGCTGACCGATGCGCTGTTTCCTGCCCCGCAGGGATTGTTCGACGAGTTCAGCCGTAACAGCGAACGGCTCTGCGTCTGGGCACCTCTCCCGCCGCAAGGCCTGGCCACATTTGTGTCACCGGCCATTGAGCTTTACGGAGTGCGGAAGCCGGTAACTCCGCAACATCAAATTGATCTGGAACTGCCCCAGCCGCTTTTTGTGAATAATTATTATGATGCCGAAAAAGGCCGCCAGACCTTCTTCCCGATTGGCCACAAACTGGGCGCGGCCACCGGGCTATTGATCGATCGCCGAAAGCGTGTAATTGCCGTGGGCGGGCCCGAACGTCCGGGCGCGCCAATCTACCTTGTGCTCAACACGGCCGAACGCTCGGCTACGGTTGTGGTCCGAGGATTTGGGCAAACTCGCCGGGTTGCGCTGGAGCCCTACGATGCGGCCATTGTGCCGCTAAAGCGCTCCGTTTGGCGCCCGCGCCTCAAACAGTTTGAGGAAATTACGCTCAGCACCGAGCAGGTCAGGGACGTTCTCTACATTCCCTGTTTTGCGCGCGTGGCGTTTTCTCCGGCCGAAGCGGCGCGAATCTGCCTGGACTTGGGATTGGAAGAAGCAATTTGGGAGACATTTTCCGAGGCTGAGCTGGCGGCGGCCTGCGACCCGGCCACGGCTTATCTCCTGGCGGTGCGCTCGGCGCGCTGGGACTGGGCGGAGCAATTGGAACCGGCCGTCGAGCGACTCGAAGAAGAACTAGACGCAGCCTGGCGCGTCAGTGCCGCCACTGTGGGCATCAACGGCAATAGCGGGTATTATTTCAATGAGTTTGCGCGCATCCGGGTAAATACGACGCACGACATTATTGACCAGCGCGAGGCGGACACTGGCCGATTAAGAAGCCGCGAAATCCAGACGCTTGATGTCCTGGATTTGACCGAGCCGGTCTCCAATCCCTCCGGTCCATTTCCGCCTTACCGGGCTGTCCTCACGTTGCCCGTCCGACTGGCGCGCGGCATCTACTTTATTTCAAGCGAAGCGATGTTTAGGGCAGAATCTTCAGCCGATCCGTCGCCGGCAACCGATTTCGAGATTCGCTGTGGTGTGCATTACACCACGTTCTGTGGGCCGATGGTCCCCGGCGTCTGGACGAACTGCCTGCTTGAATTTCCCGTGGCGCGGGAAAGTCAGCCGCGCTTTAGTGTTCGTGCGCGCAGCCCGGGGCGGCTCTATTTCCGCAATACGGAAATCCGCTGGACCATGCAGTCCATGCTGGAAGCCTTGCACACTGAGCTGCTCATGGCCGGCGTTACGCACGCCATCGCGCGCGGAAAGCCTAATGACGCCCAACGACGCCTTGTGGAGCTTGATACCCTGCGCTGGGGCTTGCTGTGGAACGGGCTTGAATTAATGCAATTGGATCTGGCGGTAGCGCGCGCCCTGGGCGATTCCGAGGCAATGTGGCGCGCCGCGGTGAACCTGCAAGGAGGACTGGCCCACAGCGATTATCTCAGTCTGCAGATCATGGCGCAGAAAGAACCGCGCTGGTGGCAAGGTGAGGTTAAGCGGCTGGCGGCCAATTTGAAAACGCCAATTGAATTCGGTACGCACCTGAGCCTGGTGAGTCTTAGTTTTGATGATAATTCGCGTCGGGTAAAATGCGTTTGGGAAGCGCACAAGAATGAAACGCCGCCCTTTGCGGCAAGTTTCTGGATCCGCCGGCGCGGCGAATGGCGCAAGAAACAAGTGTGCCCTTTGAGCGACCGACAATGGCTGGCCAAGGGTGAGCGCGTGGCGGTGGATGTCGCGTTAAACGAAAAGTTTGATGGCTACACGCCGGACAGTATGGCCTTGGGATTGGAGACCGCCGTAGCGTGGCATCCCGGCGCCGTTCCGGCGGCGGGCAGTCGGGAAGGTGTTGTTCCTTTCAGCGCGCTGCTGGATCAGTAGCGCGGGGAGCAAGGTGGCAACCTGCCCGGACAAGACCGAGTAAATTGCGCCTTCATACTATGAAGGCCTACAGTCCGGATTCTGACGGCCGCATATCCGCATTACCTTGGAATAAATCGGAATAAGTTGCCATACCCTGGCCGCACTGTGTTTACTGTAGGCCGCCATAGAATGGCGGCGCGGCGGCAGGTTGGCTCACAGTTTTTCTGACCACAGTAAAAACAACCGGTGTTTGTCCCAGATTTCCAGGCGCAGCGGCGGCAGCGGTTTGCTTTGCGCTGCCGGCCGTGGCCAGCGCCATTCGTAATTGGCATTGCCGACTTCCACTGCCGGTAGCCAGCCTTGATCCGCAACCGCGCCGCTCACCACCAGACGCGGACTGACTTCAATCGGGATGCCCTCGTGATGGACATTCAGGGTGAAATCAGTTCTCTTGGCCCAGGTTTGATTGCTAACCCTGAAATCATGTCTTCCGCCCATGACCGACACCCGCGGCAGCTCCAGCAGATTATTCGTTCGGCCGGTTTGGGCCACCCGGTCCTCGCAGCCAAAAGCGCACTGGAACCCGGCGCGTTTGACGGCGGCGGTTGTTTGGGCATTGTATTCGCCATGCGGATAACAGAACGCAAAAGGTTGCCGGATCGCGTGCCGGCGCAACTGATCGAAACATTCCCGGATATCGGCCTCGGCATCGCCTGCGACGATTAGATTCTCGTGCCGGTGGCTGTGCCCGCCGAAGACAAAGGTCCTGCGTTCCTGCATGGCCTTGACTTCCGGCCAGATCAGGCAGCTCTGGCCTTCGAACGACCGGCGGGTTTCGGGCGTTTCGGCGATGAAGGCGGTGGGCAGGAAAACCACGGCTTGGAAGCCGTATTTTTTCAGCAGCGGTTCAGCAGTGGCAAGGCTGTCGCGATAGCCGTCATCAAAGGTGATCAGCACTGGCTTGCTCGGCAGTCGTTTGCCGGTCTTGTGGTGGTGCACGAGATCCGCGGGCAGGATGGTGGCATAACCCTGAAAATACAAGGCCCGCAGTTGGCGCTCAAAGACATCAGTCGGCACCCACCAGGCATTGTCGGTGACCGCGCCGATTTTATGATACATCAGAACGGGCACTTCGCGTATCTGGCGCGCTTCCCTCAGCCGCCACGCGAACAGACCCGCGGCGCAGACGAAAGCCACCAGGAGAGTCCCTACCGCGACCACCGTGTAGCGACCTGCGTGTTTCATGAGCCGTATTCTTACTGAGAACGCGTGAAAAAATTGCCGAAGATCGCCGAGGTGGGGCTCGGTTCCTACATTTTCCCGTCTATCATGGGTTTTTGTAGGAGCGCCGCCCCGCCGGCGCGATGATTTTCTATTGTTTCACAGCTTTATAAGAGCATGAGCGGTGGTGACGCGTTGCGTTTTCACGCAGGATTGGCAGGCCTGCCAGAAATTTTCCGTTGTTTTATCGTTGACCTTCATCAAAACCAGACATACGATTTTAAAAAAGGCAATTATTGTTTCTGCCCATTGTTTATACTATCTAGAATTATCATATTGCAATATGATAATTACGTCTAACACATGTTCGGCAGAAAATAAGTGAAGACGAATGAAGCCGATGTGTTGACAAACGGCATACTATGCCGTATATTGTCCTTATGAAAAACATCCGGTGGGATGAACGGAAAAATGAATGGTTAAAACAGAATCGCGGAGTGGGATTTGAACAAGTCGCCGTTCTGTTCGAGCAAGGGCAAGTCTTGGAAGTTATGGATCACCCTGACCAAAGAAAATATCCCAGACAAAAGATGGCGATAGTCGAAATAGATGAATACGCCTGCCTCGTCCCTTATGTGGACGATGAAGAAGGTGTTTTTCTGAAAACAATTATTCCGAGCCGAAAAGCGACGAAGAAATATTTGAGGAGGGGAAAATGAAAAAGCAGACAATGGATTCGGAAGAAAGAGACATACTGGCGTCATACGAGCGTAACGAATGGCGTCCGGCAAGAAACGGAAGGTCGGAAATCGCCAAATTGCAGCAGTATTCCCGTAATACTCTCCAGAAAAACAAGCGGATAAACATCCGCTTGGCGGAACGCGATCTGGTTGGCATCCAAACCAAGGCGATCGAGGAGGGCCTGCCCTATCAAACGCTGATTTCGAGCATCTTGCATAAATATCTTCGCGGCGTGCTGAGAGAAAGAAGAAATGCCTAACCACCGGTTTCAGCCTACCTCGCCCCGCTCGGTAGCTGAACCGTCACGTTTCCGACACGCCCGGCGCTTTCATGCCGGAGGCGGACTCGTGCTCCCGCCTTCGCGAAGCCCTCGCTTCGGTGGGCGAAGGAAGGTCATAGCGAAGGGGCTTCGCCACTTCGCAGAGTAGCATCCGCCTATAACTTTGGCGGAAGCCGCCTAAGCAAGTCGTGCAAGCGCGCCGTCTTAGGCGGCGCGCGCTCAGTTCGCCGTTCCGTGAAAGGAGAATAATGAGAATATCTTCATCATCGTCAAAGCAAATGTCCCCGGGAATGAGATTCTTCTTCTCACGGATTTTTCCACTCATCTTTGTCGTGGTTGGCGCAAGCGTTGCCTTCTTTGGTGTTCGTGGCCTCATCCGAGCTAAGGCCAGTGTGGATTGGCCCGCTACTCAAGGCAGAGTTGTGGCATCTTCAGTAGAGTATCAGGATAGTGATGAGGGGAGTGGCACCTATCACGCCGAAGTCATGTATGACTTCAGTGTCAACGACACTACTTTCAGCGGTAATCGTGTTGCCTACGGAGACTATGGCTCCAGCAATCCGTCGCATGCGCGGCGCATCGTAAACCGATATCCCAAAGGCAAGAGCGTTACCGTGTATTACCTGCCAGGCAACCCGGAGGAGTGTTTGTTAGAGCCCGGACTGAAAGGACAATCATGGTTCCTTCCGGGATTTGGATTGCTCTTTTTCACAGTCGGCAGCTTGATGGCGGTGTCTCTGCCAAGGGCAATCAGAAAACAAGAGATTACCGAACAAGAAGCTGAAGGCGCGCGGTGAACCGCGCTTTAGCTCAATCGTTCGCAATAGGCTGACTTGACAAGAACCTTCCACACTTCCACAATTGTTGAAGTGTGGAATAGTGGAGGTGGCGGGGGGTTATGGGAATAACGAAACAGAATATGCCGGAGACGATGTACCGGGCTTCACGGTGTTGTCGAGTTCTGGGGAATCCGACGGCCTATCTCATCCTGCGCTGCCTGGACACAAGCCGCAAGACCCCCGGCGATCTGAGCACTGCCTTGCATATCCCCCTGACGACGATTTCCATGACCTTGCGTCATCTTCGGCAGATGGATGTGATTCGATACGAGACCAAGGGTAGGACCAAAGAGTATTGGATAAAGGATCGCAAGGTACTGAGAATTCTCATCACGGTTGAGGAATGGGTGGAGAGCGTGCGCGCGAAGCGCGCGTGATTGTCTTCCTCATTTCCACAATTGTTGAAGTATGGAAGAGTTGCGCACAAATGAGCGCACGGTATTTGTCGCTATCGCGCCAAAACCGTGACTCATGCCGTTAGACCCAAAGACATGAAAAGAAACATACTTATACTTTCATTATTAGTTTTCCCATTTACTACGCATGCTACCTCAGTCTTGTTCACTCTATCTGAAAAGTTGGAGCGAGCGTGTGTCATTGCGAGAATCACTGTTGCACAGGTTGTAAAGCCGTCTGATACCGCTAATCCCATGTCATATTGTGTGATAAAAGCGAAGATTAAAGAACTTTTCAAGGGGGAGGGTGAAACTACGGTAGATTTTCGTTCCCATATGTATGCGCATCTAGAAGTAGAGACATTGGCAGATTTAGTTGGAAAAGATTTTCTTATCTTTCTGCACGATCCTTATAAGAATAAAGAATATTGGCTCTTTCAAGGGCCGATGGGCATGCGCCCGATTCAGGAAAACTATTCAGAATGGAGACTTGATGACAAGGGCAAACCTGTGACGGTCACATACACCCACGAAGAATACATGCGTATACTCCGAACAGAATTACAACAGAAGAAGAAATAAAAAGGTCGAACCAGAGGTCGCACCGTACCGTTGACCCGCGGCGTGCCGGGAACGGCGCTTTCATGCCGGAGGCGGACTCGTGCTCCCGCCTTCGCGAAGCCCTCGCTTCGGTGGGCGAAGGAAGGTCATAGCGAAGGGGCTTCGCCACTTCGCAGAGTAGCATCCGCCTATAACTTTGGCGGAAGCCGCCTAAGCCCGTCACCCAAGCGCGCCGTCTTAGGCGGCGCGCGCTCAGTTCGCCGTTGGGTTTGAAGATGAGAACGATAACGACAGTACTGTTGTTGTGGACAGTTGTTCTTACAGTGTCTTTGGCCACAGAACCAGACAACGCACGCTTTATCAAGGAGGAAGCTCTGCTCCGGCAGTGTGAGCCAGACCTTTCGATGTACAGTCGACACATTGGCGCCGTCGCAGTTCACGGTTCGCATTGTGATGTCTATGTGACATATCAACTCAAGCCAAACGTCAAAACCAATTCAGCGTCGCTGAGACTGTATGCGCAGAAGGCATTTCAATCTGCCAATTGGACAAACGGTTTGCCGTCAGACATTAAATCGGAGATGCGCTCTCCATCTGGCGAAGTCATCAAACCCATCGGATTTCACAAACAACCATTTCAGCCAAAGCCCGGAGACTACGCGCCTGAGTATGTCACTGTGTACTTTCTGGACGGTGGCACAAATCTCCACTGTACATACGTTTTCAGATGTACAAGCGAAGCCCAACAAACTTCCGGAGGCAATTCCAAGCCCCGTGCGGACACGGGTCTCGGAACGCCTCAGAAGTAGTGTTGGCCATAAGAAACGATTTGCCAATCATATTTGTTACGTTATGATTATGGCATGAGTGATACATTACGCCGGATCGTTCAACTGGCTCAGAGAGGAAAAATAAGAATATCGGAACACGGCTATGATGGAATAGCCGAAGAAGGTCTGTTTGTCAGGGATATTGTGGCAGATGTGCCCAACGGCAGATTAGTGGAGGATTATCCGGACTTTCCGAAAGGGCCATGTGTGCTTGTCCTGCAACAGGACCGCGATGGAAACCCGATTCACGTGGTCTGGGGGGATTCCGAGGGGACAAACATCTCCGGCCGTGATTGTAACAGCCTACCGGCCGGATTCAAGACGATGGACAAGTGATTTTATGAGGAGAAAGAAATGAACACAAGGCACCACACAAAATTAATTCATGAAGGCCAGTATGTGGCCGAGGTTGATGTCGAATTGATCGAAACGGACAATGACTGGTCTCCCTACTTGTCATTGGATGATGCCTATAAATTGGATGATGTCCGCGAAGCCTTACGCAGCGGCGATATTCAAAGGGCATCCCACTTGGCTCGTGTCTTCAGCTTGACTCCTGTGCCAGCATAAGAAATGTGTCGGCAAACCAGCGGCTTCCGCATACCGCTCGACGAAAGGGGTTTTGACAAAGCCCGTTTGCGGCCTCACACGCCCATCACCAGGCGGCGCAGGAGATCCTTAACGGGGGCGAGCAGGCGGATCAGCCGCTCGCCGGCGGCGGAATAATACGCTTTATAAAAAAACGCCTTTAAGGGCGCCGACTTTTTATAGACATTAAACGCAAAATTCCGGAAGCAGCGCAAAATTGCGCGGCGCGGGAAAGCCGGCATGTTCAAGATCGTATCCATCCGGCCCAGGAACCAGGCATCCGGCTGGTCGCTGGGAAGGAAACCCTCTTGCAAACATATCTCCGCCAGCCGCGTGCCGGGGTAGGGCTCAAAGATGCCGATGATGACGCTGTCGGGCTGGATGCGCTCATTGAGGTCCACGGTTTCCTGGAAGATGGCCGGCGTCTCGTAAGGGAAGCCGACGATGTTAAATGATTTGGTCTTGATTCCCGCGCGGCGGGCCGCGGCAAAGGCCGCGACAATCCGCTCATTTGACTGACGCCGGCCGAGCACTTTTTGACGGAAGCTCTCCGAGCCGCTTTCGATGCCGATACTGAGGCGCTGGCAGCCGGCGGCTTTGAGCACACGGCAGATGTCGTCGTTCAGCGTCTCCGGTCGGGCATTAATGGCGAAGGGCAAGGCGAACTCCTCGGAATAGCGCGTGCAGAATTCGTCCACAAAATTCCGGTGCGTGGTAAAGCAGTCGTCATTGAAATAGAGGGCGCGCATGCGGTAGCGGCCGGTCACCTCCCGGATTTCAGCGAGGCAGCTCGGCACGCCGCGGAACCGGACGTATTTGCCATCCTGCCGCTCGCGCAGGGCATGGTTGCTGCAGAAGGTGCAATTGTAGGGACAGCCGCGTGAAAACATGAATTGGGCCGTGTGGAAATCGGAATTAATGATTGCCTGGTAATCAAACAGTTCGCGGTCCACAAACGGCAACGTATCCAAGTTTTCGGTAAAAGGGCGGGTCGCGTTTTTGGCAATGCCTTGGTTGCGGGTTTTTACCCAGAGGTTGGGAATGGCGCTTGCTTCGCCGCCGCGCTCCAGGGTCTCGACCAGTTCCAGAAGCGGATATTCCCCCTCGCCAATGCAGATTGCATCCAGTCCTTCAATGGTTTGCAGGCATTCCGGCGCCAAGGTGGCGTGGTGTCCGCCCAGAATGGTAAAGGCGGGAAAAGGCGCCAAGTCCTTGAAAATCTGTTTCACGAACCGAAACTGCGGCGAGACTGCCGAGAACGCGATCAGGCCCGGCTGGTACATGGCGACCGCGCGCTTGAGCGCCGCGGGGTTATAATCCCCAAACATGTAGTATAGACTGGTCGCGTGGCCGCGCGTCCTGAGCAACGCGCTCAAGAGCCCGATGCCGAACTGGTAACTGCGCGCGCCGCCGCGCACGCCGATATCAGGATAAACGAAAAGAACCTTCATGGAAATACTCAGGCTTATTCAGGCTGTAGACTATAGGCCGTTGACTGATAGGGAAAAGAAGATTTGCCCG
This sequence comes from Lentisphaerota bacterium, assembly GCA_016188985.1. GTDB lineage: Bacteria > Verrucomicrobiota > Kiritimatiellia > JAAZAB01 > JAAZAB01 > VSJD01. The sequence goes on along the minus strand of JACPGM010000081.1, from coordinate 42,788 downwards.
TCAAAATAGACGTTTTTGCCCCCTCATAACGGAGTTCTTGCCTGGACTCAGAGCGAGAGCATCTGCCCCGCGGGGATCTCAACGGCCTTGCCGTCCTTGTCGATCCAGACGGGGATTGCCGACGGATTGCGCACACGATCGCAGGCCACCGAGAACACGAGCGCGCGCACGGCCTCGACATACGTCATAATTTCGAGGTTCGTTGCGGCCCAGAGGTTGTCGCTGCCCTGGTCCCGGAACGCCTGGCAAATGGACTCCAGGAAGGCCCAGCGCTCGGGGCTGTTGAACTCGTAACTGTGGCCAAAGATATAATACAGCCGGCCCGCGGCTTCCCAGACCGGGGCGTTAAAAAAACGCCGGATCGTGTCCGGTGTGACCGACCGGTCATGACCCGTGGGATGCCATTGCAGCCAATCGTTCGGAGCCCAGGTGAATTGTCCTGTCGAGACCGCCGCGCGGGCATAGTGGATGCCGCAGGCCCGTAGGATTTCAATGACCTCGGCGTTAAAGAGTCCGAAGGGATAGGCCATGCCGGTTACCAGTCCGCCCGTCAGGGTTTCCAGCCGCCGGCGGTCTTCCAAGACCTCCCGCAGCAGGATTTCACGAGGGCAGCGAGTTGGAAACCGGTGCGTGGCGAAATGGCAAGCCACCTCGTGGCCGGCATAGAGCGTCCGGACCTCATCGGGGCTGACGCGGTCCTGCAAATTCAGCATATCGCTATTGAGGTTGAAGGTACCCTTCAAGCCGTAGCGATTGAAGATCTCCACCATCCGGCGATCTTCCTTGCGGCCATCGTCGTAACTGAACGTGACGGCGTGCGTGCGTCCGCCCGGCCACCGTCCAAACTGAATGCTGCTCATCATACAGTCTCCTTATAGTTAACATTCGACACGAGGGTCAGCCCGCCTCCAGGGTGAAACGGGTTTCCAGGCGCCATTCCGACTCCGGCGAGAGGGCCGGATCGAAGAAGACCGCAATCACCGGTTCGGCGGGATTGACGGGGTGGAAGCGCATGTGGGATGTTTCGGTCATGAGCTTTCCTTGACGGGATGGATGGATCAATGCGTTCCCGAACGTTCCGATCAATGGACGGTGAACTTGACCCGGTCATGTTCCTCAAGGCGCTCAATGCGGCCGTCGCGGATCCACACGATCCGGTCGGAGATCTGGAGCATTTTGATGTCGTGGGTCGCGGTGATGATCGTAACGCCATGCTCCGACTGCAGGCGTTTGAGCAATTCAATGATTTCAGCTCCGGTCTTGGTGTCGAGATTGCCGGTGGGTTCATCCGCCAGAATGACCGCCGGGCTGTTGACCAGGGCGCGGGCAATAGCGACGCGTTGCTGCTGTCCGCCGGAGAGCTGCGCGGGCAGGTGCTCCCGGCGATGAGCCAGGCCGACGATATCCAGCGTGGCGGCGGCTTTAGCCGCAGCCGCGTTGGGCGCGTCTCCGCGCAGGATGGCGGGTAGCGCCACGTTTTCCAGCGCGGTCATAACGGCCACCAGGTTGAAGGTCTGGAAAATGTAACCGATCTTGTTGCAGCGCACCCAGGCCTGCTTGGCCTCGGGCAACTTAAAGAGGTCCTGGCCCATGAAGCGGATGGTGCCTTCCGTGGGCACATCCAGCGCGCCGATCATGTTAAAGAAGGTTGATTTGCCCGAGCCGGAGGGACCCATGATGGAAAGATATTCGCCCTCAAAGATGTCAAGGGTAATGCCGTTCAAGGCCCAGACGGTTTCCCGGCCAAGCTGGTACTTGCGCTTTACGTTCACGGAGGCAGCGATCACGTTGCGTCCGGGGGTGGGTGTAGTCATGGTTGTCCTTCCGGTTTTGTCTTCGCGTCCCGTCCTTCCTGGCCGAGCTCCCTGGCCGGCGCTCGGGCATAGGCGGGCTCTCCCGGATCGTCGGGATCCGCGGCCACTTTCAAGACAAGCAGATTCTTGGCCATCAGCGCTTTGGTGAAGAGCACGATGTGCTCTTCGAGTTGGCCGGGGCTGCGGCCGCTCTCCGGCAACATGGCCGCGACGATCGCGCGCAGGCTGCGTTGCCCATCCACCTGCTCGTAATACCGCGAGCCCAGCGTGTCCAGCGCGACCGTCTTGGCATATTCATACCCCAGGAAATCCGCCACGCGTTTGCGTAACCCTTTGAGCGGAAGGCGCGCGCGCAGGTGGATCAGACCCTGGCTATCCCGCTTCTGCTCCACGTTCGCAGGGGTAAGCGGAATCGCCGCCAGCGGGTCCCTCCGGTAAGTTCCGCGGGGATTGGCGCGGACTTGCTTGACCCTTTTCCAATTTTTTTTCATGGCTGTAGATTCTTTCGGTCATTCCCGCGCAGGCGGGAATCCAGAATAACCTGATCAAGTCCCGATTTTGCATCAGGAGGGACTGGATTCCGGGTCTCCACCAAAGGCGGACTCGTGCTTCGTAGCGACTCTTCTACGCCCTGCGTAGCGGCTTCGCAGAGCAGGGAGGCTTACTTCGCAGAGTAGCATCCGCCAGAGGCGGAAAGCCCGGAATGACAATCGAAAAACCCTGAACCCTAACCCTCAATGGATCTCCTCAATCTTGATCTTCATTTCGTCCGGGGTGGTGACCCGGGTGATGCGCCCATCCTCGATCCAAACGATGCGGTCCGAGCGCTTGAGCATCTTGAGGTCGTGGGTGGCGGTGATGATGGTGACGCCAAGCTGGTCACGCAGCCGCGCAAACAGCTCAATGATTTCCTCGCCAGTTTTCAGGTCCAGGTTGCCGGTGGGTTCATCCGCCAGGATGATATCCGGCGAATTGGCCAGGGCCCGGGCAATGGCGACGCGCTGTTGCTGGCCGCCCGACATTTCGGCCGGTTTATGCAAGGCGCGGTCGCCCAGGCCCACCAGCGCGAGAATATCCCGGGCCTTGTCGTGCGCGTCCTCGGAGCTCAGTCCGGCAAAGGCCATCGGCAGCATGACATTTTCGATGCAGGACATGACCTGGATCAGGTTGAACGACTGGAACACGTAGCCCACCTTGCGGCAGCGCAGCCAGGCCAGCTCATAGGGATCGAGCTGGGCGATATCCACCTGGTCAATGTAGACCTTGCCGGAAGTCGGCTTGTTGAGTCCGCCGATCATATTAAACAGGGTGGTCTTACCCGAACCAGAGGGGCCCATGATCGAGATGTATTCGCCGCGGCGCACGTCCAGGGTCGCCCCGCGCAAGGCATGGGTTTCATGCTCGCCCAGGGCAAAGACCTTGCAGACCTCCACGGCGCGGATCACATAGCCGCTTTTCTGCGCGGTGCTGTCGTCGCCGAACAATGCGGTTAAGGAATTATTATCCATTGGTATCTACTTAGCTACCTGAGAAAATAATTTCCGCCCGTGGCGGATCCGCCTCAGGTGGATCATGCCTTAGGCAGACCCGCCTCTGGCGGGAACTACGAAATGCGCAAAACACGCGAAATTTGAATACAATTCTCTTTTCCATTTTCGTGCCTTTTCCGCCTCAGGCGGATCTGCCTTAGGCATGACGCGTTTTTCGTAGTTTCATTTCTTGACGACCTGGGCAGTTACTTCCATTGGCTAAATATTGCTCCGCAAGGCCGAGGCCGGCACCATGCCCGCCGCGATATTGGCCGGATAGATGGCCGCGCCAATGGCAAAGAGCGTGCCGGCGACCAGCGTGCCGGCGGCCGAAGCCAGCAGCAACCCAAAATTCATCTGCAGCAGCACGGAGCGAAAATCGAAGGAAATGCCGAAAACGATAACCGGCAACAATCCGCCGGCCAGAATGCCGAGCACCGATCCGCAAAAACCAATCAAGGCGCTCTCGATCAGGAACAGCCGGCGGATGAAGCTCGAGAGCGCGCCCAGACACTTCATCGTGCCGATCTCGCGGAAGCGCTCGGTTACCGACATCAGCAAGGCATTGGATACGCCAATGACCGTTACCAGGATGGAAATGACCACGATCCAGATGGTGCGGAAGCGGTCTTGCTCGGCCGCATGGCTGAGTTTGGCAATTTGCTCGTCGGTTGCCTTGCTGAAAAATACCTCGCGCCGGACTTGATCCTCGGCGGCGCTGCCGGGATCGAGGGCCGTAGCCCGGCCTTGCCGAACGAAGGCGGGAAAGACGCGGTTGCTGAGCGAATCAATTACAACTTTCTGTTTCAGGCCGTCGGCCAGGTGTTCCAGCGCCACCGGGCACTTGCGGGCGTTGCCCAGCACGAGCAGGGCGTGGCTGTCCTGGCCGATTCCTTTAAGCGCGGCCGGCGCGGCGCCAGGGACATTGAGGCCATAGAGCTTGAGCGCCGCCAGTTGGGCCGCGGCCAGGCGCTCCAGCAGGGAGCGTTCCGCGCCGGAGAGCGTGCCGAAAACCGCGACCGAAAGGCTTTTACCGGCGAAATCGCCGACCTCGCTGCGCACGACCGTTTCCATCAGTTTAACGGTCTGGCGCAGTTCGCGTTCCTTGCCGATGGCCGCCTTGATGAACTGGGCGGAGACATTGCTCATCAGGAAGGCAATGCCCAAGGCCACGCCGCTGATGGTCACCAGCGAGCGGCCCAGCCGGATGCGGATACCCTGCACGGCAATTTGCAAGGAGCGCTTGAGCGGCAGTTTGACCTGGGACAATATTGTTTCCATAAATCAAAACGGCATTCCGGAGACGGCGCTGACAATCAGGTTGATGGCCACGCCGATCAGGGCGATTAATCCCACGCCGGTGCCGTAGCCGGCCAGCAGAACCGGCGCAATCTGCAGAAAGCGCGTGGTGCCGAATCGCTTGCGGAAATAGAACTTGCCAATCAGGTTGCCGACGACCAGCAGAATAAAACCATGCGGCATGCCGCCGATCGACTGCAGGAACCCGTAGATGGCCATGATCGGCGCATTGATAATTGACATGACAATGAACGCCAGCACGGTGAAGGAGAACGATCCGGCAATAACCTTGGGATGCAGCGCCTGGAAGAAGAGTGGCTGGGCACCTCCCGTTTCCATCGTGGCCGAATAGAGCAAGACCGTGTTCTTGGCGGTCAGCTCCCACATTTTCTGGGCGTAGGGAAAAAGGTCCGAGGGCACGGCGCCCGACTTCCAGATGAAGGCCCAGAAGATGAAGCTGAGGATGAACCCCAGCGGCATGGTCAGCGCACTGGACTTGACGTAGGAAAAGAAATTAGTGCCGGTCAATTCAATCGTGCGGAAGTGCGAGGCTGCGCCGGCAGACATGTTCAAGGGAATCGGCGCCAGCCAGATATCAATGCCCTTGTAGCCCGAGAGGATTATGGCCATTTCCTTGACCAGCGGGATATTGGCCTCCTGGCCACAGATGCCCTGCAGCCGGGCGTCAATGTAGGTCATGATCGGGGCGTAGACCATGGTAAAGAGGATCAGGAAATAGAGCGGGAACTTTGGCACCAGCAGGTGGGCAATCCACACCACCGCGCCCGATCCTAAACAATAGAGCGCCACGGCCAGCCAGGGCGAGAAGTCGCCGCGATTATCGGGCGCCGCCCACAGGTTCTCGCGCTTGGCGCCGGCGCTCAACGCTTTCCGGTCCGGGCTCGCCTCGGCGTCGCCTCCGGCGCAGCCTGGGTCGGGACGACGGCGCTCGCGCGCCTTGCGGGCAATGTCCCGGAACGTCTGATAAAAAGAAATTACGGCGATAGCCAGGGTTACGCCGATCGAAAAACTCCACCAGAAGTCAATGGAATTATTGAAGGTTGTGTTGATCGTGTCCATGCCCGGCTGCCAGCGTTGCAGCACACCCAGCTTGTGCAGCAGCGGATTCATGATGGTGGTCAACAAGATCCCCGCGCCCGTGCCCATGGCCGCCCAGAACGGCACAATCATGCCGGTCAACAGCAGACCGAGGTCAATAACCAGGCCGAAGGGCGTGGCCGGCAGCAAGTTCTCGGTCAGGGTAGTGGCGTCGTACCACGGCAGGGGAATAACCAGAATCGGCTTGGTCAGAAACGCGCCGGTCACCAGAGGAACGCCGAGCTGGATGACGGCAAAGCTCAAGCCCAGAACCGCCCCCAGCGAGAACACCCGCCACTTCCAGGTGGTTTGCTTTTCGCCGGCCTCGGCCAGCGCCATCGTACCCTGCGCGCCGACCGCGGCAAACGGGAACGGCAAGCGCTCGATATCGGATGTCAGCCGGAAAAAGAAATAACCCAGCGTATAGGAGCGCAGCGTTCCGATCACGGAGAGGAAAACCATCAGCAGAATGGGAATCATCCAGTCGGAATGCAGCAGGCTGCGGGAGAGAATAGCCTCGCTGGCGGGCTGCGGCGCATACCACGATGGGAACTGGCCCAGCAGCCCCATGTCGCGCACGGCGTCGGAACGGATCAGATACTGGCGCCAGATCAGATCGCCAATCGGTCCGCCCATTGACATGGTGGAGGCCACGCCCAGGAGCACCACCAGCTCCTGTTTGCTCAAGGTCTTCATGGCCCGCCGGGTTACCTCGGAAAAGATGATCAGAGTTACCCAGGAAGCCGCGATGCCGCCGCCGGTCATCAGGCTCAGGTAAATCGTGCCGGGCATCATGAGCAGTCCGCAGAAAAAGGCCCCAGCCACCGCCACCCAGGTGAAACCGTTCTTGAATTCGGTGGGCTCATCGAGGATCGCCCGATACTGCTCAAGCTCAGCATCGCCGCTCAATCGTTTTCTTATTTCGGTTGCCATTGCTGCCTTCTCCGCCCGGATTGCTTAACTCGAATGTATAGGAATTTTCCGCCTAGGTAGCCGCGCCCGTGAGGGCGTGGATTCCTCCGGCGGCCACGGGCTCACGCCCGCAGCTACAGGAAACAGTTGCCGCTTCCGCGGCTTAAGCCGCGGCCGACTCAACCGCGCATTTCGCCAGCAACCCTCTAGCCTCCGTGAACATCTCGGCGCGTTCGGCCGGCGTGGCCGCCCGCCAGTTTAAAAACTGCTTGCGCAGGACTCCCAGAAACGGCTTGACCGTGCGGTTCCAGGCGGCTGAAGTGCCGCTCAGGCGCAAGAGCCGGATATTGGCGATGTATTCGCCGGTCTGCGGGTCGGTCGGCAGCCGGATATCCAGGCGTTGCGAGACACCGAGGTCAAAGGGTTTAAGCCAGACCGTGGTCGTAATGCCCGGCAGCAGTCCGCCGCCGTGTTCGCTCGTGGCGCCTTGCTGCAGCTTGGGCTGCGGCGCCGCGCAGAAGAACGGTCCGGCGCTGCCTTCGCCGTTGGCCTCCAACCAGCGGTGAAAATAGCTGATTACCGCAATGCGATCATGCGGGGTGAAGGTGAACGGCAGGTTGAAGGCCATGACATCGCCCTCGGCCACCGGCACGGACCATTCGCGTTCCTCGGCCGGCGCGGCCAGCCGCGCGGCGTCGCGCGCGGGGATGATGGTGGAAAGCAGCACGGCGCCCATGATGGTCAGCGAAGCATAAATGGTTTCGATAGAGCTGTAATTCATGTTCAGTCCGCCGGTCAGGTTGAGGGCCAGCAGCGCCCGGCCGGTGGCTTGGCTGAGCAGATAACCCAGCATGGCGCCCACGATGGCGTAGACGCAAGCCTCGGCCATGAACATGAAGAACACATGATTGGGCGCGATGCCAACGGCGTTATACACGTAAATCTCGTCGCGGCGCTCATACACCGAAGAGCGCATGGTGCTGAAAACCGTCAGGGCCGCAATCATGAGCGGAATCAGCATTTCCAGCAAGCCCGCGAATGTGCGCGCGCGCTGCCTGGCGCCGTAGTAGGCCAGAGAGTCAATGGCGTAATAGGCGTAGGCGCCGGAGCGCTCCAGGAATTCGGCGACCCACTGGCGCTGCTCCTTGTAACTCACCGCTGGTTGCAGCGGGCCGTCGGCGTTAATGGGGTAAGGCTCCCTGGGAAAAAGAATGCCGCACGAAACTATGCGGCTTTCGTCCAGGCCCAGTCTGCCCGGCGGGAGCGTGTTGACCAGAATAACCTGCGCGGAGTTCAGGCGCTTGACGTCTTCCGGGACTAGCACGCCGGCTGAACTGGAACCCAAAGCCTGAATCGAATTGATGTCGTAGGGCATAATGCCGCGGCCGTCCAGGCCGGTAACTTTGTCCAGCGCCAGGGTGTCAATGATTCCGTGCACCGTGTACTTGTCGCCGCTTATGGTTACCTCGACTTTGCCGCCATCCACGGCCTCCGGCGTGATTTCCAGTGCGCGGGCCACGGCGTCCGGCAGGATAACCAGGCGCTCATGTTTGTAGCCGGCCTTGACCGCCGCCGCCAGTTCCTTGCGCAGCGACGGTTCGCGGGGAAACCAGCCGCGCTTAGTCAGTAACAGGCGATCCAGGCCGGAGAATTGCGGTTCATTCCAGGCCAGCCCCACGGCCGCGTTAACCACCGCGCGCTTCTTGATCGTGTTGGCGCCCAGGACGTATTCGCGGTCAACAATGATTTCGGCGTTCTGCATGCTGCCGCCGCCAACGACTTGCAGGCTGGCGATCAGCCAGGTATGGGCGGCGAGCGGATATTGCTGGCCGTAGATCTGCTGGAGACCGCTCAGCTCGGAGGCCGCCAACGGCAGGTAATTGTTCTTGCGGAAGAGGATGCCGTTCCAGTTTGATTTGCCAACCGGATATTCCACGTCCACCAGGTCGGTGGCAATCGAGGTGAAGCAGATGATCACAAAGGTCAGCAGGATCAGCGTTACCGCGGTCAGGCCGGTGCGCACCTTGCGCCGGCGCATGTTGTTCAGGCCCAGCATGAAGGCCGTGCCGATAACTCCCCCGCGGTTAATGTCGGCCCCTTCGATGCGGCCTTCCTTGCTGCGCAATTCCTTGATGTTCTGCTTGAACTTGCCGCTGACCATCAGCGTGACCAGCATGGTCAGGAGGAGAATAACGAAGCCCAGCAGAATCATCAGCGAAGAGCGCACCATCTGGAAGGCCGGATGCAGCCAGCGCAGCAGCAGGAAGACGGCCATGAAGATAATACCATTGGCCAGCAACTGCTTGCGGATATCGCTGAAGCCAAAAACCAGCTTTTCAAAGAAAAAGACAAATGGGACCAGCAGGCCCAGGTACCAGAGAATGCCGATCACGGCATGGGAAATCTTCTTGCGGATGACGGGATGATTGTTCATGGCGTAGGCCAGGCTCTTGCCCGCGGCCAGGACCGCGCCCAGCGGGTCTTTGGCCGCGCGGCACTGGCGGGCCTTGTCCAGCAATTCCTTACCGCGCGCCTGGAAGGTGAGCATCAGTTCGTCGGCAATGCCATAGCGTTTCTGCAACTCGAGGCGTTTTTCGTTGGTGCGCAGCATGGAGTCCGCCGTTGCCTGGTGGACATAAGTGATATTGGGGTTATCCGCCGCCAGGTAGCCGGCCCCGTAGATTTCCGGCTCGCCGGGCGTGACCGGTTCCGCGGGGTTAACGTTCAGCAGAAAAGCGCGGTTTTCAAGAATTTCCTTGTTGTCGGAGGCGCCGTCTAAGAGGGCAAGATAAAACGACCAGTCGGGCTCGAGGAAGGCTATGGTCTTAGTGAACCGGCAATTGGCTGCGCTGGCCAGGCCCCTTTGGTTGAGAAACGCGATGCCCTTGAAAGCCTGCATGGTCATGGGATTGTTCTGCTCGTATAACTCGACGCCGGCGCAGCGGAAAAGGCCGGCTAAGATCGGCTTGGCCGGCGCCCAGTTGGCCGATTGCAGCATGGCGGCGTTGAAGAGCTCGTTCGGGTAAATCTGCTGGACGTTCTGCGCGGCATTCTTGAAGAAACGCACGCGGCCCTGCTCGTCAAACCGCGCGGCGTCAAGCGCAATGGAACTGATCCAGCCGCCGTAGGAAATCAGGTTGAAGTTGAACCGTTTCCGATATTCGCCGTTCGGGTTGGTTATCAGCACGGGATAAATACTGACGCCCCGGCAGGTGCTGTCAATAGTTTCGGCCAGCTTATCGCCCGGCAGATAGGCGCGCACGACGGTGTTGATCCCCATCGGGTGGTTGGGTGCCGTCGTCCCCGCGCCGGCTGTGCCGAAAACCTTGCCATGCAAGGTAACAATCCTTTTTTTGCGGTCCGGCGGAATTGCTTTGAACGCCACGCGGCCATCGGCCATGGCCAGGAGCGCTCGGGCAATAACGGGCACTTGCTCGCGGACCACATCCAAATTGAGGCCGCTGAAGGCATCCTCCGGCGTGCAGATCTTTTCCGGCTTGAACTGGTAGTTTTGCAGCGTGAAGGCCAGCTTGCCCGCTAAGGTCCAAAGCTCGGAGTTCATGAGAAACATGCTCAAGAAATTGACGTTTTGCCGCTCAGTGGCGCCCTGGGCGTCACGGGCACCCCAGTGGATGACGTCAAAAGCGCTGTGGCGACCACGGGCGGGAACCATGTTCTTGAGCAGTTGGGCAATTTCGCCGACCTGCGGCTCGGCTATCGAACCGATATTACCTACGCCGGTCAGCACGGCCAAATCCTGGTAAGCGCGCGCGCCGCCAGAATTGAGTTCCGGATTCACCGCCATCGTGAGCCGGTAGGGGGCAAATAATTCCCGGATGGCGATCGAGTCTTCAATCTCCTTGATTTGCCGCCGGTGGTAATCGGCCAGGTGTTCCAGGAGAACTCGCAGACGGTTTCTTACGTCCCAGGCGGCGAACTCCGGCTGCGCGACCAACTGGTCAAAGGGCAGCATCAATAGGTTGCCGGAATGGTTGTCGTCCGCCTTGGCCGCCAGAAGTTCCGCCAGGAGCGGATGCCGGTTCTCCGGCGCCTTGCGCTCTTGATCGGTCGCCTTTTCCGGCACAAACCCCTCGCGATAAACCGGCGAGCCGGCGCGCAGGTAAGCCAACTGGCGCTCAATTACCCGGTCCTTGAAGTCCAGGTTGATTTCACCGAGCACGGCCATAACGCGCTTTTCCAACCATTCCCGGAAGTCGGCGTTTTCACCCCGCCAGCGTTCCGTGAAACTGGAGGCCGTTATAGTATGACGGTTGTCTTCCGCCCGCATACTACGCGGGCCGACAGCCCAGCGCGCGTCGTCATTCACAAGTTCCAGGCCGCGCCGGGCGTGCGCCAATAGAATGTTTTCCTCGGCCAGCGTGTCCTCCAATGCCCTGCGGTTGGCCGTGCCCACGGTGAAGGTTTCAATCGGCTCCAGCAGCCGGCACATGCCGGCCAGCGACTGAGCTTGGCCGGCGGTGGCGATGAAAATCACATCGCGCTGCAACTGGCCCCGGTAAGGCGCCAGGGCCTGCGCAAGTTCCAGCAGGACGGCCAAAGGAATGGCTTGCTCAGCGCCGGGCGCCAATTCGGGCACCAAAGAATTGCTGTCGTAATAGGCGCTGATCAACAGAGCTTCCGCTGCCGTGCCCTTGCCCTTCAGCACGCCCAGCAGGTTGCGCACTTGCTTTTCCTGCCAGGTAACTTTGCAGCGCAGCGTTACTTGCTTGCCCGCGCAAGCCTCCAACGGCCCGCGCGCCAGGAAACGGGGATAAACCACTTCGACGCCGGATACCATGGTCTTCCAGTCCATGGGCTTGTCTGGGTCGGCCGCCAGGGACCGTTTCAGTTCGTCTTCCATGACAATGACTGCTTTCGCGCCCAAAGCGGCCAGTGACTTCCAGTCGCAATGCCCCAGGTAAGTCAGGACGATGCTCTCCTCAGGCCGGTGGCCGGCGAGGAACCGCAAGTTCGAGTTCTCGACCAATACCAACTCGCCTTTAATTCCATTAGTGGGCAGCGCCGTGGGAATCAGGCCGCAGGGGGCAAAAGGATACAAGGTGACTCCTGGTATCGGTTGCCCGCGCTCGTCGAGCACTTCGCAATACTCGGTTACAGGCACGGTCACCGGCAACTCCTGGGTCTGAATCTCCAGGGCAGCCTGGCGGAAAGACTCGCGAATCAACTGTTCGGTGCGGTAAAACCCAGGGCTGCCACTGTAGCGACCGATCTGGCGGCCACCCGGCGATTGGCCGGCGCGTTCAATAGCTTGCATGCGCTGGCTGAGGCCATTGCTGGTGAGCGCATTAAGCAGCGGTTGTTCGGAGTAGGTCGGTGGTAATGTCTCCCGGTGCTCTCTCTCCGGCGGGAGCGCAAACAGGACGTAGCCGGCCAGCGCGATCAATCCGAGCGCCGCGAAAATCACGGCGCCAAGGATTTGGTTGCCCAAGGAGTAAGCTGTGTTCGTGGAGCTCATGGCAAACCCGAATAGATATTGGTGATACCTTGCAACCGCAGAGCAATTCCCACCAGATCGAATAAGATGATGGAACAAATGCAGGCCAGGAACATTCCGAGACAGAAGGGCGCAAGTCCCGCGCGGATCATGCGCGCGCCGCCCAGGCGCAGGATCAGCAGTCGAATCAGCCAGGCCAGGAACGCGCAGAACCAGAATCCGGCCATGAAGTGGCTGGGGGCCAGCACGTAGCCGATCGGATGTACTGGAAACCACATGAACAAACTGCGCAGCGCGGCCAGCGCCCAGGTTATGAGCGCGCCAATCCCCAGACCTTTGGCATCCAGGTTGTGGAGGATATCCATCGGCCGCGTCTCGGGCGTGGCGGCCAGGGTGCCGATCTCAAAGGCGCGGTCGGCGCTGGCCTCGCCCGTGCGAAATGAATTGAAATACCAGTTCTGCGTGTAGGGCCAGGAAGTTTCCAGCCGGTCAACGCCCAGCCCATAACCCCAGCAGAGCAGGACAAACCCGCCGATGAAGAGCGCGCCCAGCAACCCGATAAAAAGTCCTGCGCCAAGGTCGCGCGTGCGCACGTTCATCTGCCGGCCCAGTTCGATCATTTCGATTTGGCTGGGCGCCATGAGCAGGAAACTGGCCGGGGCCATGAACCCGCTGGCCAGCGTGGCCACTAGCATGCCGGTTGAGCCGAACACGGCGAATCCGCCGGCGGCCGCCACGAATTGCATGGCGAAATAAGGCGTCATATAGGAAAAGGGCGCGCCGCACTCGGCGCGGATTTTGCTGGCGGCGAAGCCGACGATCAGCAGGTAGCCGAAAAACAGCAGCCCGGCGGTCAGGCCCATGCCGGTCCAGATGCTCCAGATCGCGATGATGCCAAGGGCCAGAATGACCATCAGGAGCGCTAACCGGTATTGTCCACGCTCATTGCCCAAGGGAATTCGCCTGCCATCGCCAAAAATGAAAATTGCGCGGAATACTTGCGCCAAATGCCGCCGGGCAACAAAAACCGCCAGTAGCGCGTACCCGATAAAGGCCCCCATGTGCTGCTGATGGCGCCAAGGGTAGCCGGGGAAACGCGTGAAATTGAAGGCCTTGCCAAACAAGTTCCATAACTGGAACAGCCAGTAGGAAATCAAGAGCGAAAACAACACGTTAGTATCAATCAGCAAGGCAATGGCCAGCAGCGAGAACGAGAAACCGGCGCCAATGGTCCCGCCAACGGACACGTCCTGAAAGAAGGCCTTGATCAGCGGATTGGAAAAATAGGCGCTGAAATTACCGGCAGCGAACATCGGCGCGGGAATAGCCGGATTGTAAAAGTGGAGTCCTTTCAAAACCACCAGGGGCAGGGTGATGCCAAAGCCGAGCCACATTGCCCGGTTGCGAAAAAGGGGATAGTACCAACCACCGGTGTGAGAGTGCTCCTCGGCCAGCAGGTGGCGGGGCAGAATGGTTTGCGGAAACGAAAAACGCTCATGTTCCGACCATTGCTTGCGCAGCAGGAGATTCAAGCCCAGGAAGCCGATAAACAGGCCGCCGATCAGCGCCGTCCAGGCTATGGCCGGCGCGACCCATTGCGCCAGAGGAATGTAGCCTGTAACCAGGAACTTGAGTCCCCGCCAACTGAACATATTGTCGGGCTTGACCACCGTGAAATCGCGCTCATGGGCGCCGAGCGAGGCCAAGCCGCTTTCCGTGACCATCTTGCGGCCGCTGTAGAGACCCTCAACAGCTTCAACGTTTTTGAATTCGATATCCTGCAAGGTCAGCCGCCCTTCGCCTTCCAAGCCGATGCGGAAATTCAAGTTGCTGCGGAGCTCAACCGGCACCGCCACCAGGCTTACGCCGACGCGCTGGAACCCGCAGGGATTGGCAAAGGTTGGCCGCGTGGCGCTGGATGACATGAAAATGCTGCGCGCGGGTTTGTCATCGGCCGCGAGCTCAACAAAATAGAACGAGCCTTTTTGCAAGTCCTCCGCCTTGACCAGCATGGAAAATAAAAAACGCTCGCCGGGTATCAGGACTTCCTGGCCGGCCGCCTGGCGTTTTAGAGTGAAGACCAGCGCTACGCGCGCATTGGTGTCAGCGCCATTGGAAAGGACCGGGCTGTGCCAGACGCCTTTGGCATGCCGATCAACGTTGGTCCAGGTGACCTCGCCGCCGCCTTCTTGCTCAAATCCCTGCTGACCCTGGGTAAAACGACCATTTTGGACCAGGTTGGCTCCGTGCGGCCAGAGCATACTCGGCAGGCTTTCATAACTCTTGAAGTCGCCCTCGTGCGGAATGCCGGCCAGGAGCCCGAATAGACGTCCCCACATCCCTTGGGTCATCAAAGGGGCGGCCAGCACCAACGCGGCGTAAACCACGACCAGCTCGGCGGGAGCTAAACGCAGACCTTTGCGCAGAAACCCCAGCAGCGCGCTGATGCCCATGACTGCCAGGACCACGCCCACCGCGGCATTGGGCGGAAAGTTCTCGCCCAGCGGCCCTCCGTACTGGCAATAGCGCTCGACATACTCGATCCAGATGCCCATCAGCAGCAGGGCCACCAGGCTGACCACCAGCGCGCGCAGGGTGAAACCACGTTTTTGTTTCGGGGCGCCAGCCATAACTAAGACCATTTCAAGGTCGGTTGAACCGCGCTTGGGAAGAAATGAGTCGGAAGTTTAAGCAGGGACTGATTTCTAATCAAGGCTGATTTCTTGCTTTACTTGCTTTACCTATTTGCCGGTTGCGCGCTGAGCAGCGGCAAGGCTAATTGGGTAAAATAAATGCCGGCTTTACCCTCATGGGAGGAATAATAAGCTATGGCCAGCTTGCCGGCGTGTTCCACCATGCCGGCGTAGCACGAATCACCGCCGGAGACGAATGTGACTACCGGTTCAAACCGGGCTGATTGGAGATTAACCCGGCAGAGGTCCAGGCGCTGGTCGGACCAATCCGCGCTAAGCCAGCGGCGGCTGGCCAACAATAACGTGCCATCGGCGAGCGCCAGCAGTTTCGGTCCACCAACGGCCCAATCGGTTTTGCGCCATTGCCAGACCGTGTACGGCGCTCGCGCCGTTCCGAGCACGGCCGGGCATTCCCAGGCGTTGCGGCCAGGCAGTTCTTGGCCGACATAGTGACAGCGGGTCAGGCAGACCGCGGCGCCGTCCCCAAGGAATTCCAAGGTGCTTTCGTTGGTAAGAATGGCCGGCCCGTAATTACATAGTGGATCCAAAAGGACACGCCAGTGCAGACCATCATTGCTGGTGTATAGCCGGACCGGGACGCGCGCGTTAAGTTCCGCCGCACAATCGTGAGCAACGCTGTAGGCGACGCCCTGGCGCCACTTGATCTTCCATAGCGAGAAGTTAGGATCGCCAATTTCGCGCGGCCCGTCCCAAACGGCGCCATCCCGTGTAAACCAGGCGGCGTTGCGGGCCATAACCGACTGCGGCTTGGGCCACCGTGGGTCCCAGGTAACCACTTTCAGGAACAATCTCCCATCCGGGGTTTCGCTCAACGATACATCACATTGGTTCTCAAACCCTTTGAAGCGCGGGCCGACTTCCAGCAGCGCGCTGGATTTCCAAAGCAAACCGTCGTCCGACACCAGCACCCGGGTCCGACCGTCGCCCGAGAGGTGCGTGCTCCCTTCACGAAACGCGCAAAACCAGCGCCCGTGATACCAGGCCAGATCCAAGAAGGCGTTATGCGCTGCGTAATCCCAGATTTTGGTGGCGGGCACTTTGGGCGCATTGGTCAATTCGGCGGTCATAATATAGTAAGTTCTTAAGGCGGGCTGTGCCCGCAACCCAAAGATTTGTAACCACGGATGAACACGGATAGACACGGATGGAAATTCAGGGATTATCAGTGTTCATCAGTATCTATCCGTGGTTCCGCCGGGGCGGAAATATCTGTTCTTGTTTGTTAGCGCGGTTCTGAATGGCGGAAACATACACGCAAAAACGTGTATCTTTACGGCAAGGTGCTAAATAAATTTTTCGTATGATGCGCCTGCGGCGCACAGATGACTTTATGTTTTGGAATATTCTGCTATGTAGCTGCGCCCATGAGGGCGTGGATTTACCTGGCAGCCACGGCGTCACCGCCGCGGCTACATTTGATAATGCGGTTATATGCGTCGGCTTTCGCATTGTTGCGAACTTACAACATGTTGTTGTTAATTTTTCCGTAAGCCGCTAATGGATTTTATTTCCGCGCAACCACTACCCGAATAACAAAATCAGGCCCGCTGCAATTCGCCGACGGCATCCACCATGGCCTTGAAGTTTTGCGGCTTGATCGGCGGATTAATTTCGCTTGATGAGGCGACGAACATACCGCCGGTTCGCAGGGCATCGGTGGCCTGAATGTGCCGGCGCACCTCGGCGCGGACCTGTTCCGGCGTGCCGCGCTCCAGCAGGTCAACGCCATCCACGCCGCCGGCCCAGACCATCCGCGGCCACGTGTTTTTCAACTCGACGATATCCATGCCGCAGTTGGGCTCAAGGCAATAAAAGCCGTCCACGCCGCAGGCCATCAGGTCGGGGAGCGCCTTACGGTAATTGCCGTCGCTGTGATAAATAACCCGCATGCCGTGTTCGTGCCACGCGTCCGTCACCCGCTTAACGTACGGGTAATGAAATTTACCGAGAAATTCCGGTGAAAAGATCGGGCCCTGCTTCGTGGCGAAATCTTCGGCGAGCAGAATAACCGGAGAGAGTCCCGGATCCGCCACCGCATGGATACGGTCCAATTCTTTGGCCGTAGACGCCTCCAGATAATCCGCCAACGCCTCAGGGTATTCGATCTGAAAATAGGCGAATAGCTCCAGACCCATCGGGTCAAACGCATTGCAGAAACCGGTGTGGCTATAATTAAGGACAACGGTGTCGCCGATCTTCGCCTGAAGTTCCAGCATTCCGGCGCGATGCCGGGCGCGTTCCGTGGCGGCATCAAGCGGCTTTTCGCGAATCCTGGCGGTCCTTTGCGCCAGCCAGTTGCGCGCGCCTTCTTCGTCGTTAAAAGGGCGGCTCAGCCGCCAGGAGGTCCAATTGTCGTTTTGATAAACGAACCCGTCCGGTGTTGTCAGCCGCTCGCTGCCGCGCGGCGCTACCGGCGGCATGATCAAATCCATGGTCAATCGAATCACAACGCATATATCATCCACCGTATAATTAAAACCCTCTATATCCTTGCCGGTATACAATGCGATGACGCCGGGGTTGTAGCTGAGCTGTTCGAGCAGGGCCACGCGATCCACGCTCCGGCAGTTAAGCGTGGCCTCCACGCGCTCGCGCTTGGTCAGCTTGTCAGCCGGAAAAAGTTTTTCAAAGTCGTTCATGGGCGCACTTTATAAAGTGTGCCCATGAACTTCAATTGTATTCAGCGCTGGCCAATCCCATCCCCGCCAATTCCTCCTGGGATAGGCCAAAAAAAACACAACCCCTCGGATGCCGCGAAAAAATTGAACACCGACGGTCGGGGCCTGCCAGAGTCGGCCAGGGTGGAACACGCCATGGCCCTCAGGCTCCTGCCGCACATGACGGTCATCCGGCCGGCTGATCCGACCGAAACTGCCGCCGCCTGGATTGCCGCGCTCAAGAACCTCGAAGGCCCTACGGCGATCATGCAGAACTTGCCGCTTTTTGCGATGGTCCAGGAAGAACAATTCCTTTTTGGCGGGCAACTTGGTTGGACGAGCGCCGAGATCATGCAATATCCTGAAGCCGCCGCGTTTCTGCGGGACCTGGCAATCCTTCGCACGCGCGTTCGTAGATTCCTGCATTTCGGCAGCATAGCGCCGCCGCTCGCCGCGGAGGTCGCCGGAGCGAAAATCAGTGTGCTTATTCCCGCCGCATTATGCGCTCGAAAGCGCCCGCTCCGGCTGGAACGCCAGGCCGTCAGACATACCGTCTGGCGCGGCCCTGACGGACGCCCCCTGGTTCTGCTGCTTAACGAAAGCGCTGAGCCAGCCAGCATCACATTTGCTGCTCGCGCCGAATGGCCGCAATTTAAGTGGCGCAAGTGGACGCTGGGCCGGGTCGAGTCTGAGCCCATCCGGATGGACAAAGTTGTCGCCCTGACCGTGCCGGCGTTGACGGCGGTGGCGCTTGAAGCGGAATGACGGACAGAGAAGAAAACTCATTGGTCGCCTTAATTTCTTGGGGATTTTACTCTATGGGCAAGGGAAAACGTTTGCGCCGTTCCCTAACATAGTCCCAAAATTCGTTATTAAACGTAAGCCGGCTTAATATCCAATTGGGACGATCGGCAAGCATTTCCTCCCATATCTTCTCGGCATCGTCGAATGAAATCCGTTGTGGTGCCGGCCTGCCTTCGGCCTGACGCAACAGTTCATCGGAAAGAGTCTTCAGGTAGATCACCTGAGAGCTCACGATGGCTTCGCCTTCGCGTCGGGACGACCGCCGTGCATAATGCGACGACGCGAATAAGGGTCCCTCGAACGGTTCCTCGGGAATACGGGATATGTCCACCATTTCCGGTCGAAGCGCCCAGAGCTGCGATGTTTCGCATAGGCCGGCGTGATCGCCGTGATAGTCCTTGTAGCGAATCGCTTCCCAATCGGACAGGGCAACGGCGCGCAGAGGGCGTCGTGCGGAGTATATTTGGCAGACTTGGTTCATGTCTACCTCGATCCCCCCGTAATGGCCGGTAACGCAGATTGCCGCGCGGAACCCCGCGGCCTCTACGGCGCGCAATTGATAAACCAACTGGCGCAGGAACAAATCCGGCGGCACGCAGGTGAGGTAAGGCTTCGGCGCATTCTGTGTTGCCAGCCATTCCAAACTCAGCGGCGTTTCATGCACGTGCCACCAGACGGGCGGGGCCACAATGCCTCCGTGCGCCTCGGCGGCGCGCTGAACAAGCGTATAGGCCTTGAGCCCGTCCAGTCCCATGGCATTCTGCACGCCGTGCGGCTCACTGAGACCGAAGGAGAGGTAGCATACCGGCCGCGTGGCGAGCGCCGCTTCAAATTCGTCCTTAAACATCTCGTGCCAAACGACTTTTTTTTGCATTTAAAACCCCATTATGGCTGTTGTTGAATGAGCATACCCAGTGAATATGGGAGAGGCAAGCTTCCGGAACGCCAACGGCTTGGCTGGGGCGGATGACCACGCTTTCCAAAGCGTGGTCACAGGCAAAAAGCGGAATGGCTGGCAGGAACGCAGGCTCAGCTTGGTCAGCGGGCGCTTCACAGCATGACTACGCGGTTTTCCATGCTGGAGGTGCGGATGGCATCCAGCACGCGGGTGAGTTCCAGCGCGCTTTGCGGCGTTACCGGGAAACGCGCCTGGCCGGATAGGGCCGCGGCGACGTCACCATAAACGGCGTGTTCGTCCCCTTGCGGCGCTCCAGTCAGTTCTTCTTCCCGAATCTGGCCATGATCGGTTTTGATAGTGTAGGATTGGGTTGGATTCGCGGGTTGGGCGGGAGTTTTGGCATTTACCTTCAGATGGGTGCCCTGCACCACAATTGTGCCGCGCGTGCCCTGGATGAACCACTGCGGCGGATCCTCGGTCGCGATTGTAAACTCCGCCTGCACGATGGCGCCATTGGCCAGCGTCAGGATGCCCAGAAACAAGTCTTCGACATCGCCGGGATTAATCGTCTGCTTGAGCCGCCCATAAACTGACTTGACCGGACTGCCCAGCAACTGAAGCGGCGGATCCACAATGTGCGGGCCCCAGTTAAGCAGGTAACCGCCGCCCTGACGCCGGGAAGTCTGCCAATCGTTGCGCGTGCCGAAACTGACTACCGTGCGCCTTGCCAGGAACACATCGCCAATGACCCGCTCCTCAACGACCAGTTGCTTGAGGCGCCGCAGGTCGGAACCCCAGCGCGCGGGCAGCCAGGGCAATAGGAGCTTGGCCGTGGATTCGGCCGCGCGGATCATGCGCTCGGCTTCCTCGGCATTAAGCGCCCAAGGTTTGGTCACCAGCACGTTGACGCCCGCAGCCAGGCAATCGCAAGCCATCGGACAATGCTGATCGCTGCGCGTAACGATCACCGCGAGGTCGAGCGCTTCTTCCTTGAGCATGGCGCGATGATCGGCATAGGGCTGACAACCGAAGCGGGCAGCGGCCTTCTGGCGGGCATGGGCGTCGGCATCGCAGACGGCGGTCAATTGGAATGCCTTGTTTTTTTCGATGGCGCCGGCATGCATCGTGCTGCCGCTGCGGCCGTATCCCAGGATGGCAGTGCGAATGGCGGACATGACAACTCCTCGACCGCGCGTTTTTTTTCAAGAAGGCAAGGGGGGATGATAATGGATCGCCAATCGCCAAATCAAGCGCAATGTGGTGGAGCGCGCACCGCGTGTGGTCCCATCCATTGTTGTGCTCTTTTACCAGCGGTATTGCCGCGCGGCGTCGAAAATGGCGGTCACGTTTTGCGGGGGTGTATCGCCTTGCACCTGGTGGGTGGGCGACACAATGAACCCGTGGTTGCGGCCCAGGATGGCGATGATACGCGTGGTTTCGCGAAAAACTTCTTCGGGCGTGGCGTGCGGCAGCAGCTCCTGCTCGTCGATCGCGCCGTGAAACGAGAGCCGGTCGCCGAAGGCGGCGAATAAGGTTTCGGGCGCCATCCCCGCCGCGCCGACCTGGACGGGATCCAACAGGTCGAGCCCCATTTCGATCAAATCGTCGATCACCGGCGTGATCGACCCGCAGGAATGGTAAAAGGTCGCGTAGCCCATCTTTTTGTAGGTGGAGATCAGCCGGCCGCTATAGGGTTTGATGCGCTCGCGCCAGACATCCGGGTTGATCATCATGCCGCGCTGGGTGCCCAGATCCCCGCCAGAGCAGATCACATCAATCCGGTCGCCGGCGACCGCGAGGACGCGCGCCATGCGCTCCCGATAATAGGATTCGACCCGGCTGCAAATGGCGTCCACGATATCGGGGTTCTCGTACAAATCCACCAGGAATTGCTCCAAGCCGCGTATATACCATGGCGTCTCGAATGCGCCGCCCGCGAATGCGGCGATGGCGCGCGGGCCCTCCAGGTTGATGGCGTTGATGGCGGCCGGAATGGCGTCGTAGTCCCACCAGTCCAGGCTGGGCCAATCGTGCGCCTCGATGTCCTTCACGGAGGTGGCCTTGGCGAGGGGATGGTAATCGAACTCGATATAGGTGTTGAACTCGTTTTTGACCTTGCGGTTGTGGCAGCCCCAGAAGTCCGTGCCTTCGCTGCCCAGCGGCACCGCCGACCGCTCTTTCGGTCCGATAAATGGCAGCGGGAGCCAACGGAAATCGATGTCAAGCGCGTTCATCACGGCGTCATTCGTTTCCACGTGGAGATGCTGCCGCAGCGCGGCCCAGGCTTCCGGCGTGCAGCGCAGGCTGGTGGGTGGGCGATCGCTCGGCTGGCGAAGCGCCGCGGCGCGCACTCGGTCTTTGCTGGTCATGATGTTCTCCCAAGGCGGCATATAGCCGCAACCAAATCTCTTTCACTTCCTGTTCGTGTTCATAGCAGTGCGAATTTCGTTTGAAAAAGGCGGCGGCGATCTTAGGCCGCCTGCGGGTTTCCCGCGCTCGCATAGCCACGAGGCTAATGCTTCGCGCGGCGCACCCGCATCTGAGCCGGACTGACCTTGCTTTTTCAAATCCGCCGCTGGCGGAAGCGAAATTCGCCCTGCCCCCATGCCACGCAACCGCGGCGGTTGCGTGGTGAACCCTGGCCTGCGGCAGGGCAAAGCTGCGGCTTGCCAATTTTACAAAGCCATGGGCATGACTGAGCAGGCAAAACTTCTCCGCAAAAGTGTGTCATGTTTTAAGGGAACGGTCTAACGTGGCGGCATCCCGCACCTGACGGTTCGACTCCGCGCCAGTGTGGCGCATTCGGTTCGAAAATGTTTTTCGCTCCGGCGAAAAACATCTTACCAGATCGTCCAGCCGCCGTTGACTTCCAGCGTTTGGCCCGTGACATACGCGGATTCGTCGGACGCCAGGAACACGACGGCGCCGGCGATATCGGCGCCCTGGCCGATGCGGCCGAGCGGCGTCTTGGCGGCCAACCGTTGTATGAACTCGGGTTCCCCCGCCTGAAAGCCGAGATGGGGTAACGGGCCCGGGGCGATGGCGTTGACGCGGATGCCGCGTTTGCCCCAATGGACCGCCAGGTAACGTATCATCTGGAGGATCGCCGCTTTGGCCATGCCGTATTCGATCGGATTGGGCTTCATGGGCGGCACATACAGGGCGGGATCCGGCGCGATTTGTCCGTACATGGAGGAGAAAAAGATCATGCTGCCGCCGGTCGGCATCAGCGCCGCCGCGGCGCGCGCCAGGAGGAAGGCGCCGGTCTGGTTGACCCGATTGGCCGCCTCGAATTCGGCCGCGCTCAAGTCCTCCACGTATTTGCCGATGGCGGTCGCCGCGAGGTTGACCAGGATGTCCAGGCGGCCATGCGTGGCGCGCACGTGCTCGATGGCGTTCAAGATCGAGCTTTCGTCGCCCATATTCATCACCAGCCCTTCGACGCGCGCCGCCGGCAGGGCGGTTTTGATCGTGGTCACGGCTTGGGCGACTTTCCGCTCGTCCATGTCGGCCAGCAGCAGCGTGGCGCCTTGCGCGGCCAGGCCCTGGCAGGTCGGCACGCCCAGGTATCCGGCGCCGCCCGTCGCCAACGCGATTTTTCCGGTTAAATCGAACATGTCATTTCGCCGTATAGCCGCCGTCCACGGGGATGTTGGCGCCGGTGATATAGGCCGAGGCGTCGGAGGCCAGAAAGACGATTATGCCCATGAGATCGGTCTCGTTGGCCATGCGCCCGAGACATGTGCGTTCGCCATACTGCCGCACAAACGGCGCCGGCTGACTGGCTTGCTGCAAGCCGCCGGGATGGATGCAGTTGCAGCGGATGCCGCGCGGCCCGTAATAGCTGGCGATAAAGCGCGTGAAATTGACCATGCCGCCTTTGTGGAAAAAATAGTCCGGAATCCAGCCCGACATATCGGTACCGCGGTAGTTGGTGGGTTCCAACCCGATCAAGCCCATGATCGAACCGATATTGACGATCGAGCCGTTGTCGCGCAGGGCGTCGCCGATCGCGCGCGTGATCAGAAAGAGACCCGTGGCGTTGACCCGCATGCTTTCGTCGAACGCCGCGGATTTGTCGTTGTAGCCTTTCATGGGACGCGCCACGGCGTTGTTGATCAGCACATCAATACCACCGGCGCGTCGCAGTACCTCGTCCCGCAAGGTCAGCACGGAATCTTCGCGTGATTGATCGAGCGGCAGGGCGGTCACATCCGCGCCTGTTTTTCGGTGTTCGACAGCCACCGCTTCCAGGGCTTCGACGTGGCGGGCGGCAATAAACGTGCGCGCGCCGGCCTCAGCCAGCGCCGCCACAATTTGACGGCCATACAATCCCGCGCCACCCGTTACCAGCGCTACTTTGCCTTTTAATGAGAAACGGTCTAAAATCCTCTTCTTAATCATAATGGAGTGCAAACGGGGGATACCATAAGATACGCGCGAGATCGTGTAAAATAAAAAAAGGACACGCCCAAACAAGGTGAAGGACTGCCCTCTGTATCAAAGCGGTACTGTCCTGGGCAAGCGGGACTTGACTTGTTACGAACAGCGCAATGTAGTAGAAGTCCGGTCAGGGGCGGCGTGGTGAAAACTGTGGTGCATTTCCTTCTGAGCGTAATCCCATCATGATTTTCTTCTTTCAGCGTCTAACCCTGGTCTGGCGGCGGCCGGGCGGCTACCGCGAGCTGCTGCGCCTCAGCCTGCCGCTGATCGTCAGCATGAGCTCGCATACTCTCATGCTTTTCACCGATCGGCTGTTTCTGGGGCGCTACTCGCTGGATACCTTGGCCGCCGCCGTGCCGGCGGGCTTATCGGCTTTCATGTTCATGTGCTTTTTCATGGGGGTGGTCGAGTTCACCAATGTCTTTGTGGCGCAGTATGTCGGCGCGCAACTGCCCCGGCAGGCCGGCCGCGCCCTTTGGCAGGGTATTTATGTGGCGCTTTTTTCCGGCATTCTGCTGGCCATCCTCTCGTTCGGCGGCGAAGGGCTGTTCCAACTGGCCGGGCATGCGCCGCGCTTACGCGAGCTTGAAACCATCTATTTCCGGATTCTCATGCTGGGCGCCGTGTTCGGCCTCTTGGATAACGCGTTGAGCTGCTTTTTCTCCGGCCGGGGTTTGACGGTGCCCATTATGATTATTAACCTGATCGGGGTAACCCTCAACGTGCCCTTGGATTACCTGCTCATTTACGGGCGCGGGGGTTTTCCGGAACTGGGTATCGCCGGCTCGGCCGTGGCCACGGTGACCAGCCAGGCTGTCATGGTCGTCCTCTATGTCCTGGTGATCTTCCGCGAGCCTAACGAGCGGATCTATGGCGTGCGCCGGGCGTGGGCCTTCGACCGCGCGCTATGCGCGCGCCTGCTGAAATTCGGCATGCCCTCGGGTCTCCATTTCTTTGTGGATATTTTCGGGTTCACCATTTTCCTGCTGATGGTCGGACGCCTGGGCCGCAATGAGCTGGCCGCCACCAATATCGCCTGCTCAATCAACCTGCTGGCCTTCATGCCCATGATCGGGTTCTCAATCGCTGTCAGCACCCTGGTGGGCCAGGCCATGGGACGCGCCCGACCGGCAGAGGCCATCACTGCCACCCGCAGCGCCCTGCAGTTGACCTGTGTCTACATGTGGACGCTGGCGGCGGTGTTTGTTCTGGCCCCGCAATGGCTGATAAACATCTTTCAGTCGCGCGCGGATGATGTTGCCGAATTTGCCGCCGTCCGGCAGCTTGCCGTGGTTGTTCTGCGCTTTGTGGCTTTTTACAGCGTGTTCGATGCGCTTACCGTCATTTATGCCGGCGCCTTGCGCGGCGCGGGTGACACCAGATTTCTTGGCTGGACGATTGCCGGTCTTTCCCTGGGCTTGGTTGTTTTGCCCGTTACCGTCGGCGTGATGTATTTTCACATCGGACTCTATGCCGCCTGGGGAATCGCCTCCGCCTATATTTGTCTGCTGGGCCTGGTCTTTCGCTGGCGCTTTGCCCAAGGCCGCTGGCAGCGGATGCAAGTGATTGAACCGGTGCCTTCCCGTCCGGCCCTCGTTCCGCCCGCGGTCCCTGGCGCGGATTAGTTTTTTTCCCCGCTGGAAACCGCGCTAAGGAATGGAATATCATGTTTGCTGACGTCAATCGCCAGGAAGCTACTGTCATGATCGTCAGAAGCCATTGAATATTCGCGTCAGTGTGGTCGAGCAGGGGCCAATCCGGATTTTCAGTTATAGCCACACTTTATAAAGTGTGGCTATAGCCCTTGTGGATTTATTGGGGCGACGACCACCCGGAAGCCGATCATGGCATTGCGCCGCGCGGGGTAGGCGTCGCTGCGGTTGGTGATGGCAATGAGGTCGGGCTCGTCGTTATTCCAGCTTGCCCCGCGCAAGGAGCGGGTGATTTGCTCCTTGTCAAACCAGTCCTGGCACCATTCCCACACGTTGCCGCCCACGCCGCAAAGGCCCCAGGCGTTGGTCCCGCTTTGCTTGACCGGACACGTGACCATGAACTCATCGCGGCGTCCGCGGATAAAACTTTCGCGCTGAAACAGCCGGTAAAGGAGCCGCACGCCTTCCTGGCCGCGATAGTTGAACGTGTTCGGCGGCGGCCAGGTGTTGCCCCAAGGGTATTGCCGGCCATCGCCGCAACCGGCGAAGGTTTGCCATTCTTTTTCCAACGGCAGGCGGAAGTGATGGTTGCGCGGAATCTGACGCGCCTGGGCGCTTGAGCGTGCTTCGTCATGGCGGCCGAAAGTCCTGGTCAGCCATTGGCAATAGTTGTTGGCGTCTTCCCAGGAAACCCAGACCACGGGCTGCTCGGGCTCGTTGAGCAAATGCCCGTAGTAAGTCTTGCTTTCATGGCCCAGGTCGAAGCGACGGTACTGAGCGTTGGTAACTTCAAACTGACTGACCCAGATCTTGAGCGGAGCGATCCAGACGAATCTCATGAGTTCTCCCCGGCCCAGGCTGATGACCAACGCCTGCCCAGGCTGCGCCGCTGGAGCGGCAACAATTTCGCGTGGCGCCAGCCTGGGAAACACGCTGGTCTGCGCCGGCAGGCGCAAGGCGGCGACGACGAACAATATCAAGGTTGCAACAAAATAACACATCGCCAGCCTTGCTCCTTAGACCCTTTCCCGTAAAGATACACGTTTTTGCGTGGATCTTTGAATAAGAATATCCAATATCCAACACTCAATAACCAATAATGAAAAAAGGAAACAAAAACACCCCTTACACGTTGTCTGCGATTCTCTTAACTTGGCTATTGGATATTCCTTGTTGAATATTGGATATTGTGTTGGATAATGGGGTGCGGGCACAGCCCGCTTTAGTCCGGTGAAAGCATATCCCGCCCGGTTGATTTTTAACAGAAATATTTGCCTGGAATCGTAATTGGTCAGTTACGAGGTGATCGCGTGAAGGTAGGGACGGCTCGCCGAGCCGTCCGTGGTTCATCGTGAACGTTCACCGTGAACGGCGCGTTCGGGCCTACTCCGCCATAGTAAGCCTACTGGCTACGAAGGCTGGACGAACACGCCCTACCAGTTGCCCCGCGAGACTGACGGATTACTCCCTGTGCGTCAAATAAGTAAGTTGACTGCTGGTGGCAAGTCGGTATGCTCTTTTCCTGCTTTCGGGGTGTAGCGCAGTTTGGTAGCGCGTTTGGTTCGGGACCAAAAGGTCGTGGGTTCAAATCCCACCGCCCCGACCAGCCTTCGCGGCGAGCTTGGCGAGACGCGAAGGCTGTCCCGCCGGAGTTCCCGATCGCTTGGAGATCGGGATGAAGGCGGATAAAACGAAAGGAGCGCTATGATCCGCAAGGCTGCAGATATGCCAACCGAAGTGCGCAGCCAGATGCGCGGCGGCGCAGGCGATGTGACCATCCAGCATTTTTTCAAGAAGGAGGAAATCACCGCCCGGACCAGGCTTTGCGCGCGTCTGACCCTGCCGCCGCAGGCCAGCATCGGCTTGCACAAACATGAGGGCGAAGATGAGCTTTTTGTGGTCTTGCGCGGCCAGGGCCTGATTGACGATGGCAAAACTCAAGCAGCGGTTCAAACCGGCGACGCGATTCTAACGGGCAAAGGCGCGGAGCACGCGGTCATTAATAACGGAGGCGAGCCGCTGGAAATGATCGCGATCATCATGCAGTACTCATGAGCGTTCTGCCCGAGAAATTTTTGCTTCCGGAACGGACGCTGGTGGGCGCCGGCCGGGTTAAGGAACTCCTGGCGGAATGCGCGCGCTACGGCCGGCGCGGGTTGCTGGTGCATGGGCGCTCATTGGCCGCCCACGGGGTGTTGCCGATAATTCTTCAAAATAATCCCGGCGGCCTGATCATGGCCGCTTGGGAACACGTCGGTGGCGAGCCGACCCTTGATGACTTAAGCGCGCTCCTGGCCGCGGCGCGCAAACACCGGGCCGATTTTATTGCCGGGGTCGGCGGCGGAAGCGTGCTGGACCTGGCCAAAGCCTGCGCGGGCTTGTTTCATGCCGCGCAGCCGCCGCAGGCCTATCACCAGGGCGCCGCCATTGAGACACCGGGTATCGTATTTGCGGCCGCGCCGACCACCGCCGGCACCGGCTCCGAGGCGACGGTCAACTCCGTTTTGACTAATAACGCCACCCGCCAGAAAAAATCAATTCGCGACGATGCCCTGCTGGCCCGCCTGGTCATTCTGGATGCCGGCCTCTTGGCCCATTGCCCGCAGCGCACAATTGCTTATGCCGGCATGGATGCCTTTACCCAGGCGTGGGAAGCTTTTACCAGCCGCCATGCCACCTGGTTGAGCGATTGCCTGGGACTGCAAGCGCTCAGTCTGATTGGCGCCAACCTGGAAGCCTTCTATCGCGGAGCGAGCGCGGCGGCTGAACCGCTCTTGCTGGGCAGTTACCTGGGAGGCTTGAGCTTTTGCATGGCGCGTTTGGGCATTGTTCACGGAATTTGCCATCCGCTGGCTGTTCGCTACCATGTTCCCCACGGCTACCTCTGCGGCGTGTGCTTGCCGCATGCCGTGGAATTGAACCGGGAAGTTGTTGGCCCAAAATACGCGCAGGTCAGCCAAGCCCTGGGCCGGGACCTGCTGGAGCTTATCCGGCATCTGCTTGTTGCGCTTGATATGTCCTCGCCCTTCCGCGGCCAAGCGCTCATTGAAAAAGACGCGATCATTCAGGAAACGGTCGGCGCCTGGTCCACCAAGGCCAATCCGAAGACCATTACCGCTGCTGATGTCGCCTGGCTTCTGGACCGGTTGTTCGGAGGATAAAGGCGTATGGTGATCGGATTGTTAGAGGCGCGGATCAGCATTCCGGAGGCGCGCTCGCTTAAGGATAAGCGCCGGGTGGTGCGCAGCCTTAAGGACCGCGTTTTAAACCGGATGAACGTGAGCGTGGCCGAGGTCGGCCAGCAGGATTTATGGCAGGTAGCCGAATTGGCGTTCGTTACCGTCGCGGCCGAGCAGCAGCAAGTGCAGGAACGCTTGTCCAGCCTGAGCGCTCTGATCGAGGGTGATCCCCGCTACCTGCTCCTCGATCTGCGCACTTCGATCCACTGAAATGACATTCCAGGGAAAAAACTTGGGGGAGATGTAGCACCCCTACAGGGTGCGGGATGGTTTTGGGCAACACGTTTTGTCCTGGGGTTGCCTGCCTGCCGAAGCCGCTTCGGCGCAGGCAGGCGCCCCAGGCTATCATGTTACAGGCCTTTGGCCTGCTCACAACGCACCCCAAAGGGGTGCTACATCATAGCCCGGCGCGCAACGCCGGGTTACCTCAGAATCCGCGGCTTTGCAGAAGGTTGCGCAGCTCGCTCTGAAAGGCTTCCAGGTCCTGCGGGCTGGGCCGGTAATTCGGCTTGCGCGCGTCCAGCGCCAGGCGGCCAAGCTGGTCCAGCAGCCAGGAAGCCGAAACACCGTCGCTGAACCGAACCGTGCCGCTCACCACCGCGCCGGGTTTCATGACGCGGTCGAGCGTGACGGAAACGCCACCGGCGGTTTCCGGTTCAAAACCCTCCGCGGCCTGGGCCGTCCGTGCCGTTGGATTGTTGCCCAGCGCCAGTCCTGGACTGGTTGTCTTAGCCTGTTCCTTAATCTTCAGGCCGAGATCCAGGATCATAAAGCGCAAGTCCAGGAAGGTTACGGAGAGTTTGAATTCGTTACTCAAGCGCTTCTGGATATCGGCCAGGCTGCAACCTTCGGCTACCCAGCGCCGAACGGCATCTTTCTGGGCGTCATCGAATTGCATGGTTTTCCACTTTGTCTTATTGTTCGTCGGGTTGCGCAGTTACGGTTCAGTGCCGGGAATATCGCACAGCGGCGGCTTAGCGTCAAGCGCTCAAGGCTTTTGCTTCACGGAACACGAGAACAGGTAGCCGCGGCGGTTCCGCCACAGGCGGACCCGCCTCAGGAGGGAACGCCGTGGCCGCCGGAAGAGTCCACGCCCTCACGGGCGCGGCTACCAACTAAGCGTCAAGCACTCAAGACTTTGGCTTCATGGAACGCGGTAACAGCGGTCCAGGGGAAAGGCATTTTCAATGTGGCGGACCAGCGGCGCGCCCGCGCCGGCCGCGCCGATTACTTCGACAACATCGAAACGGAACGCGCGAGGCGCCGGATGCAGGCGTTTGAGATAGCGCACGGCGGCGCGCGCAAGGTAGTGCCGCTTGGCGCGGTTGACTGCCGCCACAGGCCGGCCGAACGTCTCGGTTTTGCGGGTCTTGACTTCGATAAACACCAGTACGGCGCCGTCCCGCGCCACCAAGTCCAATTCATCGCGTCGGCCGATGCGGACGCGGCGGCCGAGAATGGCGTAGCCTTTCTTGCGCAACGCGCGCTCGGCCTGCTCTTCGCCCCAGCGGCCCGCGGTCGGAGGCTTGGCCGCGGCCTTAGCGGACAGCAGGAGGTTTAAAATTTTCCACATGGCACCGGTCCCGATCATGGTCGGGATTCAGCCGGCCGCGGATGGTCTCCATGTCGCGCACTGGCCGGAACGAGCGGCGATGCTGGGAGATAGCGCCATATTTCAGGAGGGCCTGGATATGCGCGGCCGTGCCGTAGCCTTTGTGGCGCACAAACCCGTATTCAGGATGCTCGCGGTCGAGATTGGTCATTAAGCGGTCGCGTGTCACCTTGGCGATCACGCTGGCGGCGGCGATCGAAAGGCTGCGGCAATCGCCTTTAATGATGGCCAGGGAAGGACAGGGAAGACCAGGCACCGCCCGGCCATCAATCAGGGCATACTCCGGGGGAGCGGTCAGTTGCGCCAAGGCCCGTTGCATGCTGCGGTGCGTGGCGGCCAGGATGTTGAGCTTGTCAATTTCGGGCACATCGCCGAAACCAACGCCGATTTCGACTTCGGGAGACTTAACCAGCAGTTCGAAGAACCGCTCGCGCTGGCGTTCGGTAAGCTGCTTGGAATCGGTGAGCGCGGCAAAGCTGAGATGCTCTTCCTGCTCGATGAAAGCCTGGGCAAATACGACGGCGGCCGCCACGACCGGGCCGGCCAGGGGGCCGCGCCCGGCTTCGTCCACGCCGGCCACGCGCCGGCAGCCGCGGGCCCACGCTAAGCGTTCGAATTGCAGCAAGCCTGCGTTTTCCTCCATGCTCTCTCTGCCAAGGTATTAAGCCGGCTGCGTTTCCAGATTGGCCGTTTTGCCAGTGCGCTTCCGCAGATAATACAATTTGGCCCGCTTCCTTTTCACGCGGTCTTCCACCTCAAGGCCGGCTAAGTTCGGCGAGTGCAGCGGGAAAACACGTTCGACCCCTTCGCCGAAACAAATCTGGCGGACGGTAAAGGTTTCCGTAGCGCCGGAACCCTTGCGGGCAATCACCGTGCCGGCAAAAGCCTGCAGGCGTTCCTTATCGCCTTCCTTGATTTTTATCAGGACCTTGACGCTGTCGCCGACCGCAAAGCCAGCCAAGGGCTCCTTCTTGCGGTTTTCCAGGTCAATTGCTTTCAGTATGCTCGTGCTCATTAGCGTGCAAAAACCTTGGGGCGATCGTTTGCCCAAAAACTTTTCAGCGGTTTGGCGAGCGATTGTAGGCCTAAGCGTTGGCCCGTCAAGACTTTTCTGACGAAGGCAGCCTGCCCGAGCCAGGCCAGGGATCCGCCTCAGGCTGGATCAGCAAGTCCGGTCGCCGCGCGCGGGTGCGTTGGCGGGACTGCTCTGAGCGCCAGTGGGCGATGGCCGCGTGGTCGCCGGTCAGTAAAATATCCGGTACGCGCAAGCCCCGGAAATTTTCGGGGCGGGTGTATTGCGGGTATTCCAGGCGGTTGTCCTGGAACGACTCTTCCGCGGTAGCGTCCTTGGCGCCCAGGACATCGGGCAGGAGCCGCACCACGGCGTCAATCACCACGGCGGCCGCCAGGGTGCCGTTGGTCAGCACGTAGTCGCCAATTGAAATTTCATCAGTGGCCGCGGCTTGGGCCACGCGCTCGTCCACGCCCTCATAATGGCCGCAAAGAAAGATCAGATGCTGCGCGCGGGCAAGCTCGGCCGCCAAGGCCTGGCTGAAGGGACGTCCTTGGGGCGACATGAGGATTACCCGTGGCGCGTCACGCGCCACGCCGCGTGCCGCTTCCACGGCCTTGAAGAACGGTTCCGGCTTCATAACCATGCCCGGCCCACCGCCGTAAGGGCGGTCATCCACGCTCTGGTGGCGGTCGCCGGTAAAATCGCGCAGGTTAATTACCCGGAAGGTAACGGCCCCGCGCTCGGCGGCGCGCTTCATGATGCTTTCTTCCAGGAATCCCCGCACCATGGAAGGGAAGATGGTAATGATATCAACCTGCAATGTGGTTCCCATGGGAATAACTTTCCTGCGCGGAAGGTCCAGTTATGTGGTGGTCGTGTGAGGGTAGGGACGCACCGCCGGGGCGTCCGCCTTCGCGACGCGGCAAAGCGCCGCTACGGCGCGACGACGGTCCGCGGCCTGCCTACCGAAGCCGCTTCGGCGCAGGCAGGCGCGTTCGGGCCTACTCCGCCGTAGTAAGCCTACTGGCTACGAAGGCTGGACGAACGCGCCCTACCTCTTGCCCCTTTAAGATGGCTGAGGCATTAATCCTGCGCCTTGCCTCACATGGCCTTTAGCAGAGTGGCTTGCCTTCCGTACTTTACTCGACGACTTCGAGGATGGTGCGGCGCTTTTGCTTGGCCGCCAGGCTGGTCAGGAGCACGCGCAGGGCGCCGATGGTCTTGCCGTTCTTGCCGATGATCCGGCCCATGTCTTCGGGATGACAGCGCACTTCCAGGATGGCCGTCTGCCGGCCGAAAATTTCGGCCACTACAATTTGCTCGGGATAATTAACCAGTCCCTTCAGGATGTAGACAATAAATTCTTTCATGCGCTCAGGCCCTGGCCGTCTTCTCGGGAGTAGCCTCAGGCGTGGCGGAGGTCGTGGTTGGCGCCGGCGCCGCCATGGGAACGGTGCGGGCTTTTTTGATCAGGCTGCGAACCGTTTCCGAAATAATGGCGCCCTTGCCTTGCCAGGCCTGAATACGCTCGAGCTCCAGGTGGAAGTTGGCCTTGGTTTTTTTGGGATCGTACCAGCCCAGGATTTCCAGACTCTTGCCATCGCGGGGCGCGCGGCTGTCGGTGGCGACGATCCGGAAACACGGATCGTTGTTGGCCCCGGTCTTACGGCATCTGATTTTAACTGCCATTAGCGTTCTCCAGCTTGCGGGAATTGCGGCAACGTCGGCTTGCTTCTTAGCAGGATTGCCCAAACGATGCAAGCAGAAATCTTTTACGGCGGGTATGGCCTCAGTCTCATGGGGTAACAGGTAGGGTAGGCCCGAACGCGCCTGCCTGCGCCGAAGCGGCTTCGGTAGGCAGGCCGCGGACGGCTCGGCGAGCCGTCCCTTCCACCCTGGCGGACTCGTGCTTCGTAGCGAAGGCTTACTTCGCAGAGTAGCATCCGCCTGCCGGCGGAACCTTCACGCGACGACCTCATAAGTGACCCATTACTACGGCGGAGCAAACAGGCCTTTAAGTGCGTCAATCGCCGCGGCGCCGATCCGTTCCAGGGCATCTTCCTGCAGCAGAAAGAGATTGGCGCCGCGGCGCACCGGAGAGCCTTCCGGCGACAGGAAGTTATAGTTAAAGGCGCGATGACTCTGGCGGGTGGGCACGTAGCCGATATAGCCGTTGCACATGTGCGCCACGAAAGTGCGTTTGGCCGGGGACTGGCGCTTGATCTCCAGTTGGCCCTCGACGAACGGCTCGCCGATCAGACCCACCAGGCCGAGGTCGCCCAGGCGGAAGGCCTGAACTTCGTAGGAATACGTCTGGGTGCTCTGGATCCGGCGGTGCAGGTCGTTGGCCACGACCGCAAAAATCCACTCGACATCCAGGTTGGTTTTGGCTTGGTCCCGCCAGCGCGGCTGCGGATGCTTTTCCAGCAACTGGCGCGCGTGCGCCAGGTTTTCGCGGCCTAATTGGAGCTCCAGGTCCGCGAAGTTCATAGGCAAGATGACGCTATTACAGGCTAACTCGCTTGGCTCGGTGAACACGAGCTTCTCCAGGACCGCGGCGGTTGACTGCATCAGCCATTCGGCCACGGTTTCGTCAGCGGGTATGCGTTCGAACGGCACGTTGCTCCAGACATTGATGTTGCCACAGCAGCCGTTAAGCATCAGAGGAACGCACTGTTGGCCGGCGAGTTGCTTGAAGGCCCGGCACCAGGCGCCCGGCCAGCTCGGCGTGACCCAGTTAGAACTGAAATGGCTGCAAGGATGGCCGGTGTGGTGGAGCAGAGCCGCGGTGATCTCTCCGGCGCGATTCTTAAAAACGGCGACGCCGACCTCGGGATCCGTCGGGCCTTCCACACAGAGCACCTCAAAGAGGTCGTCCACCAACGGCTGACTCTGCACCGAGCCGTTGCGCTTGATAAAACGGCGATTGTGGGCGATCCGGCCGTCGGCTCTGCCCAGGCAGGCCATAGTAACCGGTTGCATGGCCGCGATGGCTCTTTGCACGACTTCCTGCAGGCGCGGCGCCAGGAAATCCAGGTAGTTTGGGTCGCCCTGGTAGACCCACCAGAAATCCTTGGAGACATAGGGGCTGTCCGGCGTCAAGAACAGGTGTCCGCCCAAAGACGGCGCGCTATGATTCTGCGCCAGGTGCAGCATTACCGCTTCGCGCCGAAAACCGAATTGGCGGGCAAGCTCCTGCCGCAGATGCGCCGCGCATTCATTACCGATGGTGCAGAGGTCCAGCGTCAGCAGGCAAATGCTGGTTTCGTCGGGAGCGGCGCTTCGCCCGGCCACCAGGGCCCGGGCAAAGAGCGGATGCAGAATCTTTTCCGCCGGCCGCAAGCGGCACATGTCTCCGGCCAGATGAGTGCCGATGGCCGGCGTGATGTCTATTTCCGAACTACGAAACACGCGAAAGGCGCTAAAAATTGGAATGGACTTTGTATTCAAATTTCGTGTATTTTCCGCCAGAGGCGGATCTGCCTCAGGCATGACGCGCATTTCGTAGTTCCCGCCAGAGGCGGGTCTGCCTAAGGCATGATCCACCTGAGGCGGATCCGCCACGGGCGTTAATTGTTTTCTCAGATAGCTGAGTAGTTACGTCCCTTTTTCATTTCCGTGCCCGCAGCAGGCGGTCCTTGCCGGCCAGGTCGGTTCGGAGGCGTGTGTCGCGGAAGCCGGCCGTCCGAACAATCTCCTGAACAGTGGCGCCCTGGTCTTCGCCGATTTCCAGGAAGAGCATTCCACCGGGTTTAAGCGCATGAAAGGCCTGCGCCACGAGCGGCCGGATCACGGCCAGGCCATCGGCGCCGCCCAGAAGCGCCGCCGGCGGTTCAAAATCGCGCACGCTCTTCTCCAGCCATGCCCAGTCCGCGGCGCGCACGTAGGGCGGATTGGACACCACGGCATCCAGGCCTGTCAAGGTCGTTTCAGGCGCGGCGCCCGCCAAAAGATCACCCTCAATGAAGCGGATGCGAGCGGAAACGCCATGCCGCGCTGCGTTTTCACGGGCCAGCGCCAGCGCCACGGCGCTGGTATCGGTGGCCAGGTACCGACCTTGCGGCCGTTCCAAGGCCAGGGAAATTACAATACAGCCGCTGCCGGCGCCGATATCGGCAATCGTTGGCGCTTTAGTTTGCCAGAGGGTTTCGTCCTCGAGGAGCCACGCCACCAGTTGTTCCGTTTCCGGCCGTGGAATTAAGGCGCGGGCGTCGCAGGCAAAAACTCTTCCCAAAAACTCGGCTTCGCCCAGGACGTATTGCAGCGGTTCGCCCGCGGCCAGGCGCAAGGCGCCTTCTTCAACCTGCCGAACCTGGGATTCAGTGAGATGCTGATCGCGCCGGGCGCTGAGTTCCAACCGCGCGCAACCGAGCGCACTGCTCAGGAGCCATTCGCATTTCAGGCGGGCCTCATGGGGGGCCGTGGCCTGCACGTGCGCGGTAGCGGCGGTGAGAACGGCGGCCAGTGTATCAGCAGAAGCCATAAGGGTCATAATATTTACAAAATCCGGTGACAGGCGGATCTGCCTCAGGCATGACGCGCATTTCGTAGTTCCCGCCAGAGGCGGGTCTGCCTAAGGCATGATCCACCTGAGGCGGACTCGTGCTTCGTAGCGAAGGTTTACTTCGCAGAGTAGCATCCGCCACGGGCGGAAATTGTTTTCTCAGATAGCTGAGTAGTTGCCAAATCCGGCACTTAGATTTTCAGCAACTGATCCAGGGAAAGGGTGGTTTGCGTGGCGTGGTTATGCTCGTAAAGCGCGCCTAACAGCTCTTCCAACTCGCCTTCCATGATTTTCTCCAGGGTATACAGCGTGAAATGAATGCGGTGATCGGTCAGACGGTTTTGCGGGAAATTGTAAGTGCGGATGCGCTCGCTGCGGTCGCCGCTGCCGATCTGGGCGCGGCGGGAGGCCACCACGCGGTCTTGGGTTTCCTGGCGCTGGCGAGCCAGCAGGTGCGAACGCAGGAGGCGCAGGGCCTTGGCGCGGTTCTTATGCTGCGAGCGCTCGGCCTGACAGGCTACTGCCAGGCCCGTCGGCAGATGGGTGAGCCGCACCGCGGAATCGGTTTTGTTGACGTGCTGGCCGCCCGCCCCGGAAGCGCGGAAGACATCCACGCGCAGGTCTTCCGGCTTGATAACGATTTCATCCACATCCTCGGCCTCGGGCAACACCGCCACCGTGGCCGTGGAGGTGTGAATGCGGCCGGCGGCTTCCGTGACGGGAATGCGCTGGACGCGGTGGGTCCCGCCCTCGAACTGCAGGGCGCGGAAGACGTCCTGGCCCTGGATGGCGAAAATTATTTCCTTGTAGCCGCCCAGTTCGGCCGGGCTGGCGTCCATGATTTCGGTCGGCCAGCCTTTCTTTTCCGCGTAGCGCATATACATGCGCGCTAAGTCCCCGGCGAAAAGCGCCGCTTCGTTGCCGCCGGCGCCGGCGCGGATTTCCATGATGACATTGCGCTCGTCATTGGGGTTGGGCCCAGAAAGTTCAATAAGCAGAAGGCGCTCGGTCGCGGGCCGGGCTTTTTCGGCTTCGGAGAGCTCCGCCTGGGCCAGGGTTTTAAGTTCCGGGTCGCTGTTGCCGGCGATCAATTCCCGATGCTCGGCAATAGTCTTCTCCAGCCGGGCGAAGGTATTGGCCAGTTCCAGGATTTTCTTCAGCCGCGCGTGGGATTTGAGCAGGTTCCGAAAATTGCGCTCGCCGCTGGCGGCGGCCGCGGCCAGTTGTTCCTCGCGCTCCGCCAGGCGCGCGGCGAGCGCATCCACGAATGCCGGTGAAATGTCCATGGAAAAAGTTTCCGGTTAGACTTAACGTTAAGGAATTTCCCGCCTGAGGCGGGTCTGCCAACGGCATGACAAAGTTGTAGCCGTGAGCCCGCCCGGCGCTGTCCAGGGACGATAGGCTTGCTTTCTGTAGCCGCGCCACATAGGGGCGCGTTTTTTCCGCCAGAGGCGGATCCGCCTACGCTGGACCGGAACGTCGGCCTAACGTCCGACGGCTACAAACGCAAAGGCGCAAAAAAAAGGCCGGGTGGTCAAGCGCAAGTCCACCCTGGCCCTTAAGCATTATTGAAGCTATTTCTTGCCGTAGCGCTTTTTGAACTGCTCCACCCGCCCGCCCGTATCCACATATTTGGCCGTGCCCGTATAAAAGGGATGACAGGCCGAGCAGGCGTTGATCTTCATTTCCTTGACCGTTGAACGGGTATGAACCACGTTGCCGCAAATGCAGGTAATCGTGGCCTCTTGATATTGCGGATGGATTTTTTCCTTCACGGCTACGTCCTCGGGACCTTGGCAGATGCTTTTTTGGCTGCCTCTGACAAAATAAACAACAGTCCCGGACGAAAGGCAAGTGTTTTTTTGCAACCGGGAGATGGACGTTGCCAAGTCGGATTGAATCTGGTAGATAAATCTCGGCGGTTACAGCCACTACGGCGGGAGCAAGGTGAGACTTATCATATCCATCAACAGATTCACCCAGGGACTTATCCTGGCGCTGGCGATTATCCTGCTCCTGCCGGGCTGTCGGGAGCACCCGGCCAACCAAGCCTATCGGCAAGGCCTGCAGGCGCTTAAGCGCGGAGATTATGCCCAGAGCATTCGCCTGCTGAAAAAAAGCATTGAGGCGGGTGGAACCAATCTGCCGCTGGCTTCCATTTATAACAGCCTGGGTCTGGCTTATCACCGTATCAGCCAGCGGGAGAATGCGCTGGGCGCTTTCGTGTTGAGCGCCCGGCTGGATGCGCGGTTCGCCGAGCCGGTCTATAATGCCGGGGTTGTCCTGGCCGAGTGCGGCAGCAATACGCAGGCGGCGGCCTTTTTCCGTCAGGCGGCGCAACTGGATGCCGCCGGCACCCGCGCCCTGGAATATCAAAGTCAGATTTTTTGCCGGCAGCAGCGCTGGAGCGATGCTTTGACAACCTTGGACGAGGCGCGCCGGCGCGCGCCGGGCGAGCCCCGTATTCTTACGGCTCTGGCGCTCCTGGAAATTGGCCGGACCAATCTGGCGCCGGCCATTTCCCGGCTGCAGGAAGCGCTCGCCCAGGATGCCCGCTATGCCCCGGCCATTTATAACCTGGCCGTGGTCAATCACCGCTGGCTGAAAAATGATTCCCAGGCCGCGCAGTTGTTCAAGGATTATGTGCGTCTGGCCCCGGAAGGGCCGTTCGCCGCGCACGCCCGGCAAGCGCTCCAGGAGATTGCCAAGGCGTCCTCGGCCATAGCCCCGCCAAAAACTTCCGCGGCCATGTCCGCCGCCCGGCCCCCCGCGCCCGGCGCCAAACAGGACTTGCCGGCGCCGGCTGATACTCCCGCGGAACCCCGCGCGGAGTCATACGATGAATTGCTCGGAACAGCGCGCACGCTGCAGCAGCAAAACCGCCCGGACGAAGCGGTCTATACTTATCTGCGGGCGGCCCGCGCCGCCGAGCGCGCCGACAAACTTTCCGCGCGGGACCGGGCCGTCCGCGAAGCCGACAAACTTGCCGCGAAGTCAGCGCGCGCCCATTACGACTTGAGCCTCTATTGGCGGGAACGCGCCGAAGCGGATGAAGCCATGACCCATTTAAAGCAGGCCGTGGCGCTGAGCAATAGCTGGTTCGAAGCGAACTTGACGCTGGCCCAACTGGCCGTGGAAAAAAAGGAGTTCGACACCGCGGTGGTTTCCTTGAAACAAGCGCTCCAACTTGAGCCCGACTGGCCGGAACCTCTCTGGATGTTGGCTCAGCTTTATGACCAGCACTTAAGCTTGACCAATCAGGCTATCCAGGCTTATGAACGTTTTGTCGGGCGCTTTGCCGCCGATGGGCGTATGGCCGAAGCTCAGGCGCGGCTGAAAACGCTGCGGGGCGGAGCATTGAAGCCATGACGTTTTTCAACACTTTTACGCTGGTGGAAATCGGCGCGCTGGTGATCGTGCTGTGGGAAGTGTTGCTGGGCCTGCGCCGGGGACTCTCCGGCGAGTTTTTCCGGCTGATCAGCACCGGGATCGTGCTGGCCATGGGCTTGAGATTTTACCAGGCCGTGGGACGAGGGCTGACCGACCACACCCGGCTGGCGGAATCGCCGGAGGCGGCCCTGGCCGTGGCGTTTTTGCTGATCGTTGTCTGCATTGCCCTTTTATTACTCAATGTGCGCATGCTCCTGCGTATTCTGCTGACGATCAAGTTCAACGACAAAATTGACCGGCCGGTCGGCGCGGTGGCCGGTTTACTGCGGGGAACGCTGGTAACGTTCATGTGGGTATTTGCCATCGGCTTGTGGCCCAATGAGTTTCTGCGGGATGTGGTGCGCAAGCAATCCCGGATCGGGCAGGCCGTCTTCCAGTGCGCGCCGCCGGTGGTCGCAAAGCTTGGCGCGGTGCGCTTGTCTTACGGCGTCCCGGCCGTGGCCGGGCCGGAGCTGCCACCCGCGCCGGCGCCCAATCCGGAGTCGCCGGTTGAAGAAAAATAGTGACTACTCAGGTCGTCAAGAAATGGAACTACGAAACACGCGAAAGGCACGAAAATGGGAATAGAAATTGTATTCAAATTTCGCGTGTTTTCCGCCAGAGGCGGATCTGCCTCAGGCATGACGCGCATTTTGTAGTTTCCGCCAGAGGCGGATCCGCCACGGGCGGAAATTGTTTTCTCAGAAGCTGAGTCGTTACGAAAAATAGCCATGCCGCTCAAGGTGCCTCACGCTCTGCTGGAAGAAATCCGTCTCAATAACGATATTGCGACGGTGATCGGCGGTTATTTCGCGCTCCAGCGCAGCGGTTCGGCCTTCAAGGCGCTCTGCCCGTTCCATAAGGAAAAAACGCCATCCTTCATGGTCAATCCCCAGCGCCAGATCTTTCATTGCTTCGGCTGCGGCGCCGGCGGCGACGTCTTCCGGTTCGTCATGGATTTCGAAAAGGTGGATTTCATGGCGGCGGTCAAATTGCTGGCCCGGCGCGCCGGTATCCGCCTGCAACTGGAAGCCGACAGCACCGACGGTCGGTTCGGCAAAGAGACGCTTTACGAAATCAACGCGGCCGTGGCCGGACTGTACCAGGAGATTTTGCTTAAAAAACCGGAAGGCGCTGCGGCCCGGGACTACCTCGCGGCGCGCTCGCTGCCCGCGGCGGCCGTCGCGGAGTTTGCTATCGGCTTTGCTCCGGAATCCTGGGATACCCTCCTGCGCTGGGCGGGGAAAAAATATGCGCCCGAACAACTGGAAGCCGCCGGCCTGGTTATTCCGGCCAAGGCCCGGCCTGCCCGCAATGCTACGCATAGCGTTGCAGGCGGGCCGGAACAGCCGGCGTCGAAGGGCTGGTATGACCGCTTCCGCAACCGCCTCATGTTCCCGATCCGCGACGAGCAAGGGCGCGTCGTCGGATTCAGCGGGCGCGTCTTGACCGAGCAAGCCGAGCAGGCCAAATATGTCAATACGCCCGAAACGGCGCTGTTCCGCAAGGGGCACGTTCTCTATGCGCTCGACAAGGCCCGCCGCGCCATCGTGGAAGCGCGCGCGGCCATCGTCTGCGAGGGGCAAATTGACGTCATTCGCTGTCATCTGGCCGGCTTTCCCACGGCGGTGGCGGCTCAGGGCACGGCCTTTACCGCCGACCATGCCCGCATCCTGAAGCGCTATGCCGATAGTGTCGTGCTCGTCGGCGACGCCGACCGGGCCGGACAGGATGCCGCTTTGCGGGCGGCGGACACGTTCCTGCAGGCCGGATTGGCCGTGCGCATCGCGGCGCTGCCAGAGGGCGAAGACCCTGATTCGCTGCTGCGCCATGAGGATGGGCCGGCCCAGTTCCGCGGCCTGCTCAGCGCCGCGCGCTCGCTCCTGGATTTTCAGATTGATGTGCTTGCCGGCCGCGAGCGGCTTGACACGGAAGCCGGTCTTATGCGCGTGGCCGCGGCGGTGGTCGCCACAATCGCTCGCACGCCTAACGCGGTCCAGCAAGCCCGGCTTATTCAGCAGGCCGCTGAGCGCCTGGCGGTGCCCGCGCTCGCCTTGGAGCGGGAGCTGGACAAGGTGCTGAAACGCAGTCGGCCCCAAGTAATTGAGCCGACTGGAAAAACGGTGGCGGCAACGCTGGCGCGGCCGCTCAAAGAATTGGCGCTGGCCGGACATCTGGTGGCGAATCCGCAGCTTTGCGGCCTGGTGAGAACTTATTTGCCGTTGGACATGGTGACGGATCCCCTCTGCCGGCAGGTCATGCGGGTATGTCTTGAGGCCGAGCAAAGCGGAACGGATGTTATGGGCATTATTGCCCAAAATGATAATGAGGAACGGGAGTTGTTCCGGTTCGTGGCTCAGGTATTGGCCGTGCCATCAACGCCGCGGGAGAGTCGTTGCGCCGCCTCAGCGGATCTGTCGCGGTTTGCGGCCCAGGCGCTGGTGGCGCCGAATAAGGTTCAGGAAGATCTTAAAGACCAGGCGGCGCCGGTTAAACTCCTCATCCTGGATATCCGCGCGGCGGCGCTCCAGCGCCGCCGGAAGGAGATTAACCAGTTTCGTCAAACCGCCCGCTTAAATCCGGCGCAAAAGCTTACCTTGGCCGAAGAGAAGAAGCTGAACTTGGAATATACGCAGCTTGGCTATGATATTGCCCGACTCAAGCAGTGGGACACCGCCGTGCCCGTGATGGAATCAGGGTGACATTTCGTAATGTCAGTTACGAGGTGGTCGCGTGAAGGTTCCGCCGGCAGGCTGATGCTACTCTGCGAAGTAAGCCTTCGCTACGAAGCACGAGTCCGCCAGGGAGGAAGGGACGGCTCGCCGAGCCGTCCGCCTTCGCGACGCGGCAAAGCGCCTCTACGGCGCGACGACGGTCCGCGGCCTGCCTACCGAAGCCGCTTCGGCGCAGGCAGGCGCGTTCGGGCCTACTCCGCCGTAGTAAGCCTACTGGCTACGAAGGCTGGACGAACGCGCCCTACCCCATAACCCCATAAAGGTTGCCGGGTTATCCTCACGCGGCGTTTTGATGCTGTCGGTGTTTATGCTGCCGGTGTTTAAACTTGCCGGGCGCGGCCGGGCGGACTAACGTATATGCAAAGGATATAACTATGAGCTTTCTCAAGCGCCTGTTTGGAAGCCGGCAGCCCTGGAAACAGCGGCTTGAAGCCCGGGGAGCTTTTGGCTTGGCTCTGCTTCTGGGCCTGCTCCTCAGCCAGAACGCGGCCTTAGCCCAGACGGTTAACTGGACTAAATACGACAACACCGTCCCGGCAAATTCGGATGGCAGCTCCACCAACGGCAAAATCCCCTTGGGCACCGCCGGAAAAGGCGACACTAACGGCGTGACTGACCCGTTCGTGCTCAAGGAGGGTTCCACCTATAAGATGTGGTACTCGGGACAAATTTGGGGAGCTGGGGGCTCCTATCGCATTTATTACGCAACCTCACCCAACGGCCTGGAGTGGACCAAGTATGACAACACCACCCCCGCCGTTTCGGACAGCGTAAGCACCAACGGCAGAATCCCCTTAGGCAACGCCGGCAAAGGCGATGCTACTCACGCCTCTATCAAGTTCGTGCTCCAGGACGGGTCCACCTATAAGATGTGGTACTCGGGATGGGGTGGCACGCCGGGACGCTATTCCATTTATTACGCCACCTCCACCAACGGACTGACCTGGACCAAGTTAGACAACAACGTCCCGGCGGACTC